>JAIVJG010000025.1 GCA_020200155.1 Acidobacteriota bacterium | reverse complement strand
CTGCTCGCCTGCGCCGCCTGCATGCTCTTCGGCATGTCTGGACGGGCCGGCGCGCAGGGAACTTCCGTCAGCGCTTCCTTCAACGGCGGGGCGACGGAAGCGACGCCGATCAACGTGCTCGTAGGGCAGTCGCGCGTCATCAACTTCGACAAGCCCATCGGGCGCTTCTCCGTCTCGAACCCGGACATCGCCGAGGCGGTTCTGGTCGCGCCGGATCAGGTGCTCGTCAACGGCAAAGCTTTCGGGCAGGTCAACTTCATCGCGTGGGAACAGAAATCGGGCAAGTTCCTCGTCTTCGACGTGTTCGTGCGCGCGAACCTTTCGCTCATTGACTCGCAAATCCGCGCGCTCTTTCCCAAAGACGACGTGCGACTGAGCCAGGCCAACGGCTCGGTCGTCATCTCCGGCAGCGTCACCAACGCGAAGACCTCCGAGCAGGTTGACTCTGTGGTGCAGGCCGCGGGCTTCAAGACCGTCAACATGCTTCAGACGCCCGTCAAGGACGCGACGCAGGTGCAGTTGCAGGTGCGCGTGGCCGAGGTCAGCCGCAACCGCATGCGCGATCTCGCGCTCGCTCCTGCCTATCAGGGCAGCCCCGGCCACGGCGCTTACACCAACACTGGCTCCGGCCCGTGGACGCTCGGCAAGGTGGAGAACGGCAGCATGTTCGGGTCAATCGCCAGCTCGCTCAACGTCTACGCGATGGCCGGGAACACCCTGCTTGCTCTGCGCGCGTTGCAGACGCAGGGCGTACTGCGCGAACTGGCCGAACCGAATTTGATCGCGATGGACGGGCAGACGGCGAGCTTCCTCGCGGGCGGCGAGTTTCCCGTGCCCATCGTGCAGGGCGGACAGGGCGGCAACTCCGTCAGCGTCGTCTTCAAGGAGTACGGCGTGCGCCTCAACTTCAAGCCGACGATCATTGACGAAGACCACATCCGCCTCGAACTCGAACCCGAAGTCTCGACGATTGATTTCTCCAACGGCGTCAAGTTCAACGGCTTCCTGATCCCCGCCCTCAAGACGCGCCGCGCCAAGACGGGCATCGAACTGCGCGACGGCCAGAGCTTCGCCCTCGGCGGCCTGCTCGACAACAGCGAGACGAGTTCGCTCTCGAAGATTCCCGTCCTCGGCGACATACCCATCCTCGGCGCGCTCTTCCGCTCGAAGAATTTTCAGAAGAACGAGACGGAACTGATGTTCATCGTCACGGCGCAACTCGTGAAGCCTGTGAACCGCGACGACCTGCCACAGATGCGCGGCATTGACGGCCTCAAGAAAGGTTCGCCGCTCGGCATCGAGCCGAAGGGCGAAGGCATACAGGGGCCGAGCGGATTCTCGACGGGCGATAAAAGCAGCGGCGCGGTGAACAACGTCCCGTCGAGCAACGCGCCGGCTGCGGGCGTGCCCGCGAAAGCGACGGCGAGCGCCGGTACGGCAGCCACCTCCGCTCTGCTCGACCCTGCGGCAGCCATCGTGCCGCCGCCGGTCGCAGTAGCGCCGCCGAGGTAGTGCGCGCGAGCCGGTCGTTCATGGAAGCCGGGCGCTGGACACGCGACGCACACGCCCGCCGAGGGGTTCTCGTGTCGCGGTAAGAATCGTAAGAGTTGGCGAAAGGAGAATGAATATGTCAGTGAAACTCAGACGGGTAACTCAGGCCGGACGCCGCCGCGAGCGCGGGTCTGTACTGGCCTTGAGCACGTTCGGCATGCTGGCCTTCCTCCTCGCGACCGGGATGTGTGTTGACCTCGGCCACTTCTATCTGGTGAAGAACGAATTGCAAAACGCGGCGGACTCGGCGGCGCTGGCCGGTGCGTCTTCGCTCAACTCGGACGACGGCGGCATCACAAAGGCGACGGACGTAGCCGTCAGCGCGCTCAACAGCTACGAGTTCAGCAAGCAGGCTACGGCCATACAGCGCGCGGATGTGCGCTTCGCCGTCAACCTCTCCGACTTCGACAACGGGTCAGACCTGAGCGAGTCGAGCGCGAAGCCTGTGGCCTCGAAGATTCGCTTCGTGAAGGTCACTGTGCCGAACAAGGCCGTCAAAGTCTTCTTCGCATCATTCGTGCTCGGCGGTTCGCACGACGTTGGCGCGACGGCGGTAGCAGGGATGTCCGTCGCCCCTAACTACTTCGAGCACATCCTGCCGGTCACGGTCATTACCAGCAACGACGGTCAGGATATTTTGCCCGGCAACCTCTACACAATCCGCCGCGCACCGGCCAACTTCGTCAGCCCCGGCGACTACCAGATACTTAACATTGACGGCTCCGGGGGCAGCGACGACCGTGTGGGCCTGGCGAACGGCGTGCATAGTCAGGTCGGCGTGGGCGACACGGTTCCGACCAAGCCGGGCGTGACGGCGGGCGCGGTCAGACAGGGCATCAACACACGCTTCGGCGACTATTCGAGCGGACTCGACCCGGCAATCTACCCGCCCGACGCGAACGTGCGCGAGGGCATCACGTACCAGCAGTACCTCGACAGCCAGCAGCCCGGACAGCAGGGCGGCAGCATCTTCCAAGCGCCGACGCGCGGGACGGGCGTCTCCGGGCGGCGCGTCGTCCTCATCCCGATCATCAAGGAGAGCGAGTTCGACGGCGGGCGCACCAACGTCCAGATTTTCCGCATCGGCGCTTTCTTCCTGCGCAGTAGCGTAGGCGGCGGTAACGGCGGCGACCTTCAGGTCGAGTACATCGGGCTGCGGACGGTGGTCGGCGCGGGCGGCTACGACCCGAACGGCGGCCCCGGCATGCAGGAGTTGGCGATTCCGGTTCTTTACAAATGAGGTCGCACGATGACGTTGTTGATAAGTCTCAAGACATTGCGACACCGGCTCGATCAGTTCACGTTGCGCGACGAGCGCGGCACACAACTGGTCGAACTCGCCATCGTGCTTCCCGTCATCATCCTCTTCTTCGCGGCGACGGCGGAGTTCGGGCGCTTCTTCTACACCTACTCGACGCTCGCGAAGGCGGCACGCGCCGGTGCGCGCTACGCCATCAGCCGCCCGTTCGACTCCGCGAGCCTCGGTCAAGCCAAGAGCCTCGCCGCCTTCGGCGACCAGTCCGGGGGCTGCTCCGGGACGCCCGTGATTCCCAACCTGCAATGCGCCAACGTGGACATCCAGCCGTCCACCGTCTCAGGCGTGCAGGTGGTCACGGCGAAAATCGTCAATTTTCAGTATCAACCGCTGTTCGACCTCGGCAAGCTGACCGGCAACACAAACGTCTCGCTGAAAATTGACGTGAATCCGAGCGTGTCCATGAAATACATCTACTGAAACCGCGTGCGCTGAAAGGGGACTCCAGTGTTGCGTCTTAAACGATTCGGACAAGATCAACGCGGTGCGGCGCTCGTGGAGTTCGCCGTCGGCGCAACCATTTTCCTGACGGTGATTTTCGCCGTCCTCGAATTCGGCATACTCCTCTGGACGCACAACGCACTGACGGACGCGGCGCGGCGCGGCGCGCGTTACGCCATCAACCAGTGCAACCCCGGCGACGCCGCGTGCGCGAATTCTTCAACCTCCGTCGAGCGCACGAAGAACGTCGTCATCTACGGAGACCCGAACCCCTCGACCGGTGCGCAACCACTCCTGAAGGGGCTACAGGCGAGTAACGTGCAGGTTGACTATTCGAGCTTCGGCGTCAGCGCCGGGCGCACAACGGTCAGCATTAATGATTACGACTTCAACTTCGTCCTCCCTCTGCTCGGCACGGCCATCAGAATGCCCGCCTATCGGACGACTCTGACGGGGGAGAACGCCGGCTACGTCCCGCCGAATTTATGAGCCTACGGCGACGGCAGGATTTCAACACCCGTTAAGGATCAGTGATGACCAAACAACTCACCTTCGTTATTCTAAGCGCCGGCATAGACTCTCTGCGCGAACTGCGCGGCGCGCTCGCGGCGTGCGACGGGACGCAACTGCTGGCGGCTGGCGACGACATCGAGCAGTTGCACGCAGAGGTCAAGCGCCTGCGACCGTCCGCCGCCATCGTCGTCCTCGGCGCACAGTCGGGGCCGGCCCTCAGGTTCGTCGAGACGCTGAAGGCCGAGTTTCCGAACATGGGCGTTATCTGCGCCTCGCCCGACGCCTCGCCCGATCTCATCCTGAGCAGCCTGCGCGCGGGCGCACGCGAATTCCTGCGCCTCCCGCTCATCAAGGAAGAATTCAAAACCGTCATCGAGCGCGTCTCCGAGCTGTGCGCCGTGCAGGAGGAAGCGCCGAAGAAGCAGGGCCGCGCCGTCGCCGTCTTCTCAAGCAAGGGCGGCTGCGGCACTTCGTTTATCGCGACCAATTTGGCGGCGGTGATGGGCGCACCGACCGTCCTCGTTGACCTCAACTTGCAGGCAGGCGACCTGACGCTTTTTCTCGGCGTCGAGCCGAAATACTCCATCGCCGACCTCGTCGAAAACCGCGAACGCGTGGACGACGCGCTCCTGAAAAGCTATCTCGCCCCGCACTCCGCGAACCTCTCTCTGCTCGCCGCGCCGCGCGAGGCCGACGACGCCGACGACATCGAGCCGGAGCACGTCTTCGACGTATTGCGAATCCTGCGCGAGCGTTACGACTACGTGGTGATTGACCCGCAGCATACGTTCGACTCCATCACGCTCGCTGCTCTCGACCAGGTTGACGAAATCCTTTTCGTCCTGACGCTCGACATTCCTGCGATACGCTGCGCGCAGCGTGCGCTCGCCATCTTCGACCGCCTCGGCTACCCGCGCCACAAAGTCCACTTCATCGTCAACCGTTGGAGCAAGCAGATTGACCTCGATCTACGGCAGGTCGAACGCTACCTCGGCGAGCGCGTGATGGGCATCATCACGAGCGACTATCGCACGGCGGTCAACTCGATCAACCTCGGCCAGCCGCTCGTCGAGTCTGAGCCAACGTCGAAAATCGCGGGCGAGCTGCGACAAATCGCCGCGCGCATCGCCGGCCACAAGGCCGCGCCAGCGCAGATCAACCCGGCGGACGCGGAAGATAAACCGCGCCGGCTGCTCGGCGGCCTCTTCCGTCGCCATGCGAAAGTCTCCGGCGCGTCTGGCGCGGGGCAGGCGATGTTCGACGAAAAGAAAGAGCCTGCGGCAATTTAACGGGCGAGAGTTTCTGAGACGAATCAAGCCGTGGCTTGAAACGTCCCTTCAAGTCTCGAACAAGTTTTTTCGATTTCAAAATCTTCCATCAGGTAAAGACAAACATGGCACTGCGCGAAAGATTGGTGAGAGAGACAGCAGCGGCGGGCAGCACATTCATGCGCGGCGGCGCGGCGGGCGCGGGCGACGAACCGGCTGTCAATAAACAGCAGGTCTTTCAGGAGATGAAGCAGCGTCTTCATCGCGCCGTCATCAACCGCATGGACTTGACCAAGCTCGGACTGCTCGAACCCGACCAACTGCGTTCGGAAGTGGCGCGGCTCGCAGAGGATTTGCTGGCGACCGAAAACACGCCGCTCTCGACGACCGAGCGCGAGCGTCTCGTCGAAGACGTGCGACACGAACTGTTCGGCCTCGGCCCGCTTGAGCCTCTGCTCTCAGACCCGACCATCTCCGACATCCTCGTCAACTCGCCGCACAACATCTACATCGAGCGGCGCGGCAAGCTCGAACGCACCAACGTCGAGTTCAAAGACAACGAGCACCTGATGCGCGTCATCGAGCGCATCGTCTCGTCGGTCGGTCGGCGCATAGACGAATCTTCGCCGATGGTTGACGCGCGCCTGAAAGACGGCTCGCGCGTCAACGCCATCATCCCCCCGCTCGCGCTCGACGGCCCCGTCATCTCGATTCGCCGCTTCGGCGCGGAGCCTTTGCGTATCAACTCGCTCATCGAAAAAAACGCGCTGACGAAAGAGATGGCGGAGATGTTCGAGATGTGCGTCCACGCGCGCCTCAACATACTCATCTCCGGCGGCACGGGCGCGGGCAAGACGACGCTCCTGAACGCGCTCTCGGCCTATATTCCCGAAAACCAGCGCATCGTCACGATTGAAGATTCGGCTGAGCTACAGTTGCAGCAACCGCACACCGTCCGTCTTGAAACACGCCCGCCGAACATCGAAGGCAAGGGCGAAGTCTCGCAGCGCGACCTCGTCAAGAACGCGCTTCGCATGCGTCCAGACCGCATCGTCATCGGCGAGGTGCGCGGCGGCGAGGCGATTGACATGCTGCAAGCCATGAACACGGGCCACGACGGCAGCCTGACGACGATTCACGCCAACACCCCGCGCGACGCGCTGGCGCGCATCGAGACGATGATCCAGATGACGGGCATGCGCCTCTCCGACCGCGCGATGCGCCAGCAGATCGCTTCGGCCATCAACCTCGTCATTCAGGCCGCACGCCTCTCGGACGGCACGCGGCGCATCACCTCCATCTCTGAAATCACGGGGATGGAAGGCGAGATCATCACGATGCAGGAAATTTTCCAATTCGAGCGCAAGGGGATGGACAAGGAAGGTCGTGTCCTCGGCCACTTCCGCCCGACCGGCGTGCGCCCCCGCTTCGCCGAACGGCTCAAGCAGTACGGCATGCAACTGCCGCGCGTGTTTTTTGAAGAAGCATAACAACTGGTGAACCAATGATCCCCTTTCTCGTTTTTGCCTTCTGCCTGTTCCTGACCTATAGCGGCTACGTGCTGGCGACGCACGGCTCGGAGAAGAAGCGCGTGCGCCTACAGGCGCGTCTCGCAGAGGCTCTGAGCTACTCCGCGCATTCAGGCGACCCGGAAGTCCGACTGGCGCGCGAAGAGTTGATGAGCGAAATCCCCCTGCTCAATCGCTTGATGGTCAACCTGCATCTCGCCACGCGCCTCAAGCGCCTGCTCGATCAGGCCGACCTGCACATCACTGTGACGCGTTTGATGATGTTCTCGTTGATGGCGGGCATCCTCGCGGCGCTGGCCGTCTCTATGCTCACGCCGATGTGGCCCATCATCGCCCTCGCCGCAATCTCCGCCGCCGTCGCGCCGTTTATCCACGTGGTGTGGAAAAGGCGTAAGCGGCTCAACGCTTTTCTCTCGCTGCTGCCGGACGCGCTCGAACTCATCAGCCGCGCTCTCTCCGCCGGGCACGCCTTCGCCGAATCGCTCCACATGGTCGCGACCGAAATGCCGGAGCCGATTGCCACAGAGTTTCGCAAAACTTACGAGGAACAAAATCTCGGCCTCTCGCTCAAGTTGGCGCTGGGGAATTTGTACGAGCGCGTGCCTCTGCTCGATTTGCGTCTGTGCATCACGGCGATTCTCATCCAGCGCGACACGGGCGGCAATCTCGCCGAAGTTTTGGAGAAGGTCGCGCACACGATCCGCGAGCGCTTCCGCATCCTCGAAGACCTCCGCACGTTGACGACATCTTCGCGCATGTCTGCATGGATTCTCTGCGGCCTGCCGATCTTCATCGCGCTCGCCGTCACGATAATGAACCCCGACTACATGAGCGTGCTCTGGAGCGACCCGCGCGGGCACAAACTGATGGCGCTCGCCTGCGCTTTGCAGATCACAGGCATGCTCGTCATACGCAAGATTCTGAACATTAAAATTTAGTAGCCGGAAGCCAATCGAGACAGAATGCCGGCCTGCCGGCGACTTGAAAAAATTATGATTCTCATCATTACCATCTCCACCTTCATCTGCATCACGCTCGGCGCGATGGCGGCATACTGGCTGATGTTTCGTCCGCCAAGCGCGGCCACCGAACGGCTCAAGCGAATGGGTGTGGCGGAGGGCGCGACAGCAGAACCTTCCGCTTACGCCGAAGAATCGCCTGTCGCGGCGCTGGCCGGGCGCGTCGCCGCGCCGCTCGGTCGCATCGCTCCGCCTTCAGCCGCCGAAGCGGACAAACTGCAAAAGCAGTTGATGACTGCGGGCTATCGTTCCGCGAGTGCGCCGGTCGTCTATCGCGCGCTGCAACTCGCCTCGCTCGTCGCCTTCCCGGCGGCGGTCGCGCTCGTCTGCGCCGTCGTCGGGCGACCGCTGGGCAGCGCAGTGATGTGGATTCTCGCGGCCTTCATCGCGGGATTCATGCTGCCGCGCTATTGCCTCAAGCGGATGATAAAGAGCCGCCAGCAGCGCGTCCGTTGGGGACTCGCCGACGCGCTCGACCTGCTGGTCGTCTCCATCGAAGCCGGACTCGGCTTGAACGCCGCGCTCATCCGCGTCGGCGAAGAATTGAAGGACGTGCACCCGGAGATCAGCGAAGAGTTCGAGCTGACCAACCTCGAAATTCGCGTCGGGCGTGAGCGCGACGAGGCTCTGCGTAACCTCGCGGAGCGTACCGGCGTGGACGACCTGCGTAGCCTCTGCGCGATGCTGATTCAGGCCGACCGCTTCGGCACTTCCATCGCACGCGCCGTGCGCGTCTACGCCGACTCTTTACGCACGAAGCGACGCCAGCGCGCCGAGCAGGCCGCGCAGAAGGCGGCGGTCAAGCTGTTGTTCCCGCTCGCCTGTTTCCTTTTCCCGACGCTCTTCATCGCACTTCTCGGCCCCGCGTTCATCAACCTCATGGACACATTCGGCAATATGTGAGGGAGGCTCAAGTTATGTTTAAGAGACGCGCCGTCATCGCCGTCGCCATCGCTTTCTTTCTGACGCTCGGTTTCTCTTTCCTGTGGAGCGTCGAAGGCGACGAGCGCGAAGGCGACACCGCAACCAACGTCATCGCCGCGAAGGATGCGCCCGCCGGCGCGACCGGCGCGGGCATGCAGCAGAAGAAGAGCGGCAATCGCTTCGCGCGCATCTTCAAAGCGCCCTTCAAGGCCGTCGGTAAATTGATCGGCATCGGTGGTGACGACAACAAGCTCGCGCGCATGACGGAGAAGGATGCGGCGAAATTTGAGAGCGTCGGCGTCATGCGCCTCGAAGAGAAGCGGCGCGAAGAGTCGCGCGTCTCCGGGACGGAAGGCACAGCGCGCGATTATCTCGACAAGGGCCGCGCGCTGCTCGAAGGCGGGCAGTTGAACGAAGCGATTGCAGAGCTTTCGCGCGCCGCCTCGCTCGACCCGAAGTTGAGCCAGGCGCACAGCCTGCTCGCCGTCGCCTACGACCGCAAGGGCCTGCACGACCGCGCGAAGGATTCTTACGAGCGCGCCATTGACCTCAACGAGCGCGACGCGCAGACGCTCAACAATCTAGGCTACTCGCTCTACGTCAACGGCAACTACCGCGCGGCAATTGATCGCCTGAAACGCGCGGCGAAGTATGCGCCGAACGATCAGCGCATCCTGAACAACCTCGCGCTCGCGCAGTGCCGTCTCGGCAAGTACGAAGACGCCTACAAGAGCTTCTCGCGCGCGGGCGGCGATTTCAACGGGCACACCAACGTCGCCGCGCTTCTCGAACGAATGGGACGCGACGACGAGGCCGTCAGGCATTACGAACAGGCGCGTCGCCTGCAACCCGACTCGGCCAATGTCCTGCGCCGTCTCGCAGACCTCTACGCGCGCACGGGCCACCCGGACGAAGCCGAACAGACGCGCCACGTGCTCGGAGCCGCCGACGCGCGCGACGCGGTTGCTGCCGGAGGGAATTAAAGGAGAGCAATGGAAGCGAGGTTCAAACCATGACGCACACAGAAATTCTCACGCGCACGGAGATGGAGAGCATGGGGCCGCCCGTGCCGCAGGAGACCGCCGACACGGACGTGGCCGCGAGCTTTCTCTGCGACCTCGCGCTGAAGCACGTCGCGCAGTCGCCCGATCCGACGACCGCTTCAATCGCCGACGAGATGTGCCTGCCGCGCGCACTCGTCGAAGAGTTTCTGCATCATCTCTCGCGCGAGAAATTGATCGAGGTGAAGATGCAGGCGGCGGTCGGGGCGACGCGCTACGCGATGCTGGATCGAGGTTGGGAGCGCGTCGCGCGTGCGCGTGAGATGTGTGGCTACGTCGGCCCCGCGCCCGTCTCTCTGCGCGACTACGCGCACATGATGCGCCTGCAAGCCGTGCCCGCACGCGCGGCTTCCGCAGAGACGGTGCGCGCCGCGTTCCGCGACCTCGTGCTGCCGGATTCGTTGCTGCAAACGATGGGCTGCGTCATCAACTCGCGCCGCTCTCTCTTTATCACAGGCCCGCCGGGGACGGGCAAGACTGCCGTTGCCGAGAGGATCAACGCGGGGCTGCCCGGCAATATCTGGATTCCCTACGCCATCGAAGTTGACGGGCAAATTATTCGCGTCTTCGACTCGCACAATCACCGCCCCTCGCCCGAAGAAGAGACGCCCGCCGATTACGACCGCCGCTGGGTGTGCATCGAGCGCCCGCTCGTCATCGTCGGCGGCGAGTTGACGCTCGACGACGCAGACCTCGCGTGGAGCAGCGCCGCCAGATTCTACGAAGCGCCGTTTCAGATGAAGTCGAACGGCGGCACGCTCGTCATTGACGACTTCGGTCGGCAGAGAGTCGCGCCGCACGACCTGCTCAATCGCTGGATCGTGCCGCTTGAGCGCCGCGTTGATTATTTGACGCTGCACACGGGCAAGAAAATCGAAGTGCCGTTCGAGCAACTCGTCGTTTTCTCCACGAACCTCGAAGAAAAGGATTTGGTTGACGAAGCGTTTCTGCGGCGCATGGGCTATCGTGCGCGCGTCGAATCGCCGACGCCCTCGGCCTACGTGGAGATTTTCAAGCGCGCCGCGCATACGCGTGGCCTGCGCGTAGAGCAATCGTGCCTCGACCACCTCTTGAACAATTACATCCTCGAACACCGCCAGATGAAAGCGTGCGAGCCGCGCGATTTGCTCGACCGCATGTCCGACATCTGTCTCTTCGAGGCTCGCCCGCCGGAGGTCAACGCGCGCCTGATTGATGCCGCGTGGCGCAACTACTTCGGCGCATCGCACGGCTTCGCGCAGCAGGAGGCTGGCCGCCGGAACACACAGGAGCTACTCGATGCTAACCCCCTCGCTCTTTAAATCGAGAAACATTTCCAGCACTTCGTGGACAAGGCTTGTCCCTGCCCGCTACTCGCGCCCGCAGCAGACTCGAACTTCGATGCCGTGCGACGGGCAGGGACAAGTGCCGTTGCGGAGACGCTGCCCGTCATTGATGAGAACCACGCTGGCGCTCGTCGCGCTTCTCTTTGCCTGCTCGGTAGCCGCTCGCGCAGACCAGTTGCGGCTGGCGGACGGCTCGACCATAGAGGTTGACGCGGCCTGGGAGGACTCGCAGGGCATCTGGTATCGCTTGAGCGGCGTCACTTATTTAGTCGAGCGCGCACGCGTGCGCGGCATCGAACACGCGCAGGCGAAAGATGCAGCGGGCGCGAAAGTTTTAGCCGTCGCGGTCAACGACGTGGCCGTCGTGAAGACGGCAGCCAACGACTCGCAGCCGGGCGCGCAGCCTGTCCAGACCGTGTGGATTTACCTTGTGGGCGGAGCGAAGATGGAGGTTGACGAAGCGACGGAGTCAACGGACGGCGTCTGGTACAAGCGCGGCAATCTCTCCATCTTCATCGAGCGTTCGCGCATTGACCACATCGAGAGGGAGCGCGCACGGCCCGACGACATGCCCGACCCCGTCACGGGCAAACGCGCGCGGCGAGAGCCGAGATGGACGACCGGCAGCGTCAGGCTCGACGCGCTGATTCGTCAGAACGGCACGCGCTTCAGCGTTGACCCGTACCTCGTTTTCTGCGTGATGGAGCACGAGTCGCATTTCAACTCGCGCGCCCTCAGTCCCGTCGGCGCGTCGGGCCTGATGCAGTTGATGCCGGGCACGGCGGCGCGCTTCGGCGTGCGAAATTCGCGCGACCCGGCGCAGAACGTGATGGGCGGCACGCGCTATCTCAAAGAATTACTCGGCAGGTTCAGCAACCGCGTTGACCTCGTGCTCGCGGGCTACAACGCGGGCGAGGGCGCGGTCGTCAGGTTCGGCCATCGCGTGCCGCCCTACCGCGAGACGCGCAACTACGTCCGGCGCATCTCCGCGCGTTATCAAAAGGGAGAGTGAAGGAAATGATGAATGCGGAGTGATGAACGATGAATGAAAGCCGGGCTTTTACCTTTCATTTATCATTCCGCATTCATCATTTCTGTGGAACGCAACTTTCATTCGGGCTTGTATACAGGGTGAGGTGAACGTGATGAGAAATGGATTGATGAAAGTTGCGCTGGTTGCCTTCGCGCTGGCTGTCGGGTCAACGGCGGGGACGCAGGCGCGTGCGCGGAGCGTCGCGCAGGGCGCGGAAGCGCCTTTGACGAACGCGTCGGTCGTCAAACTAGTGCGCGCAGGGTTCAGCGAAAAGACCGTCATCGCCATCATCCGCGCGAGGCCCGCGCGTTTCGATCTCACGCCGGAGCGTTTGATCGAACTCAAGAAGGACGGCGTCAGCGAAAAGGTCATCCTCGTCATGCTCGCGCGGGAAGACGACCGTCTGCTGTCGAGCGATGAACTTGATGACGACGGCTTCTTCGGCAGGGCCGGCGGCACGCAGGGGCAGAAGCAGGGTTCGGGTGAGGTAGACATCTTCGGCTCGTCGGGCGGCTCGCGCGGGCGCACGCGTTCGCGTAACGGGCACGGCGGAGTCGAGGGCGACACGCAGACGAGCGGGAGCGCCACCGTGCGTATCCTGCGCCCGCCGGTGGAAGCAGGCGGCGCTTCGTCGCCGAAGCTTGAGAAGACGCCGACGCTCACGAACGATTCCGTCGTCGAACTGGTCGAGGCAGGGTTCAGCGAGGGCACGATTATTCGTCGCATCGAACAGTCGCCGGTGGAGTTCGACCTGTCGGCGTCGAAGCTCGCGGAGCTTCGCAAGCGCCGCGTCGCCGAACCCGTCATCGCCGCGATGCGCGCCGCGATGGGCGACGAAAGCGAGCAGCCGGTGCGACCGGAGAAGTGAAGCGATGACCGCCGAGACGAACGCAGGGAAGAGTGACGGGGCAGCCAGAAAGAGGGCGCGACGCGTGTTCGCGCTCCTCTTGTTCTACGCGTGCGCCGCGCTGGTCGTCTCTGTCCCGCCGGCCTCGACGCAGGATCACACGCGGCCAAGAAACGCGTCGCCGCGCCGGGACGCGCAGCCGGTTGACGACGAAGAGGTCGTGACCATCAGCACGAACGAGGTGCTGCTGCCGGTGACGGTTCGCGACGCGGGCGGCCATCTCGTCACCGACCTCGCGCGAAAGGATTTTCGCGTCATTGAGGACGGGCGCGAACAGTCTCTGAACGACCTTGCGCTCAGGCAGGTGCCGGTGGATGTCGCGCTGCTGATAGACTCTTCGTCCTCGGTCGCTTCGAGCCTGGAAGATTTTCGCCGCGCCGTCGAGCAGTTCGCGTCGCGGCTCGCGCCGGAAGATCGTGTCAGCCTGATTAAGTTCGACGACCGCGTCGAATTGCTGCTCGACTGGACGCAGAGCCGCCTGCAACTTCGCCGCGCGCTCCGGCGCATCACGCCCGGCGTCTTCACGCGCTTCAACGACGCGCTGCTGCTCGCGGCGCACGATCAATTCCAGAAGGGCCAGAGGCGGCACGCCCTCGTCGTCCTGAGCGACGGGATTGACAGCGGGCGCGGCGCGACTACGCTCGAAGCCGCGTTGCGCTCTCTGCTCGAAGCGCAGGTTTCCGTCTACGTCATCAGC
>JAIVJG010000001.1 GCA_020200155.1 Acidobacteriota bacterium | reverse complement strand
ACTCGCCGGACTTCAACCCGATTGAGCGTTGCTGGTCAAAGATCAAGACGTACTTACGAGCGGCCAAAGCACGCACCAGCGAGAGACTCGACGAGGCGATCAAGCAAGCCTTCGAGACCATTATCGAATCTGACGCTCGCGCGTGGTTCAAACATTGTGGCTATGCCTTACGTTAATTTGAAAACCGCTCTATTTCTGCATGAGTGCTTATCCCGTTCCAACGCAAGGTGCAGACGCTCACGGGATTCTGGCTTGATAGCAGCATAACTTTTACACTCTTCAGATTGAAAGGGGCGCGTCACAGTGAGTGACGCGCCCCTTTTGTTAGACATCGGTTAGGCCAAGTTCCAGTTGTAGGCGGTAATCACCAGTTGAGGCGGAGGCCGAACTGTTTCCAGTTCGGCTCAGTTCAGGCGACTTGACCGTTGAGTTTTTAGTGACGCCAGACGGTCAATCATCACAGCAGCCCTTTGAAAACCGCGGCGCGCGCTAACACGTCAGCCGAGTAGTTCTGATGCGTCGTGACCGAGTCAACGTCCCGCCCCGCGTTGATGGCCCTCAGCACCCGGCCCTCGCCGCCGTTGTACGCGGCCACGCTGGCGCGCGTGAGCGCCTGCCCCGAAACGCCGCGGCGCGAGAGGAAGCGGCGCTTGCCGCTGAGGACTTCAGCACCCTTCAGGATGTTCTGCCGCGGGTCTTTCCAGCGGTCCGAACTGGTGAACTCCGGGAAAGAACGGTCGTCGATCTGCATGATGCCGTGCCCGTGCCCGCCGTCGCCCAGAATGTTCTTCATGTTGGTTTCGCGGGAGGCGACGGCCAAAAGTAGTTCGACCGGCCAGTTGAAGTTCCTCGCGGCCTCCGCGAAGAAGGGGAGCCAGCCGTTGGCCTTAGCGCGGTTGAACTGTGCGGCGAGCGCGCCGGACGGCGGGGTCGCACTCAGGGCGTCGGCGGGCGCGGCGTCGGCGAGCGCCGCGCCGTCGCCCGCCGCAGGCGGGTTGCCGGCGCGGACTTCTTCGACGAAAGCATCCGAGGCGTCCACGCCGCCCGCCGCGTCGTCCGTGTGATGCGTCTCGTGGTTCGGCGTGGCGTCGTTGATCTCGCCCGTGGTCGTCCGCAGCTTAGGTGCCCCGACGCCGAAGCTGATCGTGACGAGCCCGTTGTGATCAGTCCTGACCCAGCGTATCTCCTCCCGGTGCTCGTCGAGCAGTTCGAGCACGGGGCGTGCGGGGTGCGAGTTCTTGTTGTCGAAGTGGCCTCCGCAGATTCCGTAGAGTTTGCTCGCGCCGAACTGCTCCATGAACGACGCGTCGAAGCCGTTGTGGCTGCCGTGGTGCGACAGCTTGACGAAGCTATAGGGGGACGCCTCGGCCTCCTCGGCTATCTGCCGCCGCAACTCGCGGACGCTGTGGCGCAGCATGTCGCTCTCCACGTCGGGATCGGTGAACTGCATGTCGCCCGCGAAGATCAACTTCTCTTCGCGGTACTCGAACTGCGTCACGATGCTCTGGAGGTTGATCGCGCCGCCGTTGGGCCGCCTCGACGCGTCGGCCACCTCGACGAAGTAGTTGCGGTAGGCGCTGACGGTGTCCATCGTCTCATCTGCGGTGAAGGCGTCCGCGGCAAAGTCGAGGGTGTCATCTCGCCCTTCGAGCAGCAGCCGGGCCGCCTCCTCCAGGTGCGCTCTCGACGGGCCGATCACCTTCAGCCCGATCCCCTCGAACCTCTGCAACAACTCGTCTGGCGCGTCTGTGCCGTTGCGGACGACGTGCGTGCCGCCCTCTTCGAGCTGCCGCAGCATCGTCCTGTAGGTGGACGAGAGCGAGCCCGCGTTGTCGATGAACGGGGCCAGATCGGAGTCGGCCCACGCCGAGCGATCCTCTTCGAGCAACGCCTCGGTCAGGGCACGCGCGCGGTAGTGGCGACCGGCGAAGAAGGCGTCCGTCTCGTCGGCCTCCCCCCAGCGGTACTTCGGGTCGGCGACCAGCGCCCACTCGGCGCGCAACTGGTTGTTGGCGACGAGGCCCGGCAGGCAGCCGATGTGATCCTCGTGCGGGTGCGTGACGACGATGAGGGACACCCGGAGGGGCAGCGTCTGCTGCCCGAGCAGCCGCTTGAGCTGCTTGACGATGTGCTCTTCGTCGCCGCTGTGCGAGCCGTCGAGGAGCACGGTCTCATCGCCGAACCGGCAGAGCACGCAGTCGCCGTACTGCTTCTCACCGACATCAAGCAGGTGAACCTTGAAGGTGTCATTCACGTCAGCCGCGTGTTCCGCCCCTCCGGCGCCCGCGCCTTCTCCCTCTCTGCCACTTATTCTCGACATCTCTTCGCTCCTCCTTTGTGCCCTTCTCTTGTGAGTCTTACTTGCCCCTTCGCCGGGCTCGGCGTAAAGGTCGCGCTCGACGCTGGGTCGGTAGCCCATCCGGCTGCGCCCGCCAGCGGCGCGAGCCGCGCGCGGAACCTGCGCCAGTGTTCCTCGGCGAGAGGCTCGATCTCCCACGGAGCCGAGCGGGCGTCGGCGTCGTCTGCGACCGCCTCCGTCGCGTCGAACTCAAGCTCGCGACGCCGCGCCAGCAGGGCGCTCACGTCGAGCCCGGTCGCGCCCGCGGCGCACAGCCCTAAAGCCTTGGTCGCCTCGGCCACCTCTAGCGCCGCGAGCACGGCGTCCGCTTCCGGCGGTTGGAAGTCGAGCCCGCATTCGAGATCAAAGGCGAAGACACGGTGCACGAAGAAGAGGAATTCGTCGGTCGTGCCGGCGTGATTGCTCGTGCTCCCGGTCTCGTAGCGCGCGCCCTGTATGCCGCTGATGGTGGCGTTCATCCGCTCCTCCAGATGGCGGTAGATCGCGTCGTCCGCGGCAGAGACCGGCTCGCTCGTGACGAACTGCCCGCCGCCGGGCGAGGGGCGGAAGATGGCCTGCCCGTGCGAGTGGCTGTCGATTGCGAAGACGATGTTGCGCTGGCGCTCGGCGAGCGTGGCGATGTTGCGGGCCTCTGGCTCGGAGAGCGGGCGCGGGCCGTGGTAGGTCTCGGCGCAGGGCGACGAGGAAGAGCCGGCCTCGCCAAAGAACTGCGGGAAGTTCCGGTTGCAGTCTACGCCGGGGCACGCGCCGGCATCGGGCTGGCGCAAGTTCTTGCGCCACATCCTGCGCCCCGCGTCGAAGAAACTCAGGCGCGCGCCGTCCGGGTTGCTCTCCGGGACGATGATGATTTCGACGCGCTCGAGCATCCCGGTCAGCCCCTTGACGAGCGGGTCGGCGTCGCCGGGCCGGAAGTTTTCCGTCAACTGCCGCGCGGTCTCGACGACAGCCAGCGCGTTGATCCACTCGCGCGCGTGGTGCGAGCGCATGAGCAGGATGGCAGGCTTCTCGGCGGCCCCGCCCGGGGCGGTGATGCGCAGCACGCGCGTGGGGTGTTGGCCGCGCGCCTCCGCCCGCTCGCCCTGGTAGCCGTGGCTCAAGAGCGGTAGCGTCTCGAGGCTGCACAGCCCGGGGAACTCGGCGGCGATCGCGTCGATCTCCGCGTCCACCTCAAGCGGGTTGAGGTACTTAGTCACGAAGCGTTTGCGGAAAGCCATCTAGTTCCACCACCCTCTGGACTGCCCGTACTTGAAGGCGGCGAACACGTCGATGCGGCCCGCGCCGTAGTGGATCTCTTTGTCGCGCGTCTGCCCCTGAATCCTGACGGCGGTATTTTCGAGCGCCTCCTGCACGCGCGCAGGGACGACGGGATTGCCGCTGCGCAGACAGGCGTGTGCCAGCAGTGCAAGGCAGCCGGCAACCGTCGGCGTGGAGAAAGACGTGCCATCGGCGGTGTCATAAGCGTTGCCCGACTCGGCAAAGCGCCAGTTGCAGGAGGTGATGCCGACGCCGGGCGCGCACACGTCGGGCTTGATGAGCCCGGGCTTTGCGCCGCTCTGGAAGGGGTAGTCGGTGTAAGGCGGCTTCTCCCACGCGCACGGGCCGCGCCCGGAGAAGTTGGCGAGGCGGTCGCCCTGATCGGTCGCGCCGCAAGAGATAGGCGACGAGAGGTTGGCGGTGCCGCCGCCGGGATCGAGCTGTAGCGGGTGCAGGCGCGGCGGCGGACAGTTGCCGGGCGCGCCGATGTTGAAGGGGATGGGGTAGTCCGTCGTGTTATTGCCTTGGTTGCCGGAGCTGTTGGCGTGCAGGATTCCCGCGGCGAGCACGGCCTCGCAGACCCTGCGCCAGCCGGGGTAATTCGGGTTCGTGTCAAATTTCCAAGTCATCGACATGCTGATGACGTGGGCGCGGTGCTCCACGGCGAATTCGAGCGCGCGCCAGAAGTTACGCTCCTGCCCACCGACGCGCAGGGCCATGATGCGCGCGCGCGGCGCGACGCCCGTCTGCTTGCCCGACGTGCCGTCGCCGGCGACGATGCCGGCGCAGAACGTGCCGTGCCCGAAGCCGCGCGCGCCCTCGTCGCGCGGGTCTTTGTCTTCGGACGCGAAGTCGAACCCGTGGTTCGGGAACTCCGCGCCGCCGTCCCACATCCGCCCGCTCAAGTCCGGGTGGTCGTAGTTCACGCCCGTGTCGATCACGGCTGTCACCACGCCGTCGCCGTTGATGCCGAGTTGCCACAGCAGCGGGGCCTTGACCTGCTGGACGCCCCAGGTCGGCAGCGCGGCATCGGCATCCTCCGTCTCGGCGAACCGCTCGAAGGTCAGGCCACTGCGGACGAAGTCGAGAGCGTTGAAACGCCCGCCCACGTCGTAATCGGCTTCGTCCTCCGCGTCCGCCCCGGCGCGCCTCGCCCGCGGGCCGCGGGCGGCCCCTTTCGCGCCGCCCTTCACGCCGTCCTTCTTCGGGCCCTTACGCCCGCCCCCGCCTTTCGCGGATTTCTTCGACGCGTCGGCGAGTTCACTGATGTCGGCGCGCTTGGTCAGCTCGACGTGTATCACGTCGGGCCGTGAGAGGATGCCTTCGAGTACGTCGCGCGAGACCTCGGCGCCCACGGCGTTGTTGATCCAGAAGGACTGGAGCTTACGCACCTGCGGCACCGAGACCTCGGCGTCGACGAAGGCGTCCGTGGTGCCCGCCTCCGAGAGGTAGCCGAGCAGCCCCTGCTGCTTCGCCGCCGCATGCTCCTGCAACGCGGACGCCACATCGGCGGCCACGTCAACGGCGGCGTCCGCGAAGTCCGCCTCCCCCGCGCCGCGGGCCGCCGCCTCAGCCGGCTCGCCTTCGAGGAAGATGTTCACGTCGAACGTGTCGTACTCCTGCGCCGTCTGCAAACGCGCCCTCAGCGTCTCTCCGACTTTGTCGTCCATGTCCTCAGCTCCTTTGCCAGGTGTCGATTTAGAACCGCCGGGTGTTGTCGGGTTGGTCAACGCGACCCGGCCGCGCCGCCGATGTTGCCTTTAGCCTTCTTCTTGGCGTCGTCACCCGCGCCGTCCGAATCGTCGACCGCGACGACGGACTTACACTTCACGCCGTTCTTGACGCCGCTCACGATGCCCTGCACGTCGCGCGCCGACTGGTACTCGATGTAGCACTGCACCGAGTTGGCCTGTGCGATAACTCCCTCTCTGTCGAAAAGCTGATAGGTGAGGTCGGCGCCTGCGGAGTGCCTCACTTTGGCGTCCACGAAGAGGTTCTTCTTGACCTTCGTCGTGCCGTTGGCCTTAACCGCGACGCGCAGCGTGTAGACGCCGGGCTTCATCATGATCCCGTGCAGGCGCTCGGCCCTGAGCAACTGGGCCACGGCCGAGAGCTTAGTGTTCTCGTCGGGCGTGTTGAGCTTGGTCGTGACCAGCGAGGTGGAGGTGACGAGCGCCTGCGCCTTCGCCTTCAGGTCTTTTAGCTGCTCGATCCAGTCCTTGAACTTCTCGATCTTATTGATTTCGGCGAGGCCCGCTTCGAGTTCGTTGATGGCCTTGACCAACGCGTCGCGCTCCTCTATGAGCTTCTTGCATTTGTCCGAATTCTTCTGTTTGCCGTTGCAGCCCGCTTCCGCCAGTTCTTTCTTCTTGGCCGGCAGGTCCTTCTCCTCCTTCGTCTTCAAGTCTTCGGCCATGCCGACGAACTTCGTCAGTTCTTTAACGCGCGCGTCCAACTTCTCGACGTTGCCGGCGAGATGGTTCTTCGCCTTCTCGACCGCGTCAAGGAGCTTGAGCAGTTCAGACTTGTCCGAGGTTTCGAGCAGTTTGGGCGGGTAGAGCGCCGGGTAGTAAACTCTGACGGGGCCGGTGCAGCGCCCGTCGCCCTCCTTCCCGTCGCCTTTGTCCTCGGCGAAGCCCCTGTTAGTCAGGTCTTGGACGATGTGCGAGACCACCACATCTTCGGAGAGGGTGATGGCTTTGTTCGTGAAGGACGTGTCGGTGCGGAAGAGGTTTATCAGCTCGGCGACCGACTTGATGATGCCGGTGGCAATGCCCGGCGCCGCGAAGAGGGTCAGGGGACCTGTGTCGTCGGTGCCGTCGAGTTTGAAGACACCCGTCCCGGTCTTCGGGTCAGTCGCGATGAGCGCCTGCTTCGACAGGTCGTTCATTTCGTCTAGGTCGCCGCGCAGAATCTTCAACTGGCCGTTGACCGCGCCGAACAGCTCGACACTCGTCAGGTCGCTGTTGTTATAAATGACGAGCGTATTGATCTGCGCCGCGGCGGCGTCCCCGTCGCCCGGGGTGATCGCCCTGCGGCAGAGGAAGTAGGCGAGATTAGAACTTATCTGGCGCGCCGCCTCCTGCGCCAGCATCTGCGACTCGACCCAGCCGGCGGCGTCTGTCGTGACGCTCCCGGTCGGGACGGTGACGTTGGCCGGCGCGCCGAGCGGCTGCACGAGCGCCTTGAGGCGGGCCGCTTCGGCCTCGGCACGCTCCTTGTCGGCGACGGCCTTCTTCTTCAACTCGTCGGCCAGCTTCGCCTCCCGCTCCGCTTGCTCGAAGACGGGGTCTGGCGTGGGAGATGGGGCGGGCGTTGGCGTCTCCTGCGGCAAAGGTGCGGGCAGGCTGGCGGGGGCGAACCGGAGCGACCGGGCCGGAACCGTCGGCGGCAGTGTGCTGAGTAGGAGGGCGAAGGCGAGCAGGTGTCTCATGTTCTTTTTTCCTCTTCTTAACAATGGTGGTGCGGGCCATGCGCGCAGAAACCCTGAAGCTTTGAATGTACGGAGACGGAATGGATCACCGCCCTGACGAAGCCCCGGCTTGGCCGGCAACAGTTAATCGTCTAAACCTGTATGTGGAGTAGCCCTAAAACATTTCATCGGCGGATGAGGGCTTGGGAAGGATCAGCGCGGCGTAGTTTAAGAAGGTCCCGGGTGGGGTCGGAAGGGGCTTCCGGGTGATTCGGGCGGGCGGCGCGTAGACGCGCGGGAGGAGGCGGTGGCGGTGGGCGCGGGCGCGCCTCTTAACTGTCGATCAGGTCTTCGATGGGAGCCTCCGTGTCGTGATCAACCCACTCGACGCCGGGGTGCTCGGAGATAGCCCTGACGGAGCCGAGCTTCCCCTTCATCAAGACCATCCGCGCGGCGGAAAGGACCTCGACGGGCTTCTTGTCCGCCGACAGACGAGCAAGTTCTTCGGCGACCGCGGCGACCTTCTCGCGGTCGAGGTTTTTGCGCAGCATCACGTTGAGGCTGACTTCTCGCTCGGGCTCGTCGGACTTAACAAGGTCTGACAGCTTGTCGGAGACGTTTCCCATAATGCGACCTCCAAGGCTTCGCGGGGCGTGCGGGGTTTATTGCCTTCGGCGGCTATCTTAACACCCCTGAGAGGTCCGCGCCCAAGAGGCCGGTCACCTGCCCGCCGTGGCCGCGCCGGGCAGCGGCAGGTTTTGCAGCGTCCGCTGCACAACGTCGGCACTCAAGCCCCAGAGGAAGAGGCCGAGGTAGTCGTAGATGCCTTCGACGCCGAAGTTCGCACCCGCGTCGATGTAGAGCGTCTTCAGGCCGAGCAGGCCGAGCAGGACGAGCAGGAGGAGGAAGAAGAGCGGACGCCAGAACAGGAACCGCGCCTCGGCGCTCATCAGATCGGTGCCGGCGATTGCCGCCAGCAATCTCGCAGGCCTGCCGGGCGGCGTGGCCGGCGGCGCCTCGTGTACTTCGCGGACGCGCGCGGCTTCTTCGGCCGCGTCGCCAATGGCGCTTCGCACCAGGCGAATTTGCTGAGCGTCCTCGCCCTCTATGTCGGCCACGCCCGCCTGCTGCAAGAGGGTGTCGGCCTCCGCGATGTTCCGCCCGCAGTCCTCAAACCTCCCCGCGAGCACGGCCCCGCGCGCCTCCGAAATCTTCGCCACGAGCTGCTGCTTGAGGGGCTCCGCCGTTACGTTCGCCGCGTCGCGTTCGAGCGCTTCCAGTCGGAGCAGGAGGCGTGCGCGCGCCTCCTGCTTCTCCAGTTCCTGGGTCAGCGCCTGCTCGGTCTCGGTCGCGTCGTTAATCCGCCGCTTGAGGTCGTTGAGCTGTCTAAGCAAGACGCCGCGATCTGCCGCGCTGCCGAGCGAGAGGATGTCGCCTTGCAGCCTGAAGACGCGGCGCATGAGTTTGAGTTGGAGCACGGCCTCCGGCGAAGACATGTTCTTGACGAGCCGGCCTACGACGACGCCGAACACCAGAACGACGAGCGGCCACCAGGGAGCGTCGCGCACGTCGAGCGTGAAAGGCACGACCGTCGCCGCCTCCGAGTCCTTCAGCACGAAGTGCGCCGCACCGACGTAGCGGTCGGGCTGAAGGTCGTCGAGGTTCTTGACCCTCACCTCGACGGGGGCCGAGCCGTTGGGCGTCAGCTTGCCGTCCTCGACGATCAAGTCCAAATCCTTCGTCGTCAGAACGCGCCCCGTCTTGTTGCCGCGCAGGGTAATCTCCGGACTGCTCACGGGCAGTTCCACCGGCGTCTGGCTGTCGATCAACATCCCGGGGCGCGGGTCTTTTAACCACGAGGGCAGCCACGCTTGCAACGAGCACGGGAGTGGGGTGCAACGCGCCACCTGGGCGCCGAAGGCGTTCGGCGTCTTCACGTCGATCTTCGGCGCGACTTTGATCGTCAGTTTGATCTTTTGCGCCGAGTCCTCGCTCGCCCCGGCCAGCCACAGTTTGATCTCGCCCTCGTAGGTGCCGTAGCGGGTGACGTTGTTGATCGTGATGGGCACGTCCTGCGGCTTGCCGTTGGTGAGCGTGGCCGTGACGCTGACATTGCCACGGTCGATGACGAGGTGGCGGCTGGTGTCCACGAGGTCTGTGCGCCTGACCTGGACCTGCTTGGTCTCGTCATCCTTGCCGCCCGTCATGGTCAGCGTGACGGTGCGCGAGAAGCTGGTAGCCCCGCCGCCGAGCGTCGCCTCGATCACGACGTTCATATCCGCATCGCTGATGTTAATCTTTGGCTGCTCGGGCTTCGGCTCCTCGGCGGAAGCGTGCCACGCTAGTGCCGACGCCAGCAGCGAGAGGGTGGCGCACCATAGGATCAATTTGCGCATAAACTACTCCGTCACGGTGAAGGTGGAAAAGGTGAGGCGGCGCGCAACGGGCACCGCCCCGCGGCGGACGGGCGAAGACGGACGCTCATCACCCCTCGACCCGCTCAGCGTTGTCTATGACGAGGGCGAAGTCCTGCCAGGGGTCGTTGTCGAATGGCGGGCGGGCGTTGGCCCGGAGCGCCGAAGCGATGACGCGCACGTCGTAGGAGCCGCGCGGCTCTTTGACGTAGACGCACTCGACGTTGTTGAGGGCGTCGAACTGGCCCCCGGCGACGGAGAAGCCAGCGTCGAAGACGTTCCCCTTGAAGACGGCGCCGCTCTCCGTCTCGGCCACCTCAAGGTCCAAGTCGTTGCGCAGGGCCGGCGTCGTGTCGGGGCTGCCCGGCGCGTCCGTCCAGACCAGGGTGACGCGCAGCGGGCGCGCCTCGTCCTTCGCCGTGACGCTGATGAGGAACTCTTGGCCGGCGGAGGTGAAGACCCTCTCCTGATCGGAGAGGATTTTGGGGCCGCGATCCGAGTCGGGCGCGTCGAGCACGACGTTCTCAAGGCTGACGCGGCCCCAGCCCTGATCGTTGTTGGGGATGTGCCGGAGCTGGCCGCCGAAGCCGTTGGGGCCACCGGCAATATCTTCCGCCCCGTTGATGAGCAGCGCCTTGAGCATGGCCGGGCTCGGGTTCTGGCCGCCGTGGTTCGAGCGCCACCACTCAATTAGAAGGGCGCACAGCCCCGACACATGGGGCGCGGCCTGCGAGGTGCCGCTCATTATCGTGTAGTCGTCGTGCCGCGTGCCGCCGGCGTCGACGTAGGCCTTGCGGCGCGGGCCCTGACCCGGCTGGGTCTCGACCCTCGAACGGGCCGAGACGATGCGCGTGCCAGGGGCGACGACGTTCGGCAGGATGCGCTGGTCGGAGGCCGGGCCGCGGCTCGAACCGGGGGAGATGCCGCGGATGTCGCTGAGCGGCCCCTCCTTGGGGCGGAAGTTGATGGAGTTGCCGACCGTGATAGCGTTCTTCGCCTCCTTCGGCGGCGGGAGCCCCGCCTTGCCGTCGTTGCCAGCCGAGAAAACTATGACAAGGTAGCTCCGTTCGGGGTCGGCATGGTTGTCGCCGTTCGGGTCGCGCACGAGCTTGTCGAGCACCGCGGCGTTCGCCGTGTAGCCGCTGCCGCCGTTCTGGTGCCAACTGTTGTTCATGACGTGCGCGCCGTGCGCGACCATCTCGCGCGTGAAGGCGGCGAGCGGGTCGGTGCCCGGCCCGCCGTTGGTGTCCACGGGGTTGATGACGCCGAAGCGCGCGCGCGGCGCCACGCCCTGTCCGAGCAGGAAGCGATCGGGGTCGGTCGCGCCCGTGGCCGCGTCGCCGACGGCGATGCCGGTGACGTGCGTGCCGTGCCCGTTCACGTCCGTGGGCGTCACCCCGGCGGTCACGTCAACGAAGAAGGCCAAGCGGCCACGCAGGTCTGGGTGCAACGTCCCGTCGTCTGCCTTCGCAAGGCCGGTGTCGCAGATGCCGACGACGACCCCGTCGCCGCCCAGCCCCAGCCTGTTCAGGGAGTCTGCGTAGCCGAGCAGCGGCCCCGTATCCGGCGAGGCCACGCCGTCCAGATTTTCCGCGACGATCTGGCAGGAGCGCTCGTCATCGGTCGAGAGCCCCGGCGACTGGTATTCGAGCCAGCGCACCTCTGGGATGCGCGCGACCTCGTTGAGATTGCGCGAGTCGATCTCGGCGATGAGAGAGCAGTAGCCGGGGCGGTGGCTCTCCCCCTCCGTCCATCCGTTGACGACTTCGCCCTCCAGCCGCCCGATCTGCTCGCGCACCCTGCCCGCGGCCTCCGCCGGGTAGACGCCGACGTTGACGTATCTAATCCGCCCCGTCTTGTCCACGAGGTTGGGCGCGATGCGGTAAGCGGGCTTGAGCGGGCCGACCCAGGTGACGAAGTCGAGGCCGCGCAGGGTCTCGACCGCCTCGGGGCTGCCCGCGACGAACAGGCCGTAGGAGGAGACCGGCTCGACGACGCGCACACCGCGCTCCTCGATCTGCCTGATCCATTCCTCGGTGGGCGGCGCCGCCAGCTGAACGAGGTGGTGCCGCCACTCGCGCGCGCTGGTGGCCGGTACGTCAAGCTCCCGCGGCACTGGCGGCCCGGCGGCCTCTTCGTCTTCGGTTTGCGAAGTGGCCTCGGTATCGATCTGGTAGTTCCCGATGTTCAGGATGTTTGTATCGGGGAGGAGCTTCACGCGGAAGCCGCTCGATTCGAGGTCTTTGATATGATTGCGTCCCTCCAGATTGACGACGGAGCCGCCCATCAGGTCGTGCTCCACGGCGAGCCCCATCCTCCTCGCCTCCTCCCCGGCAGTCCTGTCGGAGTCCGCGGCGCCGGGCGTACTGCGCAGGGATACAAAAGCTTTATCCGTCATGAGAAACTCACCTCCGCCGCATGCTATCTCACGTGAAAGTCACTGCCGTAGGGCACCGCCCGCGTCCGTCGGGCTCAGGCCGTCCCGGGGGAGCGACCACGTCTGCACGTGCGCCCTACTTCTCCTTATGTCTTCGAGGGGCGAAATATTTCTTGTCCGCCGCCGGCGTTCATCGCAGCGGCATGAAGGGTCGCCGGCGGCGGCCGGGCGGGCGCGTGGCGGCGTATTTGGTCTTTACCCTGAAGGAGTACGTGTCAACGTAGTGCGACTCCCCCCGTTGGTTGCGCCCGCTGAGTCTCAACTGGTACTCGCCGTATGGGAGCTTGTCGGCAGGCAGTTCCACTGCTATTAAATCGCGCCCCTCGACCTTACCGACGACGCGCGCGCCGGGTATCCTGGTGCTTCTCTCCCCGGAGATCAGCACCGCGTCGTAGGTTTCGTAGTCGCGCGCTGGGAGCGCCAGCCGCAACCGCACGCGGCCCGCGTTCGGCGGGACGACGATTGGCTGCATCGCGCCGCCCTCGCCCCTCACGCTGCCTGAGATGAGGACGGGCGATAAGACGACGACGGTGGCCGGTCGCGGCACGTCCGGGGGCACTCGGCCTTCCCGCGCTGTGTCTGCGGGCTTGCGACCATCCCTCGCGGATGGGACTGGCACGGCGTCATTGACTTCCGCAAGCTGCCCGCCCGCCGGGGGCGTCTCTTGCGGCGTCGCATCCGGCTGCCGGTTCGGGGCGGGCAGACCCTGCGAGAGCTCGGGGCCGCCGCGCGGAGGCCGGTGCCTGACCATCACCCAGTAAGCGGAGAGGGCCGCCAGCAGTAAGCAGGCCGCCGCTGCGGGTAGCCACATGACGGGCCTGCGGATGCGCAGGCCCGAGAGGAGAGCGCGCCACCAGGCGCGTTTGGGAGTGGAGGCCATGGCCGGACTCGTCGCGGACGTGAGGGCGGGCTCGTTGTACCGTCGCAGGGCCTGCGCGAATTTCACTTTCCGACGCCGCTCGGCCGTGATGAGGAAGAAACTCTCGAACCTCTCCCGCTCGCCCTCGGAGAGCTCGCCGCGCACGTACTCGTCAACCAAGTCGTCCTCTACCGCCGACAGGTACTTCAGGAAGTCGCCGTCCGCCAGCAGCCGCTCCTCCAGCGGACGCCTCTCCTCAGCGGGTAAATCTCCTAGCAAATAATGCCGCGTCGAATCTTCTCCCGTGATGTTTTGCTCCATGTGCTGGTCATGATGCGGCTTCCCTCGAAGACGCGCCCTACTCCGTATTCCCGAAAACACCAATCCATTTCAACCTAATTTTCGGCTCAGGCACGCGAACAGGCACTCCTGAATCTGAGAACGGAGTCGGTAGGCGCGGATTCTCAGCGCGTTAGGGGCGATGTCCAGCCGCTGCGCCAGCGACTTACGGTGGGCGATCTTCTCCTGCTTGGCCCCCTGATAATACTCCAGCATTAGCTCGCGGTTCGGCGAGGTCAGTTGGCCCAGGCAGTCGTCAAGACACTCGGCCTCCGCTTCCACACGTTCGTCCCGCACGGGGGCGAGCAGCGTGGGAGGCAACGTGACGTTGGACTTCCTCTTCAGGCTCTCCAAATGGATGTTGCTGGCGACGCCGTAAAAGTACGGGACTGGGTTGCCGCTGTAACCGCCTATGATCTCGGGCAGCTTCTTCGTCACGCGATTGATCGTCTCGTCGGCCAGCTCGTCGGCCTCGACGACCCTGCGGCATTCGAAGAACTTAATGAGCCTGCGCCGGATCTCCTCGTACTTCTCGCCGGCGCGCTCGCGATCATGGTCGAGCCAGTTAAGTAACAAGTCGAATGTCTGCTGGTTCAGCACCTGCCTCCCTTTCAGTACCCTCAAGCCGCTCACGACTCCACTCGCACGCCCCGCGGGGCCTCCCGCCGCCGAACACCTCGCTCAATTCAAGAGCCCTTGCAGCACGAAGCCGCCCCAGAAATACGGCGACTGCCATTGACTCTGTCGCCACATCTCCAACTGCGCTTGGCGCAGCGCCGTTGCTGGCGACTCCCCTTTCTGAAGCAGGTGTTGGTAGAAATGCGTCATAAGTTCCGTGGTGGCCTCGTCGTCAGCCTTCCACAAGCTCGCGACGACGCGCGGCACGCCCGCGTGCATGAAGCCGCGCGTCAGCCCGATCAAGCCCTCGCCCCTGAGGCTCTTGCCGAGCGCCGTGTCGCAGGCGCTTAGGACGACTAAGTCCGCCGACAGGCGCATGTCGTAGATGTTGTGCAGGCGCAGAAACCCGTCCTGCCTGCCGCCCTTCCGGTCGAAGAGCGAGAGCACGATGCTGGACAGCCCCGGATGCCGCGTGTCGAGCACGCCGTGGGTCGCGAAGTGGATGATCCTGTACTGCGACATCTGCCCGCTGGTGGCGAGTGCGAGGTTCGCTTCGAAAGCCGTGGCCATCATCCCGCTGCCAGCCGGGGCCAGCCGCATAATCTCTTTTCCCTCGCGCAGGGAGGATTGCAGTCGCCCAAAACCACCCCCGCCCTCGGGCTCGCCTTTGTCTCGCCCGGCTGGCACGCCGTCGGCGCGCCCCGCACCGACGGACGCCGGGGTCGGCCCGCCACGTCCGGTCGAGAGCAGGCGTGAGTCGTCGGCCTCAAAGACGGGGTCGGCGAAGACGGCGACAGACTTGGGCGCGCGCCGCCGCTGAAGGGAGATGTGCCGCAGCGCCGCCAGCGTCGAGGCTGAAGGAAGGCTGGCGATCTCGTGGCCGGCCAACAGCGGCGCGTGCGGAAGGGCGGGCGCGCCGGCGACGCCCTGCGCCAGCCCCTTCGTGGTAAGCGTTTCGGGTCGCGGCGGCGCAGGCAGCACGCCGAAGGGGATGTATTCCAGCCCGCCATCGGCGACGATGAGCAGCCGTTTGTTGCCTAAGTGCGCGGCCACGGGCCAGAGCAGAGCGCGGCTGAGGTCATCCGCGTCGGGCCAGTCTCCAAACGTCGCCGGGCGGCACCCTGCCTCGGCCCGTGGTTTTCGCGCGCTCATCCCGCTTCTCACACACCTGGCCAACTGCTCGATCTCCGCCTGCCCCTTCAACTGCTCGCTCGTGAAGCCCGCGCGCGACACCACCCACACGTGACTGCGCTCCTTGCCGAGCGAGTATTCCAGCAACAGCGTGTCGTCGTCGAGCAGTTGCTGAATCTCGGTCAGGCCGAGCGGATCGTGGCGCGTGAGCGCGGCGTAGCCGGGGCTGCTCTCCCTGAGCCGCGCCTCCGCGCGGTCCAACTCGTCCGTAAGTTCACCGACACGCTTCTGCGCTTGCGCGACCCGCCCCTCCGCGGCGGGGCCGGCATCCCGCAGTCGCATCAGGGCTAACTCTGCCTCGTTGAGCTGCCGCTTCAAGTCGCGCCTGCGCTCGACCAGTTCTCGTGGGGCGCTGCTAGCGATGTCCGCCCCGGCCTCGCCCAGCGTTTCCAGCAGGCTGCGCGCGCGCGACTGCTCGTAAATTCGGAGCGCCGCGCGGTCGTGTCCGGCGGTGGGGTCGAGCGCGTGGAGACGCATCCTCATGTCAATCGCCAACTCATAATAATCGTGCTTTTCCGACAGGTAAGAGCTGCGCAGGTTACTGCTCGCGCCCCTCATCCGCACCGACTCGACGATGCCCAACGCCGCCTCGGCGCGGGCGGCGGCTTCGGTGGGGTTGCCGAGTTGGCGCGCGGCGAGCCCTAGGCCGTAGAGCGTCTCGGCCTGGCTGCGCCTGTCGCCCGTCTTCTGCCAGAGTTGCAGCGCCTCGCCGAGTGTCTTGAGCGCCTGAGACGGGTTGCCGGCGAGCGCGTGGCCGCGGCCCATCTTGTCGAGTGTGAAGGCGCGGCCCTGCAAGTCGTCCGGGGCCTTCTCCAGCCAGACGGCTAGGGCCTTCTCGTAATGACCGAACGCGGTCGCCGGCTCGCCCGTCGCGGCGTAGGCCATGCCCAGGAGCGTGAGCGCGTAGCTCTGCCCGCGGTAATCCAGGGTCTTGCCGAGAAGGGCCAGGGCGTCCACGTAATACGACTTCGCCCTCTGAGCGTCGCCCTGTCTGTCGTACGCGAAGCCGATGTCCAGTAACGTCGTTCCCAGTTCCCGCTGGTCGTTGACGCCCGACGCCCGTTGAATCTCGCCCGCCTCCTCCAGATACCGGAGGCCGGTGGCCGCCTCGCCGAGCGGGATGTAGAACATGCCCACGTTCCTGAGAAACTTGACGACGTTGCCGCAGTCTTTCCGGTCTACCGATCCCTGGCTCCGGCAGCGGGAGCGCGCGTCGTCGTAAATCCGGAGGGTCGCGGTGTATTCGCCGAGCGCCTCGTTCCACTCGCCCAGACTGTCGTGGGTGACGGCCATGTTGTTGAGCACGGTCGCGTACCGCTTTTCCTCGCCGAGTTCCTGCCAGATGGCGGCGGACTGCCTGTAGCTCTCCAACGCCTTATAGAACTCGCTCGCGTTCTCATAAGCGCCTCCCATCGCGCTCAGCGTGCCCGCCTCGCGCGAGCGGATGTGCTCGGCGCGGCTGATGTCCAAAGCCTTCCCGAACGCCTTCAGCGCCTCACCGGGATTACTGGACATGAGGTAAGAAAATCCCTTCAGGTAAAAAGTACGGCACTGCTCCTGCGTGAAGCTGCCTCCCTCGGCCACGCGTAGTGCTTCCTCAAACTGTGCCTCGGCCTCTTTGAGATCGCGCCGCAGGGCGGCGGCGTAGCCCATCTCGTTGCGGGTCACGGCCACCCAGTAAGCGTCACCCATCTTCTGTCTGAGCGCGAGCGCCCGCGCGTAGTTCGCGAAGGCCTGGTCATAAAGGGCCTTCTTCTTCTCCGGTTCTGACAAGTTCGCCTTCTTCTCGTCTTCTGACAACTTCGCCGACAGGCCCTGCGAGTTGAGGGCGTTGGCGAGGAGCAGAAGGGTTGTGGCCTCTTTGTCCTCGTCGCCGAACGAGTGCCAGAGTGGCAGCGTCGCCTGGTACTTCGCGGCGGCAGCCGCTAAGTCGTTTTTCCTACGCAATACCTCTGCTTCGACGAGCGCGGCTTCCGCGGCCCAACGCTGCGAGTCTTCCGGCGACGGCTGCCTCGCTCCCTCCATGTGGAGGGCGTAGCCGCCGGGCGCCGCCCCCGCGTCCGGGGCGCACACCGTCAATCTATACTCGCTTGACGACTGCGCCTCGACGGACGCAGACTCCGGGCCGTACAAGGCGGTAAGGTTATCCATCACGAGCGAGGAAGATGGGCAACGCGCGCCGTCGCCCGGCGGAGGTTGGGGGACTTTAGCCGGAAGGATGGACAAGATAATATCTATGCCGCGCTGCTCCGCGACGAAGCGGGCGTACTGTCCCGCGCCCAGCATCACTTTGAAGGTGTGAGTTTGACCACCTTGGATTGCCCTCTCGACTGTCGCCCCCGGCTCTAGCACGTCAGCCCTGCCCGCCTCCTGGCCGGGGCCGTCGAAGGCCCGCGCCCCTTGTGAATCAGACGAGACCGGAATTCCCTCCGGCGAAGGTGCTTTGCGCGCCCCCGCTTGGATGGCCCTCGGCAGGAGCAGTAAGCTCAGGGCGCAGCCCGCCCACAACATTGGCCGAACGCCCTCGTTTAGGATGTTCGTGATAGACGCAAGCCGGCTGGACATGGCCCAGTAAGGAAACAGTCTGAGATGCCTTCTCGCGGAGCAATCGGCGATACGTGACCGCCGACGTTCGGCAACGGCCCTAAGTCTGGCGGAGGGGGTTCGCATGGCGTGAGTGGTCATGGCCGGGGCTGTTGAACTCCGCGGGCGCGGAGTAAGGTCGATGTTCCTGTCGGGAGTTGCGTGGGCAATGGTCAGGCTGCCTCGGTTACGTCCGAGCTACCCTACCTCTGACCGGAAGCAGGTTGCCTGAGTGAGAACGACTTTGCCGATGAGCCGCTTGGCTTTCGGCGTGGCCCTGACGACTAGCTAAAGAACGAGAGACATTTGTCGCTGTCGCGACCACCCCGGGGCTCGGCTGCCGCTGGCGCGCCGCAGGCCCTCCCCGCATAACTCCGGGCTTCTTGCCCACGACCGACGAGGCATTAAGACAATATATTTTGGCCTCGCGCAGGTTGATCTCGGGTACTGTCCGCGTGGGTGCTCGCAATGGCGGAAGAGCCCGATACAGGTGAGATGGTATTCTATTTTTGATGAAATGTTAAGTCAATGGCGAAGGGCGGGTGGGGCCGTTTAATCTGCGGTGTTCGGGCGCGCCGCCGAACTGTGAGGAGGGCGGCAGGCAGACGCGGCGAAGACGCCCGTTTAAAGAGCGATGCCCCCGAAGGTTCGGCGGCGCCGCGCGGGCAGAGTCTCGGGCCGCGCGAGCGACCGACGTTTCTCCCCGACGTGTGGGGAAATATCCGCGGCGTAAGTCTACTTACGCCCCACCAAGCCGGTGTCTTTCGTGGCCCTTGCCGTGGCCGCCTTTCCCGGGAGAGCCGTGCGGCTTATCATCGTCGTCGTCACCGTCCGTGCCGGGCTGCTTGTCGGCGACCCACTCAGGGTCTTCATCAACATTGGTGTTGTCGAAATGCGCGTGCCCTTTTATCCGTGTATCGTTGTTTATGAGCTTCCCCGTGTAAGTTACCGTCTTGCTCCCTTCCTTGCGTTTGAGTGTCACGCTCTCCCCGCAGAGGCAGCCATCCATCTGAGTCTCGCCCCCGCCTCCGTGAGGAGTGTGAGAAGAATTGCAGCCCGAGCCGGACGGATGCGCGATCTTGATAACGCCGTCGTCACCCCCGTCTATTTTTGAATTCCATTTCCCGTTACATCTGCCAGGCATATCAGCCTCCTTCTCCCGAAGAGTTTCGCCACGAGCCACGCCGCGGAATGCCTTCCGCCGCGCTGCGGCCCGCGACTTTAGTTGACCAACCTGTACCAGAGGCGCGCTGCGCGGCAGCGCGCCTCGCCCTTCAAACCGTCGAACGGGCTCCCTACATAATCATATGGGTTATACACACAAGGCATTTCACACATCATCATAGAGCAAAGAAGGTGGTGTGATGACGCACACCACCTCCTTTGAAGGATGCTTCCAGTCACACCTGAAATCAGAAGTTCAGCTTCAAGCCGAATTGGAACTGGCGCGGGTCGAACGAGGCGGTCGAGCGTCCGAAGAAGCGTCCCGCGCCGTCGCGCTTGCCGACGGCGTTGACATCCGTAAAGAGCGGGGAGACACCCGCCTCGTTGAAACGGTTGAAGAGGTTGAAGCCTTCGGCAATCACGTCGAGGTTGAAGCGTTCGCCGAGACGGACTTTGCGCGCGACGCGCAAGTCGAGCGAAGAGTAACTCCGCGTGATGCCGCGATTGCGCCCCAGATTTCCCGACTGGAATGGGCCGGGCAGTACAAGAGTGCCGTCAGCGGCGACGCTCGGACGGTCTGTCTGTCCCGTCTGGTCGTTGTTCGTGTCAACACCCGTCAGGATGTTGAACGGGCGACCCGAAGAGATTTCAAAGATCGGCGCAACGATGAAGTCCGAGAGGAAGCCGCGCAGGCCGCCTTCGCCGTGCCATGAAGCGGGCGAAGCCAGCACGCCGCTGAAGACGAAGCGATGTCGCTGGTCAAAGAGCGAGTCGGCACGCTCGGCGCGGAAGTTGCTGATGTCCTGCGGCAGCAAAAGCGTCTGCAAGTCCGACGAATCGTCAATCGAGTGCGACCACGTGTAGGACGCGAGGAACTGGAAGTTGTTCGAGAAGCGTTTCTTCAACTCGAAGTTTCCCGCGTGATAGACGGAGTTGCCGTCGGAGACCTGCGCGCTCACGTCGCCGAAGGTCGAGATGACGCCGGGACGCGCGAGCGCGCCCGTGCCGGTGAGCACGCTGTTGAAGACCGCCGGAGTGACCGCGCCGCCCGTCACAGACTGGACGAAAAAGTAGTTCGGGCCGCCCGGTCGGAACAGATTCGCCGCGAACGGCTGGACGACCGCGCCGCGCGTGGTCACGGAAACCAATCCGGGAATCGGTTGCGCGACGATGTTGGCGCACGTAGAAGGCGAGAGCGAAAGCACCTCGCTGGTGGTCACGGGCTGGCGATTGTTGCAACGCACGAAGTTTTGAATGAGCAGGTTGTTGTTTGGCGGATTGAGATTCGTCGGGTGCGGCAGGTGATGCGCGCCGACAAACAGGTAGCCAGCGGTGAAGGACATATCTTTCGTCAGCTGACGCTCGATTTGCACGTTCGCCTGATTGGCGTAGGCGTACTCAAAGTTTTTCGAGACTGAGAGTGGGAACGGCAACACCGGCCCGAAGCCGGGAAACGTCTGATCGTTGAAGCGTTGACGCCCAAGCTGGTATTCCGCAGTCGGGGCGACGCCCTGCGTCACACCGGGGAAGACAACGCCTTGAAAGATGGCCGAAGCGTTCAGGGTCGAACCGCAGGGCAACGCCGCCGGTCCGGCGCACGGCAGGCCCGGCGCGGAGACGAACTGCTGCTGCTGCACGTTGTCTGCGATGTCGGAGTTGAAGGCGATGCCGAGGAGCGGGTGGTCGTAGAAGAGGCCGTAGGCGGCGCGCAGGACTGTCTTGCCGTCGTTATTCAAGTCCCACGCCATGCCGATGCGCGGCGCAATGTTGTTCTTATCGCGTGGGAAGCCCTGTTGGACGTTGAAAGCGTCCTGCGCGGCCAGCACCTGCGCGGCGGTGAGCGAGATGCCGTTGGGCAGCGTGTCGCTGAAGCCGCGCGTCGCAATCTGCCTGGTAATCTCGTAGTCGTAGCGCACGCCGTAGTTGAGCGTGAAGTTCTTGCGAATCTTCCAGGAGTCCTGCGCGAAGACAGCGAGCGGGCGGTTGGTGATCTTTGATTTCGGATCGCCGAAGCCCTGAACGTAGTTTCCGGGGAAGCCCATGCCGTACTGTTGCACGGGTGTAATTTCGGGCGAGCCGGGAACGAAGGTGCCGCCGGCGAGTCCGCCGAAATTGAACAGGCCGGCGAAGTTCAATTCAAAGATCGCGCCGACGCTGACGAAGGCCGCGTCGCCGCCGAACTTGAAGGTGTGATTACCGGCGACCCAGTTAAGGTTATCCGTGTACTCGTAACGATTCTCGGTACGGAGGACGGGCGAGAAAAGCTCGCGACCGATGAAGGCCGTGCCCGTGATGTTGACCGCGACGGCATCGCCGTTCTGCGACTTGAAGGTCGCGCGGCGCTGGCCGAAGTTGAAGCGCGCTTCGTTGACGATTGTGTTCGAGAGCGTCGAGGTCAGCGACGTGACGAACGCCGCGTCATGCAGTATCTGAATGCCCGTGCGCGAGAAGTCGTTCTGTCCGAGCGCCTGATTCTGCGATTCGACCTGAATGCCGGTGATGTAGCTCGGATTGTAGCTGAAGCGCATGCTCAACTGGTTCGTGTCGGTGATCTTGTGATCGAGACGAGCCGAAGAGAAGCTGGTTGACTCGGAAATCGGGAAGACCTTCTGCAAGTTCAAGAGCGGGCGGAAGGCGATGGGCAGTCCAGCCGCATTGGTCGTGAACGGAATCGGCGTCCCGGCGAGAAAGAACCGGCTGCCGACGATCTGGCCGGGCGCGAGACGGCTGGCAATGGGCACGCCTGAGCCGACGACGAGTTGCGAAGCGGCAGGCGCGATGGGCAGCGGGTTGAAGCCCGTCAAAGCGGTGTTGCCGCCGCCCGACGCGAGGTAGGCGTAGTTGATCGTGCCGATGATGAGCGACTGCCCCTGTGCGCGGATGGCCGGGTTGGCGTTCGTCAAAAGCGCACGCCCCTGCGCGATGGCCGCAGGGATGAACGCGGCTTGCGCGGCGGTCAGGCGATTGAAGTTGATGGCTGACGGAAAGAGCGGGCCGAGTTCGGGGATGGCTGGAATCGTCGCGTTCGAGCCGAGTCCGGCACTCACGTCGCTCGTGAAGAAGCCCGACTCTTGACGACGACGCTGTTCAAAGGCGAAGAAGGCGAAGGTGCGATCCTTATCCAGCGGGCCGCCGAGCGTCGCGCCGTACTGTGCGCGCGTGAATGGCGGTTTCTTGCCGGGGTCGTTATCAATCACGGGCGCGAAAGGGTTGCGCGACTGAATGCTCTTGTGCCGGATGAAGCCGAAGAGATTGCCGCGCACGTCGTTCGTGCCCGACTTCGTGACGACGTTGACGACGCCGCCCGAACTCCTGCCGAACTCCGGCGCGAAAGAGTTCGTCACGACCTGAAACTCCTGCACGGCCTCCTGTGAGACGGTCGAGCGCGCGGCGTTGACGGAGTTGTCTGTGTAGTCCGCGCCGTCAACCTGTATGAGATTGGAGCGACCGCGCTGGCCGCCGAAATTCAAGCCGGAGGTCGGCGCGGGGCCGATGGGGCGACCGTTGTCGCGCGTGACGGTCGAAGTGGTCAGCGTGAAGTTGATGTAGTCGCGCTGGTTGATGGGGAGATTTTCGATGCGTTGCTGGTCAATCGTGTTCGAGACGCTCGTCTTGGAGGTCTCGACGATGTCGGTGGTCGCGCCGGAGATGGTGACGACATCCGAAATCTGTCCGATTTCGAGCGCCACGTCGAGGTCTGCGCGCTGGCCTACCGTCACCGTCACGGCGGGCAGCACGGCACGCTTGAAGTTCGCCGCCTCAACCGATACTTCGTAAGTGCCGGGCGGCAAATTCGTGAGCTGGTAGAAACCCTCATCGTTGCTCGTCGTGGTGCGCGACACGCTCGTCGTGGGATTGCGCGCCGAGACGGCTGCGCCCTGCACCACCGCGCCCTGTGGGTCGCGCACGAAGCCGCTTAAGTTAGCTGAGGTCGAGTCGGCCTGCGCCAACGCCGCGCCAGCGCAGCACACCAGGAGCGCGCCGGCGAGCGTAAATCTGAAAGCGGTCGGGAGCCACCGCAGAGGGAACGAACGCATGGGTTTTTATCTCCTTAGCACGAATTAGATGTTTCACTTGACGGACGGCGCGGTCGCGATGTGTAGGGAGACGCTGCGCCGAGGTGACGGACGGACGGACAGAAAAATCGCTCACGGGCAAACTGCGACTCAGAAACAGTGTTTTGCTTTGCCGCGCGCTGATAAGGAAGTCAACGGCGTCACCCGACGCTGTGTCAGCAATCTTCGACCGCGCCCGACGTTGTACCCTAAAAACCGTCTATTGGCAAGAACCTGATAAGAGTCAGGAGAAGCAGGAATGCCTGCCCTACACTTCAGCCTTCAGCCTTGCAGTTCGAGTCGCTCGTGCCAGACGACGCCGGAAACGCTCGCTCGCGCCGAGCGCGAAGACGGCGACTTCGGCGAGCGGCTGCGGGGCGAAGGCGGCGCGGCGCAGCCAACTGCACAGGCGCAGGCGCGCGTCGAAACGCTCTGCGTAGCGTGCGCCGTAGCCGCGCACGAGCGCCGGGAAGTCGAAGCTACCCGCCCTTGAAGTTCGCAGCCAGCGCGCAATCTCCCCGGCGGCGACTTCCCCGCTCTCAAGCGCCATCAGCATGCCGCTCCCCGTGAACGGGTCAATGAACGAAGCGGCGTCGCCGACGGCCAGCAGCCCGTCCGCCGGCGACAACTCGCCGCGACCGAAGCTTTCGAGCGCCACTCCGAGCCACGGCGTGCGCGCGTGCGCCTCGCAGAGCGTTTCAGCCGCGCGCTTATTCTTCATCAACACTTCGCGCATCACGCGCGCGGCGTCGCTCCCGCGCTCGCGCACGTCCCTCGCGCGCACGATGAAGCAGAGATTACTCAATCCGCCCTCGACCCCGTTCAGCCCGCCGTAGCCTCCTGGATAAAAATAAATCTCGCAGACTCCGTCCGCGCCCCGCGCGTTTTCCAGGTGCGCCTTGAAGGCGACGAGCGACGCGCGCGATTTTGTCACGCCGCCACGCTTCGCGCGCTCGACGTGGCGCGACAGCACGCGCTGGCGTCCCGTCGCGTCAATCGTCACCGTCGCGCCGTACTCACGCACTTCGCCGCCGCCCAAAGCCAGACGCACGCCGCGCACGCGCCCGTCTTCAAGCAGCAGCCCCGTCGCCGTCGCTTCTTCCAGCACCTCTACGCCCGCCCCGCGCGCTCTCTTCAACAGTCGCTCGTCCATCTCGGCACGGCTCAAACCGAGCGCGCCGCCGTGCCCGCCGCCGAACCACTCGCTCGGCACGGCGACGCTTCGCCCACCGCTCGTATAAAAAATCGTCTCCGCAATCGAGACTCCGCCCGCACACGTCATCTCGTCGAGCACGCCGAGGTGCGCGAAGTGCTCAAAACATTCCGGCGAGATGAATTCGCCGCACAACTTTTCGCGCGGGAACTTTTTCTGTTCGGCGAGCAGAACACGCGCGCCGCCGAGCGCCAGTGTAATTGCCGCGCTCGCGCCCGCAGGCCCTCCGCCCGCGACGATCACGTCGTATTTTAGCGCCGTTGTGCTCAACTTCTTTACCCTCTGCCCGCGCTCAGAACCAGCCTGTAGGGAAACCGCCGGCGCACCTTCGCGCCCGCCAATCCCGCGCGCACGGCGAGCCGTTGAAGCTCGACGGGGACGAAACCACGCAGGATTGAGAGCGCGCCGTCCTCGCGAATCAGACGATTGTGCAGGAAGAGCCGCGCGATTGTCGTGTAAAAGAAATACGCGACCGGGTGGCGGTGCAGGTCTATCACGTAAACGCGCCGGCGCGCGACGCGCGACATCTCGCGCAGCGCCGTCACCAACTGCTCTTCGCGCAGGTGGTGCGCGAAGAGCGAGCACATCACGTAGTCGAAAGCGTCATCGTCGAAAGGCAGCCGCAAAGCGTCGCCACGCACGGAGTTTATTTCTTCAAACTCCTTCGACTCTTCGAGAATCGTCTCGGCGGCGCGACCGCCAAGCTCAAGCCCGACGAGGCGCGCACGCATCTCCCCTTCGCGCGCCCAAGACGCGACGGCGCGCAGCAACTCTCCCGAACCCGCGCCCACGTCCAGCAGCGAAAAATTACTCAAACCGTCTCGCCCGATTTCCGGCAAGACTGAACGGCGCAGCGCGCTCGTGTCGCCCAGCCAGCGGTTGACTCGCCGCAACTCGACGAGGCAGCCCTCGTATTCTTCCGGCGTGTAGTCGCCCGTGTCGAGGTGTTCGAGTTCCTCGCTGCGCTGTCGGAAGCGTTCAAGCATAGTGGTGAGTGATAAGTGATGAGTGATAAGAAGGAAGCTGTTGTCTTATCACTCATCACTCATCACGGTTTTTCAATGACGAGCGCGCTGTTCTTCGAGCCGAAGCCGATGCAGTTGCAGAGAGCGATGCGGACGCGCCCTTCGCGTGCGCGGTTGGGGACGTAGTCGAGATCGCATTCAGGGTCGGGATCGTCGAGGTTGAGCGTCGGCGGGATGATGCCGGTCGTCATCGCGCACAGGGCCGCGCCGATTCCGGCGGCCCCGCTCGCGCCCTGTGGGTGGCCGATCTGCGACTTGGTGGCGGACATCGGAATCTTGTACGCGTCGTCGCCGAAAGCCACTTTCAACGCCTGCGTCTCGATGCGGTCGTTGAGGACTGTCGCCGTGCCGTGGAGGTTGATGTAATCAACTTCCCCCGGCGCGCGGCCCGCGTCTTCGAGCGCGAGGCGCATGGCACGCGCGGGTTCGTCGCCTGTGTCTTCGAGACGCACGCGATGATAAGCGTCGCACGTCGCGCCGTAGCCCGTGATCTCGGCGTAGACCCGCGCGCCGCGTTGTCGTGCACGCTCGTATTCTTCGAGCACGTAGACCCACGCGCCCTCGCCCAAGACCATCCCCGAACGGTCGCGCGAGAACGGACGACAGGCGCGCTCCGGCTCGTCGTTCCAATCCTCTGTCATCACTTTCATCAGGTTGAAGCCGGCGAGAATGCCGGGCGCGAGCGGCGCGTCGGAGCCGCCGGCGAGCATCGCTTCCTGCCTGCCGAGCGCGATGTGCTGCGCGGCGTAGGCGATGGCGTCGGTCGAACTCGTGCAGCCGGTCGAGATGATGTGCGAGAGGCCGCGCAGTCCGAAGGCCATCGAAAGCTCGGACGAAAGTCCGCCATGCGTTGATGAAGGAATGGTGTAGACGCTCGCGCTGCCGGACGTGCCGGTGGTGAAGTATTGCCTGTACTGCGCTTCGGTGAAGGCGAGGCCGCCGCCGCCCGTGCCGAGGACGACGCCGAAGGCGCGGCGCTCTTCGAGTGTGAAATCAGAGTGCTGAAGGCCGGAGTCGTCGAGCGCCTCGCGAGCAGCGGCGAGCGCGAGCGGCACTGTGCGCGCGACGTGGCGTCGGTCTTTGGGCTTTAGCTCGCTCTCCCAGTCGAAGCCGCGCACCTGTCCGGCGATCTTCACGGGAGAGTCCGACGTGTCGAAGCCCTCTATGCGCCGCACGCCGCTGACGCCGTTCTGGAGAGACTGCCAGAAAGCCTCGCGTCCGATGCCGATGGGCGTCACACAACCCATTCCCGTAATCACCACGCGACAGGGCTGCTGCAAACGTCTCAACATAGTTAACACGTCCTCTTCCCGCACCGAGCGTTGGATGCAGCGCCGGCACGCCAACGCGCCGAAACTGTGGCACTCCGCGAAGCGTCGCAGCCCTCAGTTAAAGATGATTCGGAGCATTCATGCGCCAGAAGTTTTTCGGCGTTTGGAGACGCACAAAGAATACCACGCCCGGAGAAAAGTGACTTGTAATTCTCTGCGGCGACCGTGCCCGGTGGAGCGTTTTCGGGGAAGACAGCCGGAGGCGCGACGTGGAGAAAGTAAAGACTTGAGATTTCAAATCCGCAATCTGAGACTTGGCATATCAACCCCCAGCCCTGCTTCTCCGTTCAGCCCGGCTTCTTTTATTCCGGCCAGCCTGCCACAGTAACAAAAGCAGGAGCGCGCACGCGCCGCCCGCCGCGTCAATCATGCTGTCATAGATCGAAGCCGTGCGCGACGCGACGAAGCTTTGGTGATACTCGTCGAGCAGCGCGTAGACGGCGACGAGCGAGAAAGAAGCGAGCCACCAGTGGCGCGATAAGGCGAGGCGCGACGAAGAGAGAAAAGCGCGCGCGGCGAGAAGCGCGAGGATGGCGTACTCTGTGAAATGCGCCGCCTTGCGGACGAGGAAGTGTACTTCAAGCAGCGCCCCCTCCGTGATGCCTGGAAAGAGCCAGAGCAGCAGAGGTCGCACGATGCGTGAGGTGTTTGAAGCCGAGAGCGCCCCCGTCGAAGCGAATGAGATAACGCCGAGCCACACCACCAGCGGCCCGTAACGCCACAGACGCCCGCGCCACGTTTGCGCGCCACGCTCCGGCGTCGAACTGCGTGCGGGCGTCGGACTCTGCTCGCTCCGTGTCGTCATCTCTCGACCAAAAGTAAAAGAGGGAAGCCGCAAACAATCGCGCTTCCCCTCTCCGTCGCTGCGGTCTGTTCACCGAATGACTTTAGGCTGCCGCCTTCGCGCCCGAAACGATTTCGATGATCTCTCTGGTGATGCTCGCCTGTCGGATGCGATTCATGTTGAGCGTCAGCGTCTGGATCAACTCGCCCGCGTTCTTCGACGCAGAGTCCATCGCCGTCATGCGTGCGCCCTGCTCCGAGGCGACCGATTCGAGCAGAGCGCGATAGACCTGCGTTTCTATCAGGCGCGGCAGTAGTTGGCTGAAAATCTCTGCGGGCGGCTGTTCGTAGATGTACTCCACAAAACTCGCCTTGCCGCCGGCGTCAGCGGCGACTTCGTCCGCGCTCTTTTCTTCCACGCGCGAGACGGGAAGAATCTGTTCGACGACGACACGTTGCGACATCACCGAACGAAACTCGTTATACAGGAGAAAGACCTTGTCAACGCCTTCGTCTTCCGTGAAGCGGCGCGTGATGTCGCGCGCCAACTCCAAAGCCTCCGCGTAATCCACGCGCCCCTTGCCCGTCAACCCGATGTTCTCTTCGGCAATCGTCACGTCGCGGCGGCGGAAAAAGTCTCGACCCTTTCGGCCCACGGCGTACAACTCGACACGCTTGCCCGCGTTGTCGCGGATGAAAGACTGCGCGGCCTTTATCAGGTTGGCGTTGAAAGCTCCGGCCAGCCCCTTGTCGGCGGTAATCAGAACCAGCAGGTAACGCTCGTCGCCGCGCGCGTCCAGCATCGGATGATGAAAGTCCTCGCTCGTGTGCGAGGCGAGTTCCGTCAGCACTTCCGTCATCTTCGTCGCGAAGGGACGCGCCGCGACGACCCTGTCCTGCGCGCGCTTCAGCTTCGCCGCCGAGACCATCTTCATGGCCTTCGTGATCTGCTGTGTGTTCTTCACCGACTTGATGCGGCGTCGAATGTCTAAGAGATTAGCCATAACGAAAAAGGTTTGAGGACGAATGAGAGCCTGTTGCTCATCGCTCGTCGCCGGCCTTAAGCCTTAACGGCGACAGCCGTCGCCGTCGTCGCCTGTTCAGGTTGCGGCGGGTCGGGTTGCGGATTAAAAGCTCTCTCCTTCCAGGTCGCTTTCAAGTCGTTCACCGCTTGAACGAGTGCGTTCTTAATTTCGTCCGTGATCGTCTTCTTCTCGCGAATCTCGTTCAGCGTGCCGGCGTGCGAGTTCTCCATGAAGCGCAGGAAGTCTTCCTCGAAGCGGCGCACTTGATCCACAGGAATGTCGTCGAGGTGGCCGTTCGTCGCGGCCCAGATGATGAGCACCTGCTTCTCAACGTCAATTGGCTGGTACTGCGGCTGCTTCAGAATCTCAACCAGACGCTGGCCGCGCGCAAGTTGCGCCTGCGTCTGACGGTCGAGGTCGGAGCCGAACTGCGCGAACGCCTGCAACTCGCGGAACTGCGCGAGGTCTATGCGGAGCGTTCCCGCGACCTGCTTCATCGCCTTGATCTGCGCCGAGCCGCCGACGCGCGACACGCTGTTGCCGACGTTGATCGCCGGGCGCACGCCGCTGTTGAAGAGGTCGGATTCGAGAAAGATTTGCCCGTCGGTAATCGAGATCACGTTCGTCGGAATATAAGCCGAGATGTCGCCCGCCTGCGTCTCGATAATCGGCAGGGACGTGAGCGAGCCGCCGCCCTTCGCGTCCGACAACTTGGCCGCGCGCTCAAGTAAGCGCGAGTGCAGGTAGAACACGTCGCCGGGATATGCCTCGCGTCCGGGCGGGCGGCGCAGCAGCAGAGAGATTTCGCGATAAGCCGCCGCGTGCTTCGACAGGTCGTCATAAATCGTCAGCACATGTCGGCCCGAATCGCGGAAGTACTCGCCGATAGCGGCCCCCGCGTAAGGCGCTAGATACTGCATCGCCGCGGGGTCTGAAGCCGAAGCGTTGACGACGATGGAATAGCTCATCGCGTCGAAGTCCTGCAAGGTCTTGATGACCTGCGCCACCGTCGAGGCCTTCTGCCCGATGGCGACGTAGATGCAGATCACGTCCTTGCCCTTCTGGTTCAAGACCGCGTCGAGCGCGACGGCGGTCTTCCCCGTCTGGCGGTCGCCGATAATCAACTCGCGCTGGCCGCGACCGATGGGCACCATCGCATCAATGGCCTTGAGTCCCGTCTGCAAAGGCTCTTTCACAGGCTGGCGGTCAATCACGCCCGGCGCGATGCGCTCCAGCGGATTGAATTCGCTACTGGCAATCGGCCCGCGTTCGTCAATCGGCACGCCGAGCGCGTTCACGACGCGACCCATCAGCGCGTCGCCGACCGGGATGCTCATAATGCGCCCCGTGCGCTTCACCGTGTCGCCCTCTTTTACGGCCTGATACTCGCCGAAGAGCACGACGCCGACCTTATCCTCTTCAAGATTCAAGGCCAGCCCGCGTACATCGTGCGGAAATTCGAGCAGTTCACCCGCCATCACTTTTTCGAGGCCGTGAACCTCCGCGATGCCGTCGCCGATCTTGATTACCGTGCCGATCTCCGTCACAGTGACGCCCGTCTGAAAATTCTCGATCTGCCGGCGAATGATGTCGCTGATCTCGTTAGCCCTAATCGGTTCCATATTATTCAACCTTGCTCAAATGATTTCTCTATTCGATCCGTGAACGCATGAACGTCGGCGCTAGTTCCCGTACTGCCAACTCAAAACCCTCAAACTTACTGCTCACCAGTCATCCTCTGCCTGAATTGCTGGAGCTGCGTTCGCACCGAGCCGTCATAAACGGTCGAGCCGATACGCGTCACGATGCCGCCGATTAAATCATCATCAACTGCAAATTGAAGGCGCACGCTGCTGCCCGTCAACTCGCCGAGCTTCGCGCGCAGAGCCTCCTGCGACTGGTCGGGCACCGTGCGCGCCGTCGTGACGTGCGCCGTCACCACGCCTGAACGCCGGTCGAGTTCCTGCGCATAACTTTTGTTAATTTCGCTCAGGTCGGCGAGACGATGATTCTGAAGAAGCACTTGGAGGAAGTTAGCCGTGACGGGACGAACGCCGGTGCGTTCAATAAGCGTGTTGACGAGCCGCTGCTTTTGTTCATAGGGAACAGTGGGGTTACGAAAGACCTCAAGGAGTTCAGGATTTGTCCGCATCATCTCTTCCCACACGGACAATTCCTCTTTCACTTCAAGCGCAATGCCTTGCGCCGTCACAACGTCCGCCAGCGCCACCGCGTAACGACGCGCAATGGTTTGCAGGCTCAATGCTTGACACCTCCCAACTCTTCCACGTACTCACCTATGAGACGCGCATCATCGTCTGGACGTATATCCCGCCGGATCATCTCTTCAGCCAACTTCACACTCTGCTCGGCGGCGTAAGCTCTTAACTCGGCGCGCGCAGTTTTAGCCGCACTTTCGATTTCGCGCTGCGCCTGTTCTCGAAGCTTCCGTATATCCTCTTCCGTCGAGCGCTCGATCCTCTCACGCTCTTCGGCAGCCTCTTTCAGCGCCTGCGCCCGCACTGCCTCTACTTCGGCATCAAGCCGCTTCAATCTTTCCTCAACCTCTTCCAATTTCAGCACCGCAGCGTTACGCTCTTCCTGAGCGCGCATTAAATCTTTACGAATTCCCTCACGCCGCGCGTTGAAAGCTTGTCCTAAAGGCCGTCGCAAAATGAAATACATCAGCCCGATAAACAACAGAAGGTTGATGACCTTCGCCAGCGTCTCCACAGGAAGATATGCTTGCCAGCCCTCGCCTTCGAGTATGAATAAAAATACATTTTGGATCAGACCTGAAAACATGTTGATTAAATGGGCGCGTTCGCTTGAGGTGTTCCGCCTGACGAGCGACCAAGAATCTGTGCGCTGACATTCGCGGCCACTCGCCTCGCCTCACTTTCGAGAGTGATACGCGCTTCCTCAGCCTGCGCCTGGATTATTCCCCGCTGCTCTTCAATTATGTTCCCAATCTCATTTTTTACTATGCCGATCCGGTGCTGACGTTCACCCATCGCTTCAATTCGCTTCTGTTCAAGCACGCGATAACTCTCAATTCGAGTTTCTCTCATAGTACGCTCGTATCGCGAAAGACTTTCTTCCACACGTTGCAAGATTTCTTGCGCCTCGCCGGAACGACCATGAGTGCGGCGCTCTCGTTCCTCCAAAATACGATTGATAGGTCTAAATAACGTCCTGTTCAAGACAAAAATCATCACCAGGATAATCGCAATGTGAAGAAATAGCGTGCCATCCGGTACAAGTTGTATAGATTCGGCAAATGCCAGAACGACCATAAAATTCCCTAAGTCTATCCACACAGATAGACGTAAGACTCAAGCATACTGATAAAGGATTAAATTGCTCTTGTGCCAAAAGGCTGGAAGTCTAACATCTTGATTAATAAAGCGTCAAGGAACTCTCGATTAGGCTTGTGCTGTGGTACGGGGTTGAATCTGTTGACGAAGGCATCGTGCATCATTCAACTGTTGAGTTCAGTCTGAAGAACTAGCGCCAGTGGTCGTCGAGTCATGGCCCTTCATTTTTATTCTGAGAATTTAGTATGAGTTGATAGATACGATTAAGGTCATTTATATCATAATACTCGATTTCTATCTTTCCTCCGACACCTGATTCATTCGTTAAAACTTGTACTTTAGAACTCAGATGGCGGCGTAACTTTGATTCTGCGGCCTTTATATTTGCATCCTCTGCTTTGGCAGCATGAGAGCTTGCAATTGCTGGATTTACACCACTTATGATTCGTTTAATTGCACGTTCAGTCTCGCGAACAGAAAACCCTTGATTGACGACACTGCGTGCAATCTTCTTCTGAATATCAGGGTCATCTATACCCAATAGGGCGCGTGCATGGCCCATGGAGATTTTTTCCTCCTCCACTAAAAGCTGTACTTCTTCTGGTAAACGTAAGAGCCTTAAGTAGTTAGTGATAAAAGTTCGGTCGCGCCCGACTCTTTGAGCTACCATCTCCTGAGTTAGACCCAGTGTTTCGATGAGCCTCTTGTAGGCATGAGCTTCTTCAATTGCATTAAGTTCCTGGCGTTGTATATTTTCGATTAACGCTAATTCAAGAACTTTTTCTTCCGGAATTTCGCGCACGACGCAAGGCACGCGTTGTAGGTTTGCGCGTTGAGCGGCACGCCATCTTCTTTCGCCTGCAACTAATTGATATTTCCCTCCGCCTATCGGACGCACGAGCAAAGGTTGGATGATGCCGTTTGAGCGTATGGACTGTGCGAGTTCTTCTAAGCGTGCCTCATCAAAATTCGACCGTGGTTGAAGACTATTAGGCTCGATCAAATCAATATCTATTTCAAACAATTCTTCGTTAGCCGTTGATGGTTGACCCGATATTAGTGCGCTCAAGCCCCGACCGAGTACTCTTCTTGTCATGAGACATAATCTCCTTTGCTAACTGAAGATAGCTTTCAGCCCCACGTGAGCGACTATCGTAGAGAATGATTGGTTTGCCATAACTAGGCGCTTCTGCCAAGCGTACATTACGTGGAATTACTGCTTCAAAAACCTGCCGACCATAAAAATCCCTTAAATCTGCGGCAACAGCAGAAGAAAGATTTGTACGCTCATCGTACATGGTCAGTAATAGCCCTTCAATCGTCAAATCGGGATTGAGTGAGCGGCGTATTCTGGCTAACGTGTCAAAAAGCTCCGTAACCCCTTCCAAGGCATAGTATTCGCATTGAATTGGAACTAGCAGGGAGTCGGCAGCCGTTAAAGCATTGAGCGTTAAAAGTCCCAGAGATGGTGGGCAATCAATTATAATGAAGTCGTAATCATCTCGGATTTGGCGCAGAGCCTCTTTTAGCCTGTACTCACGGCGTTCAAGGTCTACCAACTCTACCTCGGCTCCAGTTAAGTTCTTATCCGCAGGGAGAATTTTTAACAAGGGGATTTCTGTGCTTTGAATGACATTGGATATTGGCTCATCTAGAACAAGTGCATGATATAAGCTGCGTCGGAAGCTGCCACGTTGTATCCCAACCCCTGACGTGGCATTTGCTTGCGGATCGGTGTCAACCAGAAGAACTCGCCTTTCTGCAACTGCTAATGCAGCAGCTAAATTCACAGAAGTAGTGGTTTTCCCGACGCCGCCCTTCTGATTTGCGACCGCGATATTTTTTGACATTATTGATTCCTTTGGTCGCGTCTTAAATAATCGAGGACAAATTAACATATACGATCCACTCAAAGCTACAGAAATACCGTCAGAGCTAAGCTAGGGGTTGTTAATTTTCTTTATTAGTTTATGTTTCGCAGCCCCTTGTCTGGATGTTTCACGTGCCACATTGATCAATGTGGCACGTGAAACATTCATAAAGATTAGGAGTTAGGCTGATTTAACAACTTGTAAGCGGTAGAGAAGAGTAGAAAGAGCTGCGGGTGTTAAGCCAGGAATCCTTCTGGCTTGCCCAAAATTTTCCGGCTGCGTACGATTAAGACGTTCTATCATTTCATGTGAAAGACTATCTACATGATTATAATCGAAGTCATTAGGGATGCGCATCCCATCATGCTGATGCAATCGGGCAATAGTGTTGCGCTGGGTATTCAGATAACCACTGTAGAGCAGATCGGCAAGGGAAGTTTCAAGGTCGCTAATAGAGACAGTGGCCCGAATATCCAACGGTAAATGTCGCCATAAAAAGTCTGGTTCAATGGATGGATATTGAGAAAGTTGTGAGAGAGAGATGGAATCCCCCAAATCCTTTCCCAATATCCGGGAAAACTCGTCGTAAATCTCATCAGAGCGCCTAAAACGAGTTCCATTCAACGTATTTTTCAAACTCGAAATTCGATCCCGGCGTTGGTTAAACTTATCCCAGTCAGAATCACCAACCAAACCCAAAGACCGACCATATGGTGAAAGCCGTGAATCCGCTGTGTCATGCCGCAAAGCAAGTCTATACTCGGCTCTAGAAGTAAACATACGGTAGGGTTCATCAACTCCATGCCTGATCAAATCGTCAATTAAAACGCCAATGTAAGACTCTTCACGGCTAAGTCTAAAGCCAGATCGCCCTTGAACAAACAGGGCTGCATTCACGCCTGCCATAAGTCCCTGAGATGCTGCTTCCTCATAACCTGTAGTTCCATTGATCTGACCAGCGAAGAACAGTCCATCAACGCGTGATGTTTGTAAAAAGGGTGTCAATTCACGAGGATCAACGAAATCATATTCAATAGCATATCCGGGTCGAATAATCTTTGATTGATCGAGACCGGGAATCTTTCGCACAAGCTCTTGTTGTAGGTCGGCAGGAAGTGAAGTAGAAAATCCATTGAGATAAACTTCATGTGTGTCATGGCCCTCAGGCTCTAAGAAAAGTTGGTGTCGCGATTTCTCAGGGAATTTAACAACTTTATCCTCAATAGAAGGACAATACCGGGGGCCAATTCCTTTAATTTGTCCGGAGTAAAGTGGCGATTCGCTAATATTAGAACGAATGAAATTGTGAACCTCTTCATTTGTATAGCCTACAAAGCAGGTGATTTGCGGCTGTTCAATGCCCTCCGTAGAGAAAGAGAATGGAACCGGACGCTCATCAGCAGGCTGAGGATTAAAAGCATCCCAATCAATTGTGCGTCCATCAAGGCGCGGCGGGGTTCCAGTCTTGAGGCGCCCGACAGGAAAACCGAGCCGTTTTAAGCTCTCTGCAAGCTCTATTGAAGCCGGTTCTCCAGCGCGTCCTGCGGTATAAGTGCGACGACCAGTATGAATCAATCCGTTTAAGAAGGTACCTGTTGCAATAATAACCGCGCTGCCACCCAATCGCCTTGTATCTTGCAGTTCTACTCCGCAAATTCGCCCCTTTTTGATAATAAAGTCAATAACAAGCCCCTGTCGCAAATGAAGATTAGGCGTTGCCTCAAGGATATGACGCATTTCAGTGCGATAGAGGGCGCGGTCAGCCTGTGCACGAGGGGCTTGTACAGCAGGGCCGCGAGACCGATTCAGTAAACGAAATTGTATGCCCGTGCGATCAATAACACGCCCCATAATGCCGCCAAGCGCATCAATTTCTCGCACAAGATGCCCTTTAGCAATGCCACCGACAGCAGGATTACATGACATCTGGCCGATCATATCTAAATTGAGCGTAACTAATGCTGTTTGTGAACCCATACGTGCGGAGGCAGAAGCAGCTTCACAGCCGGCATGACCTGCTCCAATCACGATCACATCAAAACTCTCATCAAAACTCATAGCTACTTTCCTATACAGAAGGTTGAGAAAATCTGTGCTAGCACGTCATCGGGTGTTGTTTCACCTGTAATCTCCCCAAGAAAGCGTAGAGCGTCATAAAGTCCGACGAGAATCAACTCTTCAGTGGCACGCGACATGAGAAGGCTCTCGGTGGAACGCAAAGAGTTGGCTGTTCGAAGCAAAAGATCATAATGGCGCGCGTTGGAGATGACGAAATCAGTTTCATGTGAATTTATCCCGGAAAATGGTTCTATTATAGCAGCCTTGAGGGGCGCAAGTCCCGTTCCGAGTTTGGCCGAAATAGGAATGACAGTGTGGTCATTAAACAAATACTCCGCACGCTTCAGTTGAAAAGTTTCAAGATCGCTTTTATTCAATGCAATTAAATGTCGGTGCTGCGTTGCTTCAGCAAGAACCTCTTTGTCCTCAGAAATAAGCGATTGAGAGCCGTCAAGAATTATGACAACTAAGTCAGCATCAGCGATAGATTGCCGTGTGCGTTCGATTCCAAGTTGCTCAACCTCATCTATTGATATGCGCATACCAGCAGTATCTGTGAGATGAATAGGAATTCCGTGGATAGTTAGTATTTCGCTGATGCTGTCTCGGGTAGTTCCTGGAATATCAGTTACAATGGCTCTGTTAAGCGACAGTAAACCATTGAAAATACTGGACTTGCCCACATTGGGACGTCCCACAAGCGTTACACGTAAACCTTCTTTAAGGAGACGCCCGGTGCTGAAAGTTTTAGCTAAATCTTCCAGATTTTGTATTAACGCTGAAAGTTCGGATGCGACGTTTTTTGTAACATCTTCAGGCAGGTTGTCCTCTACAAACTCAATGGTGGATTCAAGCGGAACTATTATCTTCAGCAGAGCATCTATGTAAGGCTGAAGACGGGCCGAAAGTTCTCCTCCGAGTTGTCGTGCTGCTTGGCGGACAGCAGCATGAGTTTGGGCGTCAATTAGGTCTCTGATTGCTTCAGCTTGGGTGAGATTGAGTTGGTCGTTAGCGAGCGCCCGTAAAGTAAATTCGCCGGGATCGGACGCACGTGCTCCATAAAAAAGCAAAGTATCAATGACATGCAGTAGAAGAGGGGGTGAGCCATGACAGCTTAGCTCAATCACGTCCTCCCCGGTGAAGGAATGGGGCGCTTTGAAGTAGGTAACGAGTGCACGGTCTAGGACTTCACCACTATTGGCGTCGCGCAGTGTCCGGAGAATTACTTGATTAGGCTGGGGATTGAAATTTTGGTCACGAAGAAGCGAGCGTGTAAGGACCAGCGCGTCCTTTCCGCTGATACGAATCACACCGATGCCACTACGCCCTGATGGTGTGGAAAGAGCAACAATTGTGTCTGTTGCTTGCACTTCTCAAAGAAAAGCCGCGCTTAGAAAGGGAAGAAAGCAGGAAAAGGCCGTGGCATGGGAGAAAATTTTAGTGTTTTGCTGCGCTCTTCAAACTCACTTTGAGCCGCCGCGCATTTCCTTCGCCCACAGATTCTGTGTGCAACTCTTCGTCTTCGGCTAGTTCAAGATGAATAACTCGACGCTCATTTGCATTCATCGGGCCAAAGACGAAAGGAACACCGGTTGAGCGTACCCGCTCGGCAGCATGACGTGACATGGCACGTAATTCAGTTTCACGCATCGCACGGAAGCTATCAACATCGCAGATGAAACGCTCACCCTGGTCAAGTTTACGTATGAATGACTGATTGACTATGTGCTCGACTGCATCCAACAACTCGCCGCCATCGCTCCTAAGCAGCATCGCGTCCGAGCCAACAGCACTCAAAACACAGCCCTGTTCAGATGGATCTGCCGTTACAGATACATCGAGGCCGGCATGTGCAAAAACACTATCAAGAAAATTTTGAGCTTGTTCGTAAACTTCTTTCATTTCGCGAAAAACTTTGTAATTTAGCGCTCGAATCAAAACCTGAGCTAAGCCTGCGATACGCGAGCCTCATTCAAATTTTTCTTAGAGCGCGTGCCTGCCCCAGTTTTCTCTGGGGGCTGTTGTTCCTTGTCATCCTCTGACTTGACAAGACGATTTATAAGGACTTGCTGGCCGAACCCTACTAAATTGCCTACAAGCCAGTAAACAAGCAGGCCGGCTGGAGCACTCCACATGATATACAGCATCATGGCAGGCATTACAACTGCCATCATTTTACGCTGGAGTGGGTCAGCGGAAGGGGCCGGCGTAATCAACTGTAATACAACCATCGAACCGGCCATTAATATCGGCAGCAGACGATAAGGATCGGCGGCAGAAAGATCAGGCATCCACAGGAACGAGGATTGGCGGAAATCTATCGAAATCGTAATTGCGCTATAAAGAGCAATCAAGAACGGCATTTGAATTAAAAGTGGCAAACATCCACCGAGCGGATTGCCCTCTTTCATCAAACGCAACTGCTCCATTTGTAAGTCTTTTAAGCGCGGATCATTCTGCTTCATCCCCTTGATTTTCTCTTGTAACTCCTTCATACGAGGCGCAAGTTTTTGAGCCTTCTTCATTGACTTGGAGGATCGCCATTTGAGAGGGAAGAAAAGCGTGTAAATAACTATAGTAAAGAGAATTATTGCGAGACCGTAGCTTCCTGTCACAGTATTAAGAAGTTTGATTGACCAGAGAATTGGAGCAGCCAGCGGTCGCGTGACTGCCTTCAACCATCCGTAGTTAATCAATCCTTCGAGATCTATCTGCCGACCAGACAGATAGCCGCTAATCTCTTCATTTGTCTTTTGAAGTTGATCGTGATCTTTAGGGCCGGTGTACAAATACATCGGCGAGCCGTCTGATGAAACGGGAACGTAACCCGTTATAAGATATCTCTCTTCCGTCTTTTGGGACTCATTAGGATAGGGATATTTAACAGTCCTGTACTCTAAACCGGCAACTGGCTGCGAAAGAACAAATACCATCGCGAAGTAAGTATCGCCAATAGCAGCCCACTGAACCGGGCCATTCACAGCATTTTTGTGCGGGCTGTCTTTATTGGTGTCAATATCCGAAGCACTAAGTCTTAGCGGCTTGTCTCCGACCATAGCTATGGCTTCTGGCGCTACGGAATAAAATGTATAGCGAGGAACTCCCTGATCGCCGATACTTGGGCCGATTGTAATTTTTGCATTGGGAACAGGCTGATTATTTTGAGAAATTTTTGTTTCTAACTTGACTGTATAATGGTCGGCATCAAATGTTAGACGTTTGACTACATTAAGCCCCGTCACCGGATCAGCCAGCCTGAATTCCACCAATTTTTGCTCGCCTGATTTGATTTCTAAGCGGGGATTTGAATCCTCGCCTTCAATGCCGGCGATCTGGAAGTTTCTACTCGAAAGAGCTGAATCCAGATCATCCCGCCCTACCACTAAACGGAGAGGGGCATTCCCCTGCTCAAGTCCATGCGGTGAAATAAGTTGCAGGGGTTGGAGATTGTCTTTTGTGCTGGCAATGGAATAAAGAGGTTTGCCCACCCCAGCATTGTCCTTATTGCGCTTTATTATCCAGCTAGTTGCGACCGCACCACGACTATCCAGCGCCACCTCGTAAAGTGGAGAGGAAATCGTCAATGCTCGTCGGGGAATATCATCAAGAGAAGGCGCGATACCTTCATTTAGCGGTGTTTGGGAAATAATTTGAGGAGAGTTCTCCGGAGTCGGTGTACTTTCAATAATCTGCTGCGAGGAATCACTGTTATTTTGCTGTGGACGAACGAAGGGGAAAAAATAACTCCATCCAAAAAGAATGATCGCAGAAAGTAAAAATGCCAGTAAAAGACGCTTCTGTTCCATTTAATTCACGATCAAGCGCAGAGTGCTCTAGGGGTCAAAAAAAACTATGCGACCACAAATTTATCTGACTGGATCATATCCCCCCGTGTGAAAAGGATGACAGCGTAAAATGCGGCGAACTCCCATCCAGCCCCCGCGCATAACGCCATATCGTTCAACTGCCTCCATCATATATTCAGAACAAGTGGGTATAAAACGGCAGGCAGGGGGAAGCAGAGGTGAAACAGCCTCTTTGTAAAAACGCAGTGTCGTCACGATGAGTTTTTTCACCGCTCTTTGATGCAAGATTCGCTGGAAGAAAGATGCTCCGACCTCTTTATGCGAGCGATAATCTCCTGAAACTCCTCCAATGGAGATATAACTTTCACTTCAAGCAATGAACGCCTCGCGTTAAAAACCCAATCATATTTCCCCTGCAAACCCATAAGCGCAGAGTGACTCAAACGGAAAGTCTCGCGTAGAAGACGTTTAGATCGATTCCGGTCAACCGAATTTTTAGCCATTTTACGCGAGGTAGTGATGCCCAATCGGTGTTGGTTTAAGTCATTACTTAACATAAAGATGGTTATAAAATGGCCGTCATAACGTTTCCCAGTCACGTAAACTGAACGAAATTCAGCAGCATTACGTAGACGCGTGGTTCCAAGCAATGAAAACTCCGTCCTAATAGTGTGAAGGTGTTAAACGCTTACGACCCTTCGCCCGACGCCTCTGAAGAACCAGGCGTCCACTCTTTGTTGCCATGCGTGCTCGGAACCCATGGGTCTTTGCTCGACGACGATTATTTGGCTGAAATGTCCGCTTAGGCATTGTTCGTAAATTTCTCCTTGAAACGAAAATCGTAAGACTATCTTTTGGATATACTTCTGTCAAGCCAAGCGGCTGATTGGTAGTGGGTCATTTACAATGTTCAACAGAAAAAGGAAAAGGCAGGAAGTCGTTTCCCTGCCATCCCTCACCTTCAGAGTCATCACAGATGCACGAGGCATATTTGCGCCTCTTTATTGACCGTTACAATAACGATCATACGCTCACCCTATTGTGAGCTACTACCCCGAATTTTTATCAAATGCGCATCGGCATTATGACATATCTATAATCATAGCCATCATCCGAAGTCGGCTTTAGCTGAGCCTGTGAATTACCGTCCTTGAACTCAAAGGCGACCGCACTATCGTTCATGGCATTCAGGAAATCTTGAAGATAAGTGGCATTAAAGCCGATCTCAATCTCACCTCCGTTATACTCAGTGGCAATAGTCTCTCGCGCTTCACCCTCTTCGGCAGTCTGTGAACTGATGTGCAAACTGCCAGGCACAAGGTGAAAACGAACAGCATGTGAACGGTCGTCGGCCATCAGAGCGACGCGCCGAATGGCTTGCCCCAATAGCACCGAATCAAACTCAACTCTCTTGTCGTTTCCTTTGGGCATGACCATTTCGTAATTTGGAAACTGACCGGCGAGCGTGCGAGAAATGAGAAGCCGTGGGCCGACTTCAAAATAGATATGATTTTCATCAGCACCGAGACCAATCTCTCCTTCCTGAGAGGTCATCAGTTTAGTCAACTCGGCGAGCGTTTTCCGAGGTATGAGAGCTTCTATACCCTCTTTCGGTGCGTTACCCCCGAGGTCTTGACGTTCGATATAAGCCAAGCGATGACCATCCGTCGTCACCATTTTGGCTCCCGAATTATTGAGTATAAACTTTGCACCCGACAGCGTATAGCGAGACTCTTCCAGTGTGATTGCGAAAATTGTTCGATCAATAAATGTCTTGAAAATATTTGCAGATAGTTTCACCGTGGCCGTCTTGAAGCTAGGCACTTCCGGAAAACTTTCGCGTTCAATGCCCGCAATGCGGAAGCTAGAACGCTCGCACTTGACTGATACCCAATTGTTTTCTTCTTTACGAAAACTTACTGAGGAATCTGGAAGCACGCGCGTAATCTCGAAAAGTTTACGCGCACTTACACACATCCAGCCGGGAGTTTTGATTTCCGCCTCTGTCTCGCAACGGAGGGTTACATCCATGTCCGTGCCGATTATGCGAATCGTGCCTTCACCCACAGACTCAATGAGTATGTTCGATAAAGCCGGAATGGTGTTCTTCTTCTCTACTGTGCCTTGAACAAATCCCAGTTCTTTCTGGAGAGCGTTTTTGCTAATGACAAAATCCATTTTCAAACTCCTTATAGAGCGATTAGAGCTGCATCTAGAATGGTAGAGATTGTAGAATAAATACCACTTACTTTTCTAATACTTACTCTAATTAAATACCTTATTAATATATCTAGTAGTAGTAGTAGTGCCTGTGGAAATGTGGAAAAGTGGCTTTATTATTATAATCAATAGACTTGTTTTCCACAGCCCATGTGGAAAACACTGTGGAAAACTTTGATATTTTGTGGAAAAAAACTGAAACGGAGAAGTTTTCCACATTTCCACAGGCCCTATAAAGCACACACCTGTGGAAATGTGGAAAACTTTCAGTTAAATATATGATTTTAACTAACTAATCAAATAATTGGGCTGTGGAAATCTTTTCAATCAGAAGGCGGCCTAACTACTTGCAAAGATTGTCCATAAGGTCACTAACAACCCTGTGGAAATTCTGATCCTTTGAAACCAGCCCTTCGATCTTCTCTACAGAGTGAATAACTGTTGTGTGGTGCTTGCCTCCGAACTCCCGCCCGATTTCGGGAAAACTGTGCTTTGTGAGACGTTTACAAAGATACATTGCTACTTGACGCGGTACTGCAATTTGCCGTGCATTGTTTTTCGACTTTAGATCGTCAACCCTCAGACGATAATGTGCCGCCACCGTCCTTTGTATCTGCTCAAGGGTAATACCAGCAGGTTGGTCATTCTCCGCAATATTGCGAATGGCGTCTTGCGCGAGCATCTTGGAAATAGGAAGACCTCGGAGGGAAGAAATTGCTACCAGTCGAACGAGCGACCCTTCCAGTTCGCGTATGTTGCTCTTGACCTTACCAGCGATAAAAAACGCGACGTCATCAGGCAGCACAACCCCGTCCAAGTCAGCTTTGCGTTTAAGGATCGCCACTTTTGTTTCCAAATCAGGTGGCTCAATATCCGCAATCAGTCCCCACTCGAACCGTGAGTGGAGCCTCTCTTCCAAGGTAGGAATCTCGCGCGGAGGGCAGTCCGAGCTGATAACAATTTGTTTCTGTCCGTCATAAAGTGCGTTGAACGTATGGAAAAACTCCTCTTGCGTGCGCTCTTTACCGGCCATGAATTGAATATCATCCATTAAGAGCACATCAATTGAGCGATATTTTTCACGAAAAGTCTGCGTCTTATCATAGCGAATCGCATTAATCAGTTCATTCATGAACTTTTCGGCAGATATATAGGAGAGCCGCAGATAACGATTCCGCTCCTTGATAGAATGGCCGATGGCGTGCATCAGGTGAGTTTTGCCGAGGCCAACTCCTCCATAAACATATAATGGGTTATAAGTTTTGCCAGGTGCCTCCGCTACTGCCAGTGCAGCAGCATGTGCAAACTGATTGCATGAGCCAACTACGAACGTATTGAAAGAGCATTTGGGATTGAGCGAGAGCTCTAATGGCTCAATGTCTACGAATGTTGTTGCACCGGGTGTGAGTCCATCTGATTCAGCAGCTTCCAAGAGCGAAAAAAGGCTTGAGGCCTTGCCATTACCTTTATCAAAATTAGTTTTCCCGTTTAATGCGAAAGCCGTTGATTCCTCGTCATGCTCGTTTCTGATTAAATTTGAAACCTGAGTATTCTCCTCTACCGTCCAATCAACATGGTAAGTCGACAGATTCAACTCATCCAATGAGGCATCAAGAACGTCTGAATAATTGGAACTGACCCAATCTTTGACAACTTGGTTAGGGGCACGCAAATGAAGCACTTGCCCAGATTCATCACAACCATCAAAATGTATGGGACGAATCCAAGTGTCGAAGCTCTGACGATTGAGCCGCTTTTCGACGGCGTGAAGAATGTTATCCCAAATTCGACTCTCGGATATTGTACTCATAGCTTACCTGTCCTCAGTTAATTGATCATTTGAGCATTTTGGTGCTGAATCAAAAGAGTACAAACCCGCAGGCTTGTTCGCTTGAGCTATGCCTTGAACACACTGTCGGAAAATGTTGCAAAAAAACTCACTGAGTCCAGCTTAGCCACACTGATTAAAAGTTTTCCACAGCTTTTTCCACAACCCTGTGGAAATACACCGTGGACTTAAAGTATTGCTTTAAGTGTTCTACTTTCAATAATTTACAGGTATTGCTCCTGTGTGAAACGGGCGTGAGACTAGCATAAGAAAGTAAGGTATGCAAGAGAAATCCACAGGCTAGACAAAAATATTTTTTCGTGCTGAATTAAGCATAATGATACTTCTTGTGCGAATCAAGAGTAGAAAGTTAAGTGCAAACAAGCCACAGCGAGGTTGCCTTAGCAGTTGTCTTAGCAATCGCGGATTCAACAAGTAAGTGCAACACAGTGCAAGAGCGCGTTAGTGCCGGGCTCAACCCCGTTTCTTTTCCTAAGTGCTTCTGCACGTTACAGAAGCTGATTTTGGCGAAGCGAGCAACCTCTGTGCTGGCAATCACTTGCGTGTTGCACTTCAAACTTGATACCAGGAATGGACAAACAAACCGTTGGTTGAACGCACCCGCGAAGCATTCTGGATATTCGTTTTTTGAATTAACCAGCCGAAGAAACTCTCAATCGGTTGACGGAAACTGGAAACAAAACGCGACCACAGGGCGGGAGCGGCAGTCTTTGGCTTATTGCGCTTTCGCTTGTAGGGGGTGATCAGATGTGTGCCAAGCCCGGCGAACGCTCGTTTCGTCTCTGCGTCCCCATAGGCTTTATCGCTGAACAAGACACACTCGCCTAAGAAGCTGTTTGGAAATTCGTTTTGAAGATTCCAGTCCACACAGTTTTACTGCGAATTTGAGAACTTGAGACGCTATGCGACTAAAATCACTCCTCAATTTTCCAGTAAAATCCGACGAAAGTCGGTCATTCTGGAATTTTCAAACAGCTTCTTAGAAGGTTCTACCTAAAATCAAGAACTTACAATCAAACCTTGATTGCTAGTTGCCGTTCATGCGGCTTCAGTTTGAGAATGATGGTGACCAAACCGATCACTCGAACCGGAGACACGCATGAACGACACTCTGATTATAACCAGCTACGTCATTATTGA
>JAIVJG010000269.1 GCA_020200155.1 Acidobacteriota bacterium | reverse complement strand
GGATTACAGCGGAGAAGTGATTGCCTCTACCCTCTACCCTTTCCCCTTTGCCCTTCTTCACTGCTGGCGTTCGAGCAGCCATCCTAACTGTTCGTAGGCGCGCTCCCAGAGCGGACGGCTGCGCCATTCTTTGTATGTGACCTCGCGGCTCTCGGCGCGGTCGCGCGCGAAGTCTGCGGCGACGCGCGCGGCGAGTTCGCGGTCGAAGGCGGCGAGATTGACTTCGTCGTTCAAGCCGAACGAGCGGTTGTCGAAGTTGGTGGAGCCGACGACGCTCCAGACGCCGTCCACAACCATCGTCTTGGCGTGAATCATAGAGGGCTGGTACTCGTAAATCTTTGCGCCCGCCTTCAGGAGATCGCCGTAGAGTCGCCGGCTCGAAGTCCGGGTCAGGAGATGGTCGCTGTGCTGTCCCGGAGTGATGATGGAAATCCTGACGCCGCGTTCCTCGATGGCCTTCAACATCTCCGCGCGTGCGCTGCGGTCGGGCAGGAAGTAGGGCGTGGTGATGAGGACGCTCTCACGCGCCGACGCCAGAAGCGTCTGGTAGAGGATGCGCGCACGCGTCGAGCCGCCGGAGGTCGGGGAACTGTTGACGACGAGGGCCTGCGTCTCGCTCTCCGTCTCGTACTTCGGGAAATACTCTTCGCCCGCCAGAATCTCGCCCGACGATTCGAGCCAGTTCTCCGCGAACGTCGCCTGCATGCTCAGGGCCAGATCGCCCTCGACGCGAAACATCGTGTCGCGCCAGCGCTTCTTGCCCTTGACGCCGAGCAGCCAGTGGTCGGCCACGCCCGCGCCGCCGATGAATCCCACCTTGCCGTCAACGATCATCAGCTCGCGGTGCGTGCGGTTGTTGATGCGCGGCAGCGTGTGCAACTTCAACGGGTGATACCACGCGATGCGCCCGCCCGCCTGCGTCAAATCTTTGAAGTAACTGTTCCGCGACGAGAAATTGCCGATGGCATCCATCACTAAATTAACTTTGACGCCCGCGCGCGCGCGTTCCGTCAAAGCTTCCACGAAGCGCCGCGCCACCTCGCCCTTCTGGAAAATGTAAGCCTCGATGTTGACGCTGCACTCAGCGCGTTTGATGGCTTCAAGTTCCGCCTCGTAGTAGACCTCGCCGTTCGCCAGCACCTCAATCGTGCTTCGTCGCCGGACTTGCGCGTCCGTGAGCGCCTCAATCATGCGTAGGAAGTCGGGCGAATCGAGGTCGCACTTGCCGGGCGTATCAATCTTGTAGGCAAGCCCCGGCTCGAAGAGCGCGAGGAACAACAGCAGCGCCATGAAGGCGACGGAGCAAATGGCGATCACATCGAACCAGTTCGGGTAGTTCATAAATAGAGAGTTTAAGGTTCAAAGTTCAAGTTTCAAAGTTCAAAGCCTGAGCGCGACGCCTCAATTTGTGAGCTTTGAATCCTGAGCTTTGTACTTCCGGCTGATGCGGACGCAGCGTTCCAGCCCGTCGGCGGCTTCGAGTACCTTGAGACGTAGGTCGCGGTCGAGCGAGGGTTGCTGCGCGAGGAATTGCTGCACCTGCCTGACAGCGCGCTCGTCACACTGGCCGCCGATGAAGGCGGCGAGCCAGCCGTTGATGAAGAAAATCTTGCGTGTGCGCTTGAGCGTGGGAAGCTCTCGGAGCGAGGGTTCGAGATAGGAACGCGTCAACTCGGCCTGCTGCGGCGTGTTGAAGGGGCCGAAGCTGGCTTCGATCCAGCTTTCGGCCAGTTGCGCGTCGTGGAGATAGGCGTCGAAATATTTACGCTTGACGAGCGGGTCGGGAGCAGCCGCCGCAGCCGCGTAAGCGTAGCGCCGCCCGTCGTCGGTCTTGTCGGCCTCGCCCTGCTGTTTGAGGAGCGCGGGCGCGCGTTCGTCTCCCGCCGCCGTGAGAGCGCGGATGATGTCGAAACGGTCGCGCGAGCGAAGCGTCATGCCCGGCACTTTGATGTCGCCCGCGAGGAGTTTGACCAACTGGCCGCGCGCTTCGCTCGTCGTCGCGATCTCGCGGTAGGTGCGGAAGTATGTGATGCGTAGCCCCGGCGTTTCGGCATTCAACATCCGATCAAAAATCATCCCTTCGAGCCGTGGCGCGAGGCTCGCTTTCTGCGCGTTGGAAAGATAGCGCGTGAAGGCCGTCTGCACGCGCGCGAGGATGAATTGCAGCGTCACGTCGTCGCGCTCGCGCGCCGCGTTTTCGATTCCGAGTTCTATGAAATCGGTGGGCGCGAGTTCGGCCTCGCGCACGCTGTCCCAGAGTGTGCCCCAGAGCAGTGCGCGCAGGAAATCGTCCTTGATCGAGCCGAGATTCTTCAACACGGCGGCGCGGCTTTTGTCGTCGAGCAGAAAACGCCCGTAGCCGTAGTCTTCAAAATTAGCGAAGACGTAAGCGGGGCGTCGCTTGCCGAGGGCTTCTCTAACCGCTGTCGCGCCCGCGCCGTCGAGCGTCACAGTCAAGGTTGCTGGCGGCGCGTTCGTTGTGTCTGAGGCGAGCAGGATTTTGACGCGCAGAGGCCACGCGCCGCCCTCGCCCAACACGTCGCGCTGCTCGACGGTGAAGCGGTTGATGCGCCCGCGCCTGTCCGCCGTCCAGTTGACGCGCACGTCCGCCATGCCGCGACGCTTGACCCATGCGTCGGCCCATGCGCCCAGCTTTCTGCCCGACGTGCGCTCGAAGGCGCGGACGAGGTCGTCCCAGGTGGCGTTGGCGTAGGCGTGTTCTTTGACGAAGAGTTGAATGGCGCGTTGAAACTCTCGCTGGCCTAAATAAAACTCAGCCTGACGAAGTATCGAAGGCGCTTTGCGATAGACGATGTTGCCGTAGGCCGACTTGGCTGCCGAGAGGTTGGGGATTTCCTGAAAGATGGGCGTCGTGCCCTTCGTCGCGTCGGTCAGGTAGGCGAGCGGCTTGTTGCGGAGGTGAAAAACTTTCCAGGCGTCGAACTGCGGCATCGTGGACTCGATGGCCTTGTAGCCCATGAAGGTCGCGAAGCCCTCTTTGAGCCAGAGGTCGTCGAACCAGCGCATCGTGACGAGATCGCCGAACCACTGGTGCGCCGCCTCGTGCGCCATCACGTCGGCACGCGCGAGCAGGTCGGCGGCGGTCGGGTCTGTCGGAAAGAGGATTGACTCCTCGCGCAGAAACGTCGCGCCCGCGTGTTCCATCCCTCCGTAGGCAAATTCAGGAACGAGGACGAGGTCGTACTTCGGGAAAGGGAATTTGTAGTCGAAGTAACGCTCGTAAAATTTCAGAGCATCGCGGTTGAGACGGAAGACTTCCGCGAGTTCCTTCTTCGCGCGCTCGGCCTTCGACTTGCGGACGAAGAGGTGCGTGCCGTAAGCGGAGGCGTCGTCCTTGAACTCTGCGAACGGCCCGGCGGCGAAGGCGAACTGATAGGTGCTGAGCGGTTGAGTCTCTTGAAATTGCCAGCGTCGTTTCAACGTGCTCTGCTCAGGTGTTCCGGGGAGAATGCCGTTCTCCTCGACGGCAGTATTGCTGATGACTCGCCATAGGTCGGGCGCGGTCAGTGTCAGGATAAAGCGCGCCTTCAAGTCCGGCTGATCGAAGCAAGGGAAAGTGGTGCTCGCGTCCGAAGGCACGAAGAGCGTGTAGACGTACTCGGATTTGTCCTCGCGGTCGAGATAGCGCGTGACGGCGCTGCCGGACGCGCTGATCGGCGACTCGAACGACAATTGCAAGACGTTCTCACCCGCGACGAGATAAGCGCGCGGGATGACGATGTGGTCATTGACGAAGCGTGCGTCCGACACCGGCTTGCCGTTCGCCTTTATTTGAGAGACGCGCGACTGCGGTTCTACGTCCTTCTTCATCACACGCCAGTCGAGCACGAGGTCGCCGGCATCTGCGTCCAACATGGCGCTGATCTTCACGACGCCCTTCAGCATCTCCGCGCCGGACGCGAGTGTGACGGCGAGGTCATAGCGCACCTTGCCGTAGTGCGCGGCACGCCAGCGTGCGAGTTCGCGCGGGATGCCCGCGTCCGGCTCAGTTTCCACGCCGCGCGCTTGCGTGACGTTCATCACGCCGCAAAAAAGAACAAGAAGAAAGCCGGCAAACGGCAGGCGCATCAACATCGTCGTTGCCTTTCGTGATTCACCCGGAAAGTGGAACGTCGTTCGTCACAGCGGGGAATGATTTCATTCTCTACCGCGCGAGACGGGCGAAGCAAGCCCGATCCTCA
>JAIVJG010000268.1 GCA_020200155.1 Acidobacteriota bacterium | reverse complement strand
CGTCGTCGCCGTCGCGGGGATCGTGACGGTGACGGGGAACTGTATGTTGGAGCCGAAGACCTGCGCCGGGCTGATGAACTGCGTGCCGGAGAAATAGAGGTCTGCGGCGGAGAGCGTGAGCGACAGATGCTTCGACGGCTCAAGCCGCGTGCGTAGTTGCGCGCCGTAGAGCGCGAGGTCGCGTCCCGCGCGGCCCGATGCGTCCAGGTTGACCCTGCCGTTCGCCCCAAGCACGAAGGCCGAGTTGCGTTCGAGGAAGGGAAGCTGCCACGCGATGAAGGCCAGATTTTTGACGACCGTGTGCTTGAAGGTGCGCGTGTAACTTTCGTTCAAGCCTTCCGGGTTGATGTCGTTGTCAAACGTCAGTTCGGTGCGTGTCCAGGGCACGTCGAACTTACCGGCCTGCACCTGAAAGCCGGGGAGCGCGGCGGGCTTGTAGGTCAGGTAAGCCTGATCGAGCGCGAAGGGCTTGCGCGAGAAGAAATCCGTCAACGTCTGGTTCGTCGAGATCACGTCCGGGTAAGCGCCGGTCGCGAGCCGCAAGCCCCACTCGAACTCTTTGCCGACCACGCCGCGTGCGCCGAAACGCAGGCGCAGCCGCTGGCGTTGCCGCGTCGTGAGCGGGTTGCCGAGCACCGCCGGGTTGTCGCTGTTGGCGAGATTGTTCTGCTGTCCGTAGAAGGATTCGTAGCGCAGGCGTATGTCGCCGCTGAAAGCGATTGAGCCAAGCTGTTTGCCGAGCGCTTCAGTGGTCTTCTTGGCCTGTTCCTCGACGCGTGAGAGGCGCTCGTTTGTGTCGAGCGCCGGCTGCGGGGTGTCTTGCGCTGTGCCGCCGGCAGTGCCGCGTGCGCCGTCCGGTGTGTACGCGGCGTTGCGGGCGACGACGGAAGCGGGCTGTTGCTGCGCCGCCAGTTCGGCGTGCTCGACGCGCGCGCGCAACTCGTACACGAGTTGCGTCTGCTGGTCGAGTATCGCGCGCAGACGCTCGATCTCCGCGCCCTGCTCGCGCAACTGCCTTTGCACCTCGCCAAGCCCGAACAGATTGCCGGACACTTTACCGCCGGGAACGGCGGTGGGCGGCGCGGCGGCTCCGTCGTTCGTGGCGGCGGATTGCGCTGCGGCGTGGACGGCGAGCGCGGCGAGCAGCGCGCACAGGAAAAGCGTGCGGAGAATAAATTGACGCATGTGACGATCCTTTCCGAAGAGAGACTGTGCGAGACGCGACGGCAGCATACGCGCCGATTCTTAACGCGGCATTACGAGCATCTGAACTAAATGTTACAAATCGCTTAACGTCGAAATCGCTGGCGTGGCTTGTAGCATCACCGTTGACGAGTTGCAAGGAAACACTGAACCTGCGTGCGGACAGGATGACGGAAAGCGAGAGCCATAAGTGTGAGACGGCAAAAATTCTTTTGCTTGCGACTTCATGCGCGCCGTCGCTCCGCATTCGTCGTCGAACGTTCGAGCGTTTTCTGAGTCTCCGTTGTCACCCGCGCGGCTTTGCATGTAGAATTCGGCGCGGGGCTTTCCCAACACTTCGCGGGGTTTCGATTATGGCTCTTCTGCACATTACGGACGCCGGCGGTCAGCAGTGGCAATGCCCCCTCTCGCCGGAGACGTTATGCACCATCGGTCGCGCGCCCGACAACTGCGTGGTCTTGAACGACCCACGCGCCTCGCGCTATCACGCGCACATCAAATTTCAGAAAGGCGCTTACGTCCTCATAGACGGCAGGGTTGAAGGGGGACGCAGCGCCAACCACGTCTTCGTCGCCGGTGAGCAGCGCTACGAGCATCCACTGCGCGACGGCGACCGCATCCAGATCGGCGCGAGCGAGTTGCGTTTCGAGGGCGCAGAGGAGCGGCAGACCGAGACCGAGGTGCGCTACGACGACAAGCCGCTCGGCCACACGCAACTCCTCGTCTCCGCTACGGACGTGATTCGAGGGGCCATGCTTTCGCGCGCCGCGCCCACGACGCCCACCGCGCCCAACGAAGAACTTGAGGCGCTCCGGCGCAAGGCCAGAATCCTGACGCTGCTCTACGAGATGAGCAAGACGCTCAGCTCCGTCTTCAACCTCGACGCCATCTTCGAGAAGGCGACGGAAATCATCTTCGATGCGACGCCGGCTGACCGCGTCGTGGCGCTCCTGCGCGACGAGGGCGTCGAGAGCCAGAACGACGACGACCCGACTTTGAAGCCTGTGGCGATGCGCGTGCGCGACGAAGCGCGCGCCGCGCAGGCGAGGAAGCAGCCCATCGGGCGCACCATCACGCGCAAAGTGATGCGCGAGCGCGCGGCGCTTTTGTCGCAGGATGCCGCCGCCGACACGGAGTTCGCGGGCGTCCACTCAATCGTCTCGCAGGGCGTGCGCTCGACGGTCTGCGCGCCGCTCATCGCCGAGTCGGGCGTGCACGGCGCGCTCTACGCCGACCGCCTCGACGCCTTCGCCTCTTTCACGCGCGACGACCTCGAACTCATCACCGCCGTCGCCGCGCAGACCGCCGTCGCCGTCGAGAACGCACGCTCGCACCAGCGTCTTGCGCGCGAAGAAGTGGCACGCGCCAACTACAGCCGGTTCCTCCCCGAATACGTCGTGCAGCAGATACTTGAAAGGCCGGACTCGTTCAAGCTCGGCGGCGTCAACCAGACCGTGACGGTGCTCTTCGCAGACATACGCGGCTTCACCAGTCTGTCCGAGCACGCGCCGCCGGAGCAAGTCGTGCAGCTTTTGAACCGCTACTTCTCCGCGATGTCCGACATCATCTTCGCGCACGGCGGGACGCTCGACAAATATCTCGGCGACGGTTTGATGGCGCTTTTCGGCGCGCCGCAGGCTTCGCCGGACGACCCCTGCAACGCCGTCTCGGCGGCGGTCGCCATGCAACGCGAGATGGAGATCATCAACGAGCGCCTGCACGTGGAGAAACTCGGCGAGATACACATCGGCATCGGCCTGCACACGGGCGTCGCGACGGTCGGCTACATCGGCTCGGAGCGCCGCTCGGAATACACTGCCATCGGCGACACGGTCAACCTCGCTTCACGTTTGGAGGCGAACGCGCTGCCCGGCCAGATTCTGCTGAGCGAGGCGACCGCGACCGCCGCTGTCGTGTCTAAATGTAAGTTTCACCCGCGACCGCCGATCACGGTCAAGAACCGAGAGCAGCCCGTCCCCATCTTTGAAGTCAACTGGCAACAAGAAGGAGTAGATCGCGAATCGTGAATCCTGAATAGAAGAAGACAGCATTTCATCCGTTCACGATTTGACGATTCACGCTTCACAGTTTTTATGTCTTCACGTTCATTCATGCGAAAGACGCGCTCGTTCATCAGTCTGGCCGGCCTGCGCGACATGGTTTCCGACTCGATGGCGATTGACCTCGGCTCGACCTCCATCATCATCGGCGTGCGCGGGCGCGGCATCGTGTTTGACGAACCGGCGGTCGTGGCCGTCAACAAACTCACAGGCGAGATCGTCGCTTTCGGTCATGAAGCTCACGAGATGCAGGGACGCGAGGCGCGCGACATTTCACTCATCGCGCCGCTCGTGGACGGCGTGGTCGCAGACTTCGAGCGCACGCAACGGATGCTCGACCACTTCGTGCGCGCGGCGCGCAGCGGCATCTCGCATTTCAGCCGCCGTGCCGTGATGAGCGTCCTGTCGGGCGTCACGCAGGTCGAGCAGCGTGCGCTCCTGATGGCTGCCGAGAGCGCGCACATCGGTCGCGTCTACATGGTCGAAGAGGGACTGGCGGCGGCCATCGGCGCGGGCGTCTCCGTCGAGGATAAGCACGCCTCTGCGGTCGTGGACATCGGCGGCGGCACGACGAACGTGGCGGTCGTCGCGCGCGGCTCCATCGTCTACGCGCGTGCCGAGCGGCTCGGAAGCGTGGATATTGACGAGGCCATCGTTGACCGCATGCGCAGGCATCATGGCTTAATCATCGGCGCGCCGACCGCCGAGCGCCTCAAGATCGAACTCGGCTCCGCGATTGAGCCGGCAGACCCCTCGCGCAGCCTGAGCATCAAGGGCCGCGACGTGACGAGCGGCACACCGCAGGCGGCGGACGTGACGAGCGAGGAGGTCTGCATCGCGGCGGAGCCGGTCGTCCGCAGGCTCGCGCGTATCGTCAACCGCGCGCTCGCGGACTTGCAGCCCGAAGTCGCCGCAGACATCTACGACCGGGGCATTATCCTGACGGGCGGC
>JAIVJG010000188.1 GCA_020200155.1 Acidobacteriota bacterium | reverse complement strand
CGGCGCGCGTGAGGCCGAGCGGCTCAGGCTCGATGACCTTCAACTCAACACTCGATTCGTCGAGACCGGCGATCCGGTCGTTGCTGATGACGGAGACGCGCGCATGGAGTTCGAGCGCCGCGTTGAGAAAGCCGTTGATGTGGCTCGTCGAGCCGCCGACCTGCGTGCCTGCGGCGGGCGTGGCGCGCAGGAAAGTAAAACGCAAGTGCTCATCCCGGCTTGAAGCTTCGGTTGCGTGCGCGCCTCTCTGTGTCTTCAAAGCCCCGCCCGCGACGGCGCGCTCAAGCCTTTTCAACTCGCGCCGCGCCCGCGCGACCGCCGCGACGCTCGCCAGCGCTTCGCGCGCGAGGCGAAAGGGAGAGCTTAGCAACACGCCCGCGACGCGCTCCTCGCGCAACGCGCCGTGCGCGTCGAGTAAAATCAAACGCCGCGCACCCGCGAGCGCGCCGAAAAGCATGAGCGCGTTCTGTCCCTGTTGCCACGCGAGCCGCTCGGTCGAGACGGCGAACACATCCGGCGAGAGAGAGCGCAAGGCTCTAAGGCGCGCTCTCGCTCCGGCGCGCTCGATCTCGACGCGCGGCAGAATTTCGATGTCCGCCAGCGGATACCGCTCGTGCAAAATCTTTTCGGCACGCGAAGGCTCTCCGTCGAGCGCGAGCAGGATGATTCTCAACTGGCTTTTCACCTTGAAAAGATGCCGAGGCGTTTGACGCTCAGCAACGCGCGCAACTCCGGCCCGCGCAGCACGAACGCCGCACGCAGAGAGTTGCCCGTCCGCGCACGAAAGTAGAGCGCGACGAGCGCGCAGACCAGCGCGTAACTCACGCACGATGACAAAGCCGCGCCGCGCGCTCCCAACACCGGCACGAGCGCGAAGTTAAGCGCCGTGTTGAGGACGAGCGCCGCCACCCAGAACAGTGGAAGCGCGACGGGTAGCCCCGTCCCGCTGAAGTGCTGCGAAAGGACGCCCGCGACGCTGACGAGGAAGACACCCGGCAGCAGTATCAAAGCCTGCGCCGTCGCGTCCGCGAATTGCCGCCCGTAGAGCAGCGGGAGCGCGAAGACGGCGGGCACGGCGGCGAGGCAAATCAAAAGCATGATGAACGCTGTGTGGCGTGTGACGAGGCAGGCGAACGTCGCGCGTTCGTCCTGCGCGGCGGCGATGCGCGGGAACAGGAGCGTCGCGATCACGCCCGGCAAAAGCATCAGCATCAACGCGACCTGCGACGCGACCGCATAGACGCCCGCCTCCGCTGCGCCGCGAAAATATTTCACGACGAGCAAGTCCACGCGAAACAAGAGCAGGCTCGCCACCGTCTGCGCGTGGATTTTTACTCCGTAGCGCATCATCGAGGCGAACAGCGCCGTGTCCACGCGCCAGCCGCCAGCCTCGCCCTCACGCCTGACATGGCGTGCGACGAGCCAAACGACCACGACGCACACGGCGACGCTCGCCGCCGTGTTCAGAGTGATGAGCGCACGCAGCCCCGCGCCCAGTATGATGAGGGCGACGACGGCGTTGACGGGCAAGAGCGTCTGCGCCAGCGTGTCGAGCAGGTTGAAGCGGGCGACGCGGCCTACAGCCAGAAAGATGTTGAGGCCGAGCAGCGTCAGGAGTTGGAACGGTATCGAGAGCGCGGCGACGGCGACGAGGCGCGGCGGCACGTCGCCGAAAACCTGCGACACAGACGAAGCGAAGACCAACGTCAAGACGGCCAGCGCCGTGCCGCCGCAGAGGCCGAAGACGAGTGCGTTCGTGGCCGCCGGGCCGAGGCGACGCCCGTCTTGGGCGATGAAATACGTGTTGGCCGAAGCCAGTCCGAGACTGCCGATCTGGACGGCGTAGGCGACGGTGACGCTTAAGACGGCCAGCGTGCCCATTCCCTCCGCGCCGAGCCAGCGCGCGACGACGATGCCCGTCAGCACGCTGTTGGCGGCCATCAACACACGCGCCGCGAGCGTCCATGCCACCTGCGCGGAGAAACTGTGGCGCGAGACGCCTGCGGCCTGCTTCTCAAGCCGCGCCGGCTCGTCCGTCGCCGCCGCGTGCGCTACTGTCGTTTCGTTACTCACTCTCTACTTTTTGATTCGCCTCAGCGCGCTGCCAGAGCCGCTAATTCTTCAACACTGCCGGGCGCACGTCATTTCCGCCGGCGCTGTTCCAACAACCACTGAGCCGCCCACAAGACGACCACCACCGCGACGAAGACGGCGGCGTGAAAGCCAATGTACATCCACGTGTAAGATTCGACGAAGGCGATACGCATCGCGAGTATGTGCGGAACGCGGATTTTGTTTGCGGAATTGAACGCCTGCCGTGTTCAATCCACATTTCAAAGTCCGCAATCATTCAATCCAGCGTTCGTACCATAGGCTGAAGTTCAGGAGCGCCCAGAGGTGAAAGCTCCAGTCGTGCGCCCCGCGTTGATGCTCTGTGATGAGGCGCGCGACGAAGTCGTAGTCGAAAAACCGGCGACGCCGTGCGGGCGAGTTCATCAGGTGGCCTTCGAGTAGTTCGCCCGCCGCGCCCCGGAACCATTCGCGAATGGGTGCGCCGAAGCCGCGCTTCGGGCGATAGAGCACGTCGCGCGGCAGCACCTCTTCCAGTGCGCGCTTGAGAATGTGCTTGCCGCTCCGCCCCTCGACCTTCGACGCGCGCGACAGGGACATCGCGTACTCGACGAGGTGATGATCGAGGAACGGCACGCGCGCCTCGATTGAGGTCGCCATCGTGATCTTGTCCACGCGCATCAGCAGCAACTCCGACAGGCGCAGTTTAAGTTCCAGATAGGTCATGCGCGCGAGGAAATCCGAATCGGGCCGCAACCTCGCGATGTGCTCTTGAAAGCCGCGCACCACGTCGTAAGACGAAAGACCGAGGCAGCGTGCGCGCATCTCCTTCGAGAGCACGCGCGGCTTGAACGTCTCGTCATAGACGATTGTGCCGCCCCAGAACAGAGACTCGTCCGCGGCGAGCCGCCGAACGAGGTCTATCGCCTGCCGTTTCTGCGTCGTTTTTTCCAGGAGCGGACGCGCGACAGCGGCGGCGGCACGACGCGCGACGAGGGGCACGCGCTCGGCATGTCGCCAGAATCTCTCCTGTATGCGGAGGTACTGCACGTACTTGTCATAGCCGCTGAAAATCTCGTCCGCGCCCTCGCCGACCTGCACAACAATCGTGCCCGTCTGACGCGCCAACTTCGAGACGTAGTAGAGCGGCACGCAGACGGGATCGGCGATGGGTTCGTCCTGATGGAAGACGAGATCGGGCAGAAATTGCTGCATCTCTGCTTCGCCGATCAAGACCTCGTGGTGATCCGTCTTGAACCGGCGGGCGATCTGCCGCGCCGAGTCGAGTTCGTTTAAGTATTCGTTGTCGCGAAAGCCGACCGTGAAGGTGCGTACAGGCTGCGACGTGAGTTCGGACATCAGCGCAACGTTGGCCGAAGAGTCCACGCCGCCTGAGAGGAAGACGCCGAACGGCACGTCGGCCATCATCCTCTTCTTGATCGAGGCGCGCAGCAGACGAAGGATTTCCGCCTTCTGTTCTTCGTCCGTCTGTCCGTCCGGTGATTGCGCGGGCGGCAGCGCGTCCCAGTACTGCGTCATCCGCGCCTCGCCACTGCGTTCGATGACGAGCATGTGGCCGGCGGGGAGTTTCTGTATGTCTCGAAAGAGCGTGCGCGGCGCGGGCGTCGTCAGGAAAGTGAGATAATGATAAAGCTGCTCCTCGTCCACGTCCGCCGAAACGGAAGGGTGCGCGAGAATGGCCTTGATCTCCGAGGCGAAAATGACGCGACCATCGCGCTGGTAAAAGTAGAGCGGCTTGACGCCGATGCGGTCGCGCACGAGCACGAGTCGCTCGCGCGTCGCATCCCAGAGCGCGATGCCGAAGTCGCCCTCGATGTCGTGGACGAAATCGAGGCCGCGCTCCTCGTAAAGATGCAGGATTGTTTCCGTGTCGGTGCGAGAATGATAGACGTGCCCGCGCCGCTCTAAATCTTCACGAAGGCTTGCGTGGTTATAAATCTCGCCGTTGAAGACCGTCCACACGCCGCGCTCCGCGCAGCCGCGCATGGGATTGTGGCCTGCGGGCGAGAGGTCAACGATGGAGAGCCGCCGATGGCCCAGGCCCAGACGCCCGCCGTCGAAAAGGCCTGCGCCCGCGTCGTCCGGCCCGCGATGCGTCATCCGGTCGCGCATTCGCTCGACGAGCGATAGCTCGACGCCCCCGCGCGCCGCGCCGTATTCCCACACTCCGCAGATGCCACACATTTGAATTTTTGATTTTGGATTTTCAATCTGAAATTTGAGATTTCAAATCTCAAACTTCAAATCGTAAATCCTGCCCGGCGTCCGTCCGCAAGCTTTCGACCAATTGCAGGCGCTCGCCTTCCGCTTCTCCGGCACGGACAGGCACGAGCGCCCAACGAGCGACGAGCGGCGTCTGCGCCCGTATTGTCCAGCAGGCGGACTGCGACGCCCGCTTCTCTCCGTAGTCGCGCGAACTCCGGCGCGCTTCGAGCGTGGCCGCGCACGGCGCGTCGAGCGAAACGACGAGCAGCCGCGCGCCGCTGATTCTATCGCAGACTTCAACAGTCGCGTCAGGGCGCGGGCGCGCTTCCAGACCGGGTGCGAGATGGAAGAAGAAGCGAAAGATGTGCTCGCCTGCGCCGGTCAGCCTGTCTTCGACGAGCCAGTAACGCTCCCGCTTGTCGAACCGCACGGCGCGGCGGTGCGTGATTGGCCCCGCCGGAAGGCGACGGTAGCCGTGATGCTCGGCGACGACCGTATCGTGCGTCTCGTCGCTTTCCCATCGCAACACGAGCGGGCGTGCTTCGTCGCCGATGACAAAGGGCTGCCGCTCGTCCGTCGTGTTCTGCTCCGCGCCGTCCGCTTCAACGGTCGAGTGGTAAGCGGTCGAGCGGAACAGTTGACGCTCGCGCAAGTCTCCCGTGTAGAGGAACGTGCCGGGGTCGCGGATGAAACACACGCCGCAGGCCGAGACCTCGACGCTCAACGCATCGTTGTGCCCGTGCGAGCCGCGACCGTCTAACCCTGCGCCACTCGCGTTGAAGAGCAGGTATGCATCGCCATCGCGCATGACGTAAGTTCCGGCGTCGGTGAAGGCTTGCGAGCGCGGCAACTCCGTTGACTCCGGCAGAGCATCGAACGCGCGCACGCCTTCCTCGCCGAGCAGCCAGAAAACTTCGACGGGCCTTCTCGTCGTGATCTTGAAGCGCGGTTCATTGAAGAACACCGCGCCGACGGCGAGCAGATAAGCGTGATCGTCAGCCGCATGACGCGCGACGGGCAGGAACTGTCCGCTGTCCGTGTCGCCGACGAGAGGGGCGCGTCCGTCGGGACGCAGGTATGCGCGCAGGTATTCGAGCATCGCGCGTAGGGTTTGCAGGTAGCGCGTTTCAATCTCGATGCCGTTCTCGCGCGCGAGGATGAAGGAGTAGAGGAAGAGTTCGAGCACGAGGCGGTGATAGCCGGTCGAGGCTTCGGCGTCCGCGCCGTCGGCGAGCACCTGCTTGTCCATCTCGCGCAGCATTTCGCGCAAACCGAACTCGCGCCATTCACGCGCCGCTTCGAGTTCAGGCAGGCAGACGCCGAGCCAGAATAGTCCGGCCACGTCGGAGAGATAATGATTGCTCGTCGCGATGTGCGAAAACTCAAGGTTGCGACGGATGTGCGCGCCGTGCTCGTCAAAGAGCGCGAGCGGCATGGAGAGGTTCGCCGCGTCCATTTCCGGCGCGCGGCGAAACAGTTGAAAGGCGGCGAGAAGATTGACCGCGCGCAGTGCGACTTCCATCGCGCAGGCCCAGTTGGGGCCGAAGCCGACCGGGTTATGCTCGCGCCAGTGCCGTACCTGCCGGAAAAATTCCTGTGCGAAACGATGGTCGCGCGTCGCGGCGTAGGCGCGACCGAGCGTGACGAGATGCGCGAGACGGTTCAACTCCCAGACGATTCGTATGTCCGAGCCATCGCCGCGCACGATTCGCACGTCGCGGTGATAATCGAGCGGCCAACTGAGACCCGACACTGGATCGCGCAGCCAGTCGGGCGCGCGTCCGAACTCCAACGCGCCGAAGCCGAGCAGAGGCCAGCGCCCGCCGTTAATGATTGATTCGGCCTGTTCGATTAACCCGTCTGTCTCGTGCGTGTCGAAGAGTTGCCGCGCGTCGAATTTCGACCTCGCCGCCTCGCCGAATCCTTTGAGCAAACGCGGCTCCGTGCGTGTGCGGAAATGTTCGAGCAGTTCGTCCCCGTTCATGCGCGCGAACTCAGGACGCAGACGCGCGCTTGCCTCGTCGCCCGCTGCTCTGTCGAGCATCGCTCGCTCGCGTCTGCCGTCGAGCGCAGCACGAGTGCGGCGCGCGATCTCAAGCACAACGACGCGCGGAGGAATTTCGCTGCGTAGAAAGCGCCTGATTTTGCTAACAAGGCTCATTAGGAAAAATGATGAAGGATGAATGCGAAATGATGAAGGATGAATAGAAGACGAGAACACTGCTTTTAATTCATCATTCATCATTACGCATTCATCATTTCGTCAAGAATGCGGTCGGCGGTGTGCCCGTCCCAGAACGGGGGAACGCGCGGCGGCGTGTTCGTGGACGTGGCTTCGAGCGCATCGGTCGCGGCGCGCACGATGCGTTCGGGGTGTGTGCCGACGATGCGGTTAGTACCGAGTTCGACGGTGACCGGTCGCTCCGTGTTTTCGCGCAGCGTCAGGCAGGGAATGCCGAGCGCGGTTGTTTCTTCCTGAATGCCGCCGGAATCGGTGAGCACAAGCGCCGCGCCGCTGTAGAGCCGCAGGAAGTCGAGATAGCCGAGCGGCTCGACGAGTCGCACGCGCCCGCCGCCGCTGTGTGCCAACTCTTCATCGAGACCGAACTCGTAGATGTTTTTGCGCGTGCGCGGGTGGACGGGAAAGACGACGGGCAGTCGCGCGCCGATTTGCGCGAGCGCCGAGAGGATGCCGCGCAGCACGCCGGCGTCGTCAACATTGGATGGCCGGTGCAGCGTCACGACGGCGTAAGGCTTATCATCCACGCCCAACTCTTTGCGCACCTTTGACCCGGCGGCGCGCTCCAACTGTTTGAAGAGCGAATCAATCATCACGTTGCCGACGAGGCGGATGCGCTTCGCGGGGATGCCTTCGGCGAGCAGATTGGCGTCGGCGTCCCGACTGGGCGTGAGCAGGAGGTCTGCGATTTGATCCGTGAGCAGGCGGTTGATCTCTTCGGGCATCGTGCGGTCGCGGCTGCGAAGTCCGGCCTCGACGTGCGCGACTTTGACGAGCAGCTTCGCGCAGACGAGCGCGCACGCGAGCGTCGAGTTCACGTCCCCGACGACGAGCACCCAGTCCGGCTTCTCACGAAGCACGACCGGCTCGAACAGTTGCATCAGGGCGGCGGTCTGCTGCGCGTGGCTTCCGGAGCCGACGCCGAGACACACGTCCGGCTCCGGCAATCCGAGGTCGCGGAAGAAGGCATCCGACATCTGCTCGTCGTAATGCTGCCCTGTATGCACGACGAACGGCGCGAACTCCCGCCCGCGCCGCCGCATCGCCTCGACAATCGGCGCGACCTTCATAAAGTTCGGGCGCGCCCCGACCACGTTAATGACTTTGAGCACTATTCGTAAGCTTTGCTGCGAATTCTTCGAGGGACGTGGAAGGATCGCCGGTGCGTTCGTCGGCGATCATGTTGTCGTAGATGTCTTCCCGGAGTTTCCCCCCACTCTTTGAGGTCGAGCAGGACGGCCACTTTGCGCCTTTCCGTATCCGTCACGAATTGAACGCCTTTGACTGTCACCTGCTTTGCCTTTCTATATCCAAATTACAGACGAATGATGCGCGCGCAACTATTTTTCCGCACGTCGCCTGTGAGCGCGTTGCGCGTGTCCACGATGAGCTTCGAGAGTTCGCACACACGCTTGTAATCAACGTCCGAATGGTCTGTGACGATGACGGCGCAGTCCGCCGTTTTGAGTTCGTCGTCCGTGAGCGGGACGGAGGCGAGCGGCTCGCCCGCGCTCTCTGTGTGCGCGTCGTCGAAGCGTATCTCGGAGACGAACGGGTCGTGGTAGCGCACGTCCGCGCCCTTCGCCCGCAGGCGGTCAATGATCGAGAGCGCGGGACTTTCCCGCACGTCGTCTATGTCCTTCTTGTACGCCACGCCAAGCAGCAGCACGCGTGCGCCTTTCAAAGACTTGCGTTCGTCGTTCAAGCCGTCCACGACGAGCGCCACGACGTGATCCGGCATCCGCGAGTTGACCTCTTCGGCCAGCCCGATGAAACGCGAATCGAATCCGTGCTGGCGCGCCTTCCACGAAAGATAGTGCGGGTCGAGCGGGATGCAGTGGCCGCCGATGCCGGGGCCGGGATAGAAAGCCATGAAGCCGAACGGCTTGGTCGCCGCCGCGCGAATCACTTCCCACGTGTCAATGTTCAGGGCGTAGCAGAGCCGCGCCATCTCGTTCGCCATGCCGATGTTGACGGCGCGGAAAGTGTTTTCCAGAAGCTTCGCCGCCTCGGCCACGCGTGCCGAAGAGACGGCGTGCACCTGCCCGACGATTTGTCCGTAGAGCGCCGCCGCCGCGTCGGTCGAATCCTGTGTGCAGCCGCCGACGACTTTCGGAATGTTATCTGTGTGGAACTGCGGGTTGCCGGGGTCAACGCGTTCGGGGCTGAAGGCGAGCAGGAAGTCTTCGTCAAGTTTGAGTCCCATCTCCTCGAACATCGGCAGCAGCACCTCGTCCGTCGTGCCGGGGTAGGTCGTGGATTCGAGGATGATGAGTTGGCCGCGCCTCAAACGTTTCTGAATCTCGCCTGCGGCGGCGAGGATGTAAGAGATGTCCGGCTCCTTCGTCTTCCGCAGGGGGGTCGGGACGCAGATGATAATCACGTCGCAGCCTTCCAGCTCGTCGAAGTTCGTCGTCGCGTGCAGGTGTTCGGAGGCGACCAGTTCACTGACCGCCGACGCGGGCACATCGCCGATGTAAGAATCGCCGGAGTTGATCGTGGCGGCCTTGCGCTCGTCCACCTCGAAGCCTGTGGCGCGGAAACCCCTGCGCGCGAACTCGACCGCCAGCGGCAGGCCGACGTAGCCCAGCCCGATGACGCCGACGCGCCCGCCCTGCGTGGAAATGAGATTGATGATTTCGTTTTTAACCATAACCGGAAATGTTCGGAGATTTATTCAAGATAATCTGCAAAGGACACGAAAGGACTCGCGCGCCCTCAAAAGTTCAAGACTAGGAGAGCATCCGCGCGACTGTCAAGCAGTCAACCCTTCTGCGGAGCGCGGCGCGGCGATGCGGTTGCGCGATTCAATGCGCCGCATCCGGCCTCGAAATTATAATTGACAAGGCGCGCAAGGGCAGACCAACATACGCGCGCTCTACAGTCGAATCTCCAACGCCTGAGCCGCAAGCCTGAACCGCGATGCCGGAGAAATCAGCCACCCAACAACCCGAACACCTTGAGCGGGGCCTCGGCCTGCTCGATGCGACGATGATCGTCGTCGGCTCGATGATCGGTTCGGGCATCTTCATCACTTCGGCTGAGTCTGCGAGACTCGTCGGCGCGCCGGGGTGGCTCTTAGTGGCGTGGGCGCTGGCCGGTGTGCTCACTATCACGGGCGCTCTCTGCTGCGCGGAACTGGCGGCGATATGGCCGCGCGCGGGCGGGCAGTACGTCTTTCTGCGCGAGGCGTACAGCCCGGCCATCGGCTTCCTCTTCGGGTGGGCGCTCTTCATCGTCATCCAGACGGGCACGATTGCGGCGGTCGCCATCGCGTTCGCGAAATTCCTCGGCGTGCTCTTGAGCGCCGTCTCGCCGACCAATTATCTCTTCGCGCCCGTCGTCTTCGGCGGCGGGCGTTACGCCCTCAGCCTCTCAACGGAGCAACTCGTCGCCGTGCTGCTCATCCTGCTGCTCACTTTCGTCAACACGCGCGGCTTGCAGTTGGGAAAACTCATCCAGAACGTTTTCACCTTGACGAAGACGGCGGCGCTCGCAGGGCTGATCTTAGTCGGGCTGGCAATAGGCTGGCGCGGCTACGACGGCGCGGCGTGGACGGCCTACTGGTGGGATTCGTGGGCGAATGGGTGGAATCCTGAGACGGTGCAGACGGGGACGGGCGCGTTCGGGTCGCTGGCGCTGGCGCTCTTGCTGGGGCGTGCGATGGTCGGGCCGCTGTTCGCGCAGTCGGCCTGGAACAACGTGACGTTCACGGGCAGCGAGATACGAGAACCGGGTCGGAACCTGCCCCGCGCGCTGCTGTTCGGCTGCGCGTCCGTCGTCGCGCTCTACCTGCTCGCCAATCTGGCTTACGTCGTCACGCTGCCGCTCGCGGGGATTCAGCAAGCGCCGCAGGGACGCGTGGCGAGCGCCGCGCTGGAGAAAATCTTCGGCGCGACGGGCGCATTCGCGATGGCCACAGCGATTATGATCTCGACCTTCGGCTGCAACAACGGACTCGTCCTCGCAGGCGCACGCGTCTACTTCGCGATGGCGCGCGACGGGTTGTTCTTCGAGCGCGCCGGGCGCGTCAACAGCCGTCACGTCCCGGCCTTTGCGCTCGTCGCGCAAGGGTTGTGGGCCGCGTTCCTGACGCTGCCCAGAACGGTCACGACGACGACCGACGCGGCCACGGGAAAGGTCACGACTACGTTCGGCAACGTCTACACGCAGTTGCTCGAATACATCATCTCGGCTGATTTGATTTTTTACGCGCTGATGGTGGGGGCTGTGATCGTCATGCGCCGCCGCGCGCCGGAGGTCGAGCGCCCGTACCGCACGTGGGGCTACCCGGTCGTGCCACTCGTCTACGTCTCGCTGGCGGCGCTGCTCGTGTTTGACCTCGCCTATCTCACGCCGCTCACGTCCGGCATCGGCTACGTGCTGGTGCTGATGGGGCTTCCCGTCTACTTCATCTGGCGCGGGAGAGCAGGGACGAAGGGCGAGGGATGAAAGCGCGTGTGACTCAGGTTTGATGCCCCGCGACCAACTCTAAGCCAGAAAGTTGTCATACTCATCTTTCATCACCCGGTAACAGTCGCAGGAGGCGGCTTCCAGGCCGGCCCGGTCGAGAATCGTGACGTGGCCGCGACTGTAGCTGATGAGCTTCTGTTTCTGGAGAGCACCGGCAGCCGGAGTGACAGCTTCACGCCGCACCCCCAGCATGTGCGAGAGGAACTCCTGAGTCAGACGCAGTTCGTCACCTTCGACGCGGTCGTGCGTCATCAGTAACCAGCGAGCGAGCCGCGCATTGATCTGGTGAAAGCGATTGCAGGCCGCCGATTGTGAGATTTGCGTCAGGAGCGAGTGCGTGTAGCGATGCAGCAGTCTGGTTAGCGAACTGCCGTTGCCGGTCTCCTTACGCAGTGCCGTCGCTTTCATCCTCATGGCTGTGCCTTCGCCCTGCACCAGACCGCGATTGCGCGCCTTGTTGACTCCCATGAAGACGGGCAGACCTCCCATGCCGTCGTTGCCGACAATACCTACTTCAAGGTATCCGCTGCCTGCTCCCAGAGTAAGCAGAGAAATGAGGGAGTTGTTGGGGAAGTAGACGTGCCGGAAGATGTCGCCGGGTTCAAAGAGAATCGTGCCGAAAGCCAGTGTGACAGGTTCCAACTCAGGCAGCAGATGTTGATATTCTTTTTTAGGGAGGGCGGCGAGCAGACGGTTTGTAACCGGCTTATTTCCATTTACGGACGGCATCAGAAAACTCCTTGTGTCAGTCAAGCCATGAAAGACAGCAGACGGCACAAGAAGAAGGTCGTCAGCCCGATCCTGATGTCGAGAGATATATTGTCAAAAGGGCAGAGCCAGTCAGGAATCAAAGCTGACAGAGACTGCCATACACCGGACCCGGCTACGCTTCACCTTAGCTCTAAGACGGATGGCCGGCAGATGCGGGCAGCAGACGGCTGAGTAGAGCGCTCAACTGGTCAAAATCAATCGGCTGGGCGATGAACGAATTGCACCCGGCGGCGAGTGCGAGGGATTGCGCTTCTTTCGTCGGATAGGTGGACATCCCCACAATGGGGACATTACATTCCCCGGCGTGTTCGCGGATGCGACGCGTGGCATCCAGCCCATCGAGCACAGGCATTCTGAGGTCCATCAGGATCAAATCAGGGCACTCGCCACGGGTCAAGTCCAACGCCTCCTGGCCGTTCGCAGCTTCCACGACCCGGCAGTGCTTCGTCTCCAGCCAGTGCCTCAGCAACCCGCGTGTATCCTCGGAGTCATCAGCGATCATCACGCTCGGATCATTGGCTACTTGCATTGAGGCCCTTTGTCTGTGACGAGCATTTAAATTATCCGGTAATCACCCAAAAACCTGACCCTTTATGAGTAACACCGGAGGGAAACGCCTGTCTGTGGGTTAGCGCACATAGGCCGGGAAGTGAGGGAAAATGAAGGAAAGTTGTTAGCCGAGCAGGCGGTCGTACTCGCTTTTGACGACCTGATAGCATTCGCAGACGGCAGCTTCCAAACCCTGCCGGTCGAGAATCGTAATAGCGCCGCGAACGTAGGAGATCAATTTCTGCTCTTGCAGCCTTTGAGCAGCCATCGTGACGCCTTCACGGCGCACCCCCAGCATATTGGCGATCAGGTCGTGCGTCATTACCAGTGTGTCTGAACGCAGACGGTCGTGGCTCAGCAGCAACCAGCGGCAGAGTTGCTGGTCAACCGAGTGGAGACGGTTGCAGACGGCTGTTTGTGAGATTTGAGTCATCAACGCCTGCGTGTAGCGCAGCAGCAAGAGTTGAAACGCCCCGCCCCGCACGAACTCGTCCTGCAACGCCTTCGCTTTCATCTTCAGCGCGCTGCCCGCGCTCTGCACCACCGCCCGGTTCGGCATCGTCGCGCCGCCCATGAACAGGGCAATGCCGACCACTCCTTCGTAACCCGCCACGCCGATTTCAGCGGTCGCGCCGTTTTCCATGATGTAGAGCAGAGAGATGATGGAATTGGTCGGGAAATAGACGTGATTGATATGCCCGCCGGATTCGTATACGACCTCGCCGAGAGAAAATGAGACAGGCTCCAGATGGGGCAGCAGCCGCTCATACTCTTCGGCAGGCAGCGCGGCGAGCAGTTGGTTGGCATTCGACTGTGGAAACCTCTGGGATTGAGACACAGGCAAACCTCTTTCACTTATCGCTTGATGAAGAGTTGGAAGCTGTAAGTATGCATCCCGGCTCTCGACCGCACGCGAGAGAACGAGAAGGCGCTGCTTGCAGCACCGTCGCCCTGCGAATAGTACGTGGGGATTATACACGCTATGTGCGCTAACGCACGTAGATATCCACGCCATTTCCCGTCAAGTGTATTTGATAAGCCCGTCCGCCTTACCACTTCCCTCCTGCTACTTGACCCACTCGTCCGCAATCTCAGTTTCAACCTTGATGGGAACTTTCCTGACGTATTCGCCGCCCGCCGCGCACATCGCCTCTTCAACCGTCTTCGCAATCGCCTCGGCCTCCGACGCATCTGCCTCGACGACGATCTCGTCGTGGACAACATTGACCGGCCCGCCACTGTGCGCGGCGCGGTGCGCTCGCGGACGGCCTGCTGCGCGGCGCGTCGCAGCCACGCGTCGAGGTCGCGGTAGGTCGAGAAGTAGCGGCGCAGGAGGTCTTCGGCCTCTGTCTCGGAGAGGCCGGTCATCATCGCGAAACGCTTCGCGCCGATCCCGTAGACGACGCCGAAGTTCAGGCGCTTGGCGAAGTCGCGCTGCACCTTCGTAACTTCTTCGACTGCGACGTTGAAGATTTGCGCGGCGGTCACGCGGTGCAAGTCCGCGCCGGAGTTGAAGGCGTCCACGAAACCTTTATCATTCGTGAAGTCTGCGAGGATACGCAACTCGACCTGCGAATAGTCCGCGATGATGAGCTTTCTCCCTTCCGGCGCGCGGAAGCAGCGGCGGTACTCAACCGCGTGCGGAACCTGTTGCACGTTGGGGGACGTGCACGACATGCGCCCGGTCGGCGCGCCGATCTGGTGGAAGTTGGCGTGGATGCGGCCCGTGACGGGGCTGATCTCATGGAGGATGTTTTCGCCGTAGCTCGTCAGCGCCTTCTGCACCGTGCGGTATTCGAGGAGCGTGGCGACGACCGGGTAATCGTTGGCGAGCGGTTGCAGTTTCCAGTTGCGCGTCGAGTCTGGGACGGGGACGCCGAGGCGCGTCAGCGCCTTCGTCAACTGGACGTGCGAATCGAGGTTGATGTCCGCGCGCGAAGGGCCGAAGAAGGATTGCTGCTGCGATTCTTCGGCGAGGATTTCCTGCAACTCTTCGGCGAGCGTGACGCGCCTTTTGCCGACGACGGCGAGTTGTTCGCGCCAGCGTTCTTTGTCCAGAAAGATACCGTTGAGTTCGAGCGCCGCGATGGGCACGACGCACTCGAACTCCAACTGCGCGCAGCGTGTCAGATTGTTGGCGCGCAGAAGTTCGACCAGCCGCTCGCGCAGGGGGAGCATGACGGCGGCGTCGCGCGCGGCGTATTCGAGTTGCGTCGTGGAAAGTTCGCCCGACCAGTCGCTGACCTGCTGCGACTTGTCGAGCGACTCATTCAAGTATCGCGCGGCGACGGCTTCGAGGCTGTGGCGGTCTTCCTGCTCGCCGGCGGAGACGATCTGGCTGGCGAGCATCGTGTCGAAGATGCCGCCGCGCTCGACGCGCTCGACGCCGTTGGCGTTCGCGCGCGAGTCGAAGTCGCCGCCCAGTTCCACGCCGAGGTGTCGGCGCACCCACTTCGCGTCGAACTTCGCGTTGTGCGCGATCTTGACGGGGCATTTGGCGGCGACCAGTCGTCGCAGAGGTTCGAGCGCCTCTGCCTGCAAAGTGTCGCCGCCGGGCGCAAGCCGGTAGAGGTCAAAAACGTACTGGCCTTCGGGCGAGGCGAACTGCAAGAGACGCAGGCGGCCCTCGTAAGGATCGAGCGAAGTGGTTTCCGTGTCGAAGCCCAGCGTCGCGTGCCGCGACAATTCTTCGCAGGCCGCGCTCACGTCCTCCGCGTTGCTGATAAGACGAAAGTTGTTGAGATCAATCAATGCTTAGAACCTGCCGGGTAGAGTGCCGGCCCGCGCCCTTTGACGCCGGGCCGTGTGGAATGAAAATTCAACTGTAAGCCTTGCTTTGTGTCCTGACCGTCAACAGCAAAAGCAACGCGGCGGTCGCGCCGATTCCAGCACTGGCGGCGAAGGCGACGGTCGCGCCTTGCCAGTCCCACAGCGTGCCCATCAGGAGCGACGCGGGCAGCACCGTCACGCCGAAGGCGAGATTATACAACCCGTAAGCCGTGCCGCGCTGTTCGGGGCGCACGAGGTCTGCGACGAGAGCCTTCTCCGCGCCTTCGGCGAGGCCGAAGTAGATGCCGTAGACGAGAAACAGCGCCCATGCCCCGACGCTCGAAGAGACGTAGGCGAAGCCCAGATAGACGGCGGCGTAGAGGAGCCAGCCGGAAGTAATCAAAGTCTTGCGTCCCAGACGGTCGGAGAGGTCTCCGCCAAAGAGCGAACTCAGGACTTTGCTGGCGTGCAGCGCCGCCCACAACAGAGGGATGGCCGCCGCGCCGATGCCCGCGTCTCTCGCGCGCAACAGCAGAAACGAGTCCGAGGAGTTCGCCAGTGTGAAGAGGGCGAGGATGAAAAGAAAG
>JAIVJG010000187.1 GCA_020200155.1 Acidobacteriota bacterium | reverse complement strand
CTCGTCGCCCGTCACTTTGCTTTTGACATGAAACTGAAAGCCAATCTCGGGGCGGACGCCGCGATCCTTTTGACGACGCTCATCTGGGGTTCGACGTTCGTCATCGCCAGAGACGTTCTCGACCACTGGCCGCCGCTGGCATACATGGCCGTGCGTCTGGCGCTGGCGGGCGCGGTGCTCGCGGCGCTCTTCCCGAAGCGTCTGACGCGCGCCAGCCGTGGCGAATGGAAAGCGGGCGCGACGCTCGGACTGCTTATCGGAATCGGCTTCGCGGGGCAGGCCGTGGGGCTGTCCTACACGACGCCCGCGAAGTCGGCCTTCATCACAGGACTGACTACCCCGCTCGTGGCTTTCGTCGCCTACGCGTTGATGCGTGCGCGGCCAAGCCGCGAGAATCTCGTCGGAGTCGTGCTGGCTTCCATCGGCGGCGTGCTCGTGCTCGCGCCGCAGGGTGAAGGGTTGGTCAACGCCGGCGATCTCATCACGCTCGGCTGCACGGCGCTCTTTGCGACGCACATCTCCCTGATGAGCGGCTACGCCAGACGCCAGGACATGCGACAGTTGGCCGTGATGCAGATTGTCGTGGCCGCCGCGCTCGTTCTGTTCGCGTGGCTCGTACTGGCGGCATACGGGTCAATCGCCGGAGCGCGCGGGTTGCCGCCGTCGCTCGCGCGCGAACTCGCGCCGCTCGTGTGGAGCGCACGCGTCGTGTGGCAACTCGCCTACCTCGCGTTGGTGGCGACCGTCGTTGCGTTCCTCCTCTGGACGTGGGGGCAGGCGCGCATGTCCGCGACGCACGCCGCGATCATCTTCAGCCTCGAACCCGTCTTCGCGACCCTCTTCGCCGTCCTCGCGCGCGGGCGCGGCGAGTGGATGGGCGTGCGTGCGAATGCCGGCGCGCTGCTCATCCTCGCGGGCGTCGTCGTCTCGGAGTTGCGCTGGGGCGAAAGAAGAGGACGGGCGACGGAGGGAGATGACGCGGAAGACGAAATGCCGTGCGCGGCGGACGATTGACGTGGACGCTCCCGACGTAGTCGCATCCAATCTTCAACCGCATAAAAACTTCAAAACCCATTCCTGCCCCGCGTGCCTCAGTCCTTTGCGGCGCGTGCGCGGTTTGGTTATACTCGACTCCTTCGCAACTCTGTGCATTTTCCCTTGCAGACTCATGCACAGACCGGCGACACGCACGAAGCCTCCACGGTTCGGCTGTGTCGAGTGGCTTCGGGTTCCCTAATAGAAGTTGAAGGCGGTACAAAGTTTTATGTTGCAAATTCCCACGGGCCAGACGACGGAAGGCGAGCGCGACATCCTGCGCAAGCTGCGTGTGTGGATCGCCGCGCTGGCGGTGGCGTGCGTGTTGATCGGCATCGGCATCGGCGCGATGCTGGCGGGCAAGCAGGCCGTCGCGCAGAGCGAGGCGCAGAAGGACAGGATCGCCCGCGCGCCCGAAGCCCTCTCGGCCTCGTTCGCCGAGATCGCCAAAACGGTCGAGCCGGCGGTCGTCAACATTGACACCATCTCCGCGCCCCAGCAGCTCGCGCAGAAGAACGGCAACAAGAACAGCGACGAAGAAGACGGAGAGGACGCCGACAATCCCCTGCTGGACATGCTGCGTAATCGCGCGCGGCGGCCATCGCGCGGCGTCGGGAGCGGCTTCATCGTTGACCCGAAGGGACTCATCCTGACCAACCAGCACGTCGTCGAGGGAGCCGACCGCATCACCGTCAAGCTCCAATCCGGCGAGACGCTGCGCGGCGAAGTCGTCGGCATTGACGACGAGACAGACCTCGCCGTCGTCCGCGTCAAGAGTGCGCGAGACCTGCCCTTCGTCAAGCTCGGCAACTCGGACGACGCGCTCGTCGGCGACTGGGTGCTCGCCATCGGCTCGCCGTTCGGCCTTGAGCAGACCGTCACCGCCGGCATCATCTCGACGAAAGAGAGGCTGACGCCCGGCGCTTCGAGCTTCCAGCGTTTCCTGCAAACCGATGCGGCGATCAATCGCGGCAATTCGGGCGGCCCGCTCGTCAACATGCGCGGCGAAGTGATCGGCGTCAACTCGCAGATCGCCACCTCGACCGGCGACTACAACGGCATCGGCTTCGCCCTGCCGTCGAACATCGCAGACTCCGTCTTCCGCCAAATCACCTCCGTCGGCAAGGTGCGGCGCGGCTACCTCGGCATCTTCCTCGACCCCATCAAGCCTGAGTTCGCGCGTGTCTACAATTTGCCCGACACGAAGGGGGCCATCATCCGCGACATCGCCGACGCGCAGAGTCCAGCGGCCAAGGCCGGCCTCCAGACCAACGACATCATCGTCGAAATAAACGGCCAGCCGATCACCGGCGCGCAGGATTTAATCAACAAGGTTGCCTCCACCGGCGTCGGGCAGACCATGCAGGTCACGTACCTGCGCGAGGCCAACAACAGGCTCGAACGCCACGCGGCCAGCGTCCAGATTGGCGAGCGACCGCCGCGCGCCTCTGCGGTGCTCGAAGCCGAAGACAAGCCCGACACCGTCAAGCCCGAACCGAAGGAGACGCCCAAGAGCGACCGCCCCGTGCTCGGCCTGACCCTGAGCGAACTGACGCCGCAGATCGCCAACGAAAGAAACCTGAAAGGCGTGCGCGGCCTCTTCGTCAAAGAGATTGACCAGGCCGGACTTGCCTTTGAAGCAGGCCTGCGCAAGAACATGGTCGTGCAGCGCGTTAATCGCGCGCCCGTCAACTCGCTCGCAGACTTCGAGAGCATCGTCGGCAAACTCAAACTCGGCGACCCCATCGTCATGCACGTCGCCGTCTACAACGGCGACCGCATCCTGCAAAACATCGTGCAGTTCACGTTTCAGTAAATGGTAAACGGTGAATGGTGAATAGATAAAAACTTCTTCTTACCATTCACCATTCACCATTCACCATTTACCAAGATATGGCTCAGGCGAAAAAAGCTCTCAACAAGAATGGTAAGAAGAACAGCCGCACAGGCGCGCGGGCGGCGCGTCCGTCGGTGAAGACGTACACGAACTACATCAACGGCGAGTGGGTGGCGTCGTCAGGCGGCGAGACGTTCGAGAACGTCAACCCTGCGGACACGCGCGAAGTGATCGGGCGCTTTCCCCTCTCGACCGCCGAGGACATGGATCGCGCCGTCGAAGCCGCGCGCAATGCCTTCGACCGCTGGCGGCGCGTGCCCGCGCCGCGCCGCGCCGAAATACTTTTTCGCCTCGGCGAGATTCTCATCCGCGATAAGGACAGGCTCTCGTCCGAGATGACGCGCGAGATGGGCAAGGTCTTGCGCGAGACCGGCGGCGACGTGCAGGAGGCGATTGATTGCACGTATTACACGGCGGGCGAGGGGCGCCGTCTGCACGGCTTCACCACTCCCGCCGAGATGCCCAACAAGTTCGCGATGTGCGTGCGCCAGCCCGTCGGACTGTGCGGGCTGATTACGCCCTGGAACTTCCCGATGGCGATTCCTTCGTGGAAGATTATCCCCGCGCTCGTCTGCGGCAACACGCTCGTCATCAAGCCTGCGGAAGACACTCCGCTCTCCACTTACAATCTCATCAAAGCGTGCGAGGAAGCGGGCATTCCGCCCGGCGTCGTCAACATGGTGACGGGTTACGGCGAGACGGTCGGCGCGGCTCTGACCGACAACCCTGCGGTGCGACTGATCTCGTTTACCGGCTCGACCGAGACGGGGCGCGTCGTCGCCTCTCGCTGCGCGGATCGCAACGCCATCTGCTCGCTGGAAATGGGCGGCAAGAACGTCATCATCGTGTTGGAGGACGCAGACATAGACCTCGCCATAGAGGGCGCGGTGTGGGGCGCGTTCGGCACTTCCGGACAACGCTGCACGGCCTCTTCGCGGCTCGTCGTCCACAAGAAAGTCTACAAGAAATTTACGCAAAAACTGGTTGCGCGCGCGCAGTCGCTTCGCGTCGGCAACGGCCTCGACGCGAAGACCGAAATGGGGCCTGTCATCAACGCCGATGCCGTCCACAAGATTCTCGGCTACGTCGAAATCGGCGAACGCGAGGACGGCGCGACGCTCGCGTGCGGAGGCCGTCGTTTAGACTCCGGCGAGCACGCGCGCGGCTACTTCATCGAACCAACCGTCTTCACAGACGCCGCTCCGGGGATGCGTATCTCGCAGGAAGAAATCTTCGGCCCCGTCACGACCGTCATCCCTGCGAACTCGCTCGAAAACGCCATCGAGATCGGCAACGGCGTGCGCTACGGGCTGTCAGCATCCATCTACACGCAGGACGTGAACCGTGCCTTCCACGCGATGAACGAGATGTACACAGGCATCTTCTACGTCAACTCCTCGACCATCGGCGCGGAAGTTCACTTGCCCTTCGGCGGCACGAAGGCGACCGGCAACGGCCACCGCGAGGCGGGCACGCAGGTGCTGGACATCTTCAGCGAGTGGAAGTCCATCTACGTTGACTACAGCGGCAAGCTGCAACGCGCGCAGATTGATGAAGTGAACTTGTAGCCGATGTCGGACAGGCATTCCTGCCTTGTCCTTCAAACTAAAGGAGACTAAACACTGTGATCGTCGGACTCCCCAAGGAGATTAAGGATAACGAGTACCGCGTCGGCCTCGTGCCCGCGGGCGTGCGCGCGTTGACGGACGCGGGGCACAAGGTCGTCGTCGAGCGCGCGGCGGGCGAAGGCTCCGGCTTTGACGACGCGCTGTACGTGCGCGCGGGCGCGACGATTCTCGATAACGCTGACGAGGTGTGGCAGCAGGCCGAGATGGTCGTCAAGGTCAAAGAGCCGATCAGGCCCGAATACGAGCGCATGCGCGAGGGCCAGTTGCTTTTCACGTACCTGCATCTTGCGCCCGATAGGGAGTTGACGAGGCAACTACTCGAACGCAAAGTGACGGGCATCGCTTACGAGACGATCACGGACAGGCGCGGGACGCTGCCGCTTCTGACGCCGATGTCGGAGGTCGCGGGTCGGATGGCGGTGCAGGTCGGCGCGCAGTATCTTGAGAAGATGAACGGCGGGCGCGGCGTGCTGCTCGGCGGCGTGCCGGGCGTGCCGGCGGCGCACGTCGTGATTATCGGTGGCGGCGTGGTCGGCACGAATTCGGCGAAGATCGCCGTCGGCATGGGCGCGCAGGTCACGGTCATTGACAACAACCTCGACCGCCTACGCGAACTCGACGATATCTTTCTTTCGACCATCACGACGCTCGCTTCTTCCTCTTACGCCATTCAGGACGCTATCTCGAAGGCCGACCTGATTATCGGCGCGGTGCTCGTGCCCGGCGCGTCGGCCCCGCAGCTCGTCACGCGCGCTATGCTCAGGGACGTGCCGAAGGGCGCGGTCATCGTGGACGTGGCCGTTGACCAGGGCGGCTGCATCGAGACGACGCATGCGACGACGCACTCGAACCCGACCTACTACGTGGACGACGTGCTGCACTACTGCGTCGCCAACATGCCGGGGGCGGTTCCGCGCACCTCGACCTTCGCGCTGACGAATGCGACGCTGCCATACGCGCTCCGGCTCGCCAATCGTGGCTTCCTCGGAGCCATCACGCACGACTCCGGCCTCAAGGCGGGCATCAACACCTACGCCGGCAAGCTGACCTACGAGGCCGTCGCGATCTCTCAGGAGTTGGAGTACACACCGCTCGACGACGTGATCGGCGGCACGACCTCGACGGCCAGCCGCGCGAGTTGATTCGGCGCGAGAGTTTCAAACTTTCATCAACGAAAAACGAAGAAGGCCGCCCTCGTACGAGGGCGGCCTTCTTCGCTTGTGTGGAATGGTTGAAATAGTCGCTGGCGGAAGCGCTCGTTTACGTCTCCTGTTGAATGCAATCAATCCGCGTTCGCCAGCACTTGCGCGAGGCAGTCCGCCAGTTCTTCGGCGCGGACGGGCTTTGAGAGATAAGCGTCTGCGTGTTCGTCGCCTTCGCGTGTCGCGTTGAGTTGGTCAATTCCGCTGAGGAGCACGACGGGGAGGGCAGAGAGCGTCGGGTGGCTACGCAGGAAGCGGCAGAGTTCGTAGCCGTTCAGGTGCGGCATGATGGCGTCGGTGACGACGGCGTCAACCGCCGACAAGAGCAGCGCCTTCATCGCTTCGAGTCCGTCGGCGGCGGCGATGACTTTGTAGCCTGCGCGCTGCAAGGTGACTTCGAGATAGCGGCGGAGGGAACGGTCGTCTTCGGCGAGCAGGATGGTGGCGGGCTTCGGTGCGGGGCAGGCGTGGAGAATCGGGGCGGCTGGTTGGATGATCTCGCTGGGGGTTGTGCTCATGTGCTAACCGTAACCTCTTGGACTTTCCGGCGGAGTCGCGAGGGGAGATCGCGCCGTGAAGCAGTGCAAGCGGCATGCCCTTCGGAAGATGTCGGGCAGATGGTTTCCCGCGCGGGAAGCGTCGCGCGTGCGGGACTCGTGGCGGACTCCAAAATCACTTGGATTACGCGTCTCGGCGGAACTTGCGAGAGCTTCAATGAAGGGCGTTCCGGGAAAAGCCGGAAGCGTCCACGGCAACGGCGCGAGCGGCGCGGTTGTCGAAATCTCTCACTCTGACCAGCAGGTTCAGTCAAAACGCCCGACCGATATGCCGCAACGCGGCTGACCGAACCTGCCGGAAATTGTAACTAACGGCGCTCTCTCCTCATCTACTTTCTCTCAGCCACGGCGAGATGCCGTCCGACGCTTCTCCAACCGCGAGTTGAACCCTTGTCATACTTCGGCGATACTGTGTGGTTACTTGAGAAAGAATTTTGTTCGCCATGCGCATGGCATTTGGCCTCCGGCTCAAGAATTGAGTTTTTCGAGTTCTGAGATGTACGAGTTCGCCGTCACACCCGCCATCACGCAGATTCGCCGACGTGGAGTCCGCATCACCGAGGTCGCGCCCGAAAGTCTGGGCGCGGAGCTTGAGCTTGAGGCGGGCGACCGCGTCGTCCGTGTCAACGGGCGAACAGTGCGCGACTACCTGGATTTTCGTTTCCAGACCGGCGGCGAGACGGAACTCACCGTCAACGTCCTCAAAGAAAGCGGCGAGGAATGGGAGCTTGAAATCGAGCGCGGCGAGGGCGAGGACTTCGGCCTCCAGTTCGAGAACATCGCGCCGCGCCAGTGCGCCAACGAATGCCTCTTCTGCTTCTGCAACGGCAACCCGCCGGACGCCCGCCCCGCGCTCTTCTTCCGCGACGAGGACGTGCGCCTCTCTTTTCTCTACGGCAACTACACGACGCTGACCTCGATCACCGAGGATGAGATGCGCCGCGTCATCGAGCAGCGTCTGACGCCGCAGTACGTCTCCGTCCACGCGACTGACCTGAAGGTGCGCGCGCACCTGCTCGGCGTTGACGAGCAACGTGCGGACATCTCCGGCAAGATGCAGAGGATGATGGACGCCGGTATCGAGATTCACGCGCAGGTCGTGCTGTGCCCCGGCATCAACGACGGCGAAATTTTGCGGCGCACGATTGACGATCTCGCCGCCGAGTACCCGCGCGTCAAGAGCGTTGCGATTGTCCCGCTCGGCCTGACGCGCTACAACACGGACGAGCGCCTGACGCCCGTGACCCCTGAATGGTGCCGGCGCGTTATCCGCGAGGTCGCGCTCGTCCAGCGAGATTTGCGCGCGAAGTTGGGCACGAACTTCGCCTTCCTCGGCGACGAGATTTACCTGCGCGCCGGACAACGCCTGCCGAGCCGCAAACACTACGGCGACTACCCGCAAATCGAGGACGGCGTCGGCATGGTGCGCTCGTTCCACGAGGAGTTCACGCGACTCTGGCGCAAACTCGAAAAGCGCCCCCCGCGCAACGCCCGGAGGCTGCACGCGACGGTGCTGACCGGGACGCTCTTCGCCCCAGTGCTGACGGATTTGGTCAACCGCCTCAACGAGCGTTTCGGCTCGCAGCTTCATGTGCTGGCGGTGGAGAACAAATACTTCGGCTCGGAGATCGTCGTCGCCGGGCTGATGACCGGCTCCTGCGTCCTCGCCGCGCGCGACCGGATCAAGGGCGACTTCGTCATCCTTCCAAAAACGGCGCACAAGTCGGACGAACCCATCATGCTCGATGGGATGACACTCGAAGAACTGGAACGTCTGTTGGGGGTGAGTGTGTATGTGCTCGACTTCGAGGGCTTCGCGCAGATGATCGGTGGTTAAGTCTTTTTGAATTCTGTCGAATGATATTCTGTCGAATGATAGTTGAGAGACTTCCCCAAGCAAGCAAAAAGAAGCCCCACAGTTTTTCAACTGCGGGGCTTTTCAAGTTTCAGCCGAAGGCCGGAATTTTATCTCCGGCGATTCCGACTTTAGAAGATAAACTTCAACTGGTAGCGAACGACGCGACCACCGCCGTCGGCGAACTGCGGTTGAAGGAAGCGTCCCCCCGTCGAGCCGATGACGCTGGCCGAGACGCCCGCATCACCGGGTGAAAAGGGGCTGACGCTGCCCTGTCCGTATTGCGGGTGGTTGAAGATGTTGTAGAACTCCGTGCGGAATTCAAGGTGCGTGCCCTCCGTGAGGCTCACACGCTTCAGGATATTCACATTCCAGTTGTTGGTTCCGGGCGTACGCAGGGTGTTGCGACCCAGATTGCCCCGCCCAGCACCGGCGAGAAGGCCAATGTACTGTGCAGTATTGGGGTCAATGCACGCGCCGCCCGCCTCCGGGTTGGTGTAGAACGTTGCGCCGACCGCAACGCTGCACGGGTTGGAGGTAGCGGTCGCTATCGCCGGAACCGCGCGGACTCCGCGTTGCCCCGCAGCGTTGAAGAGCGGACGGTCGAGGTTGCCACCGACTTGGTCGGCATCCGCGCCGTTGACGACCGTGAGCGGAGCGCCGCTCTCGAAAGTGGTGACGCCCGACAGTTGCCAGCCGCCCACCAGACGACCAACGAATCCTTCCTGATTCTTCATGAATGGAAGCTCGTAGACGTATGTGATCGAAGCGCGATGCGGGCGGTCGAAGAGAGACACCGCGCGGTCAAGGCGCTCACCGCCAAAGACTGCCGGGAAGGAAGCCTGCTGCGGTTGGTTAGTATCGCCGACGCCGAAGACCTCGCTGGCGTTGTCAATGAGCTTCGACCAGGTGTAAGCGGCTGTGACGGCGATGCCGTTAACAAAGCGCCGCGACAACTGGAACTGCCCCGAATGATAGATCGAAGAGCCGCCGTTGGTACGGATCAAGCGCGAGCCTTGCAGGTTGTCCAGGCGGCCTGAGAGCGGGCAGGGTGACCCGGAGGGGAACCGCGAAGTGGCCTGCGCCGCCGTCACGGTTCCGCCAACCGTGCAGGTCGTCGGGAAGCCAAAGCCCGCCGGCGTGATGCGCTGGATGCCCGGCAGGAATGCGTTGGCCGTGGCCGGCACCTGCGGGTTGAGGTCTTCATTGATGAAGAGCCTGGTGCCTTTCGTGCCGACGTAGGAGGCGTCGGCCACGAGGTTCCAAGGCAGGGCGCGCTGAATGCCGACAGACCACTTCTGGTAGTAAGGGTTGGCCAAATTCGGCGTGACCAGCGTTTGCGAGTCGAGCGGAGTAAGCGGGCGTGCCGTCGTGGGCAGCCGGCTTGTCAAATTCGACAGCCCGCGCGGAGCGGCGGTGCTGACCTGCGAGTTGATGTTCGTCGCGACGACATTCGGCGAAGAAGTCGCAGCATTGGAAGCGATGTTGTTGAAGAACGAGTCGTAGCCGATCTGGTAGCCCATGCGTAGCACCGTCACGCGGTTGCCGATGAGCCGACCGAGCATGCCGTTCTCATACGCCGGCGAGTAGGCGAGGCCGACCGTAGGCGCAAAGTTGTTGTTGTCCTTCTGCGCCTTGTTAGGCTGGCTGAACGGCCCCTGAAGCGTCGTCGGGTCAACATTAAAGAGGCCGGTGAAGGCCGACGTGCGAAGCGTGTTAACCGGCTGGCCGAAGTTCTCGTAACGCAGGCCGAGCGTGAGCGTCAAATCCTGATTGACGCGCCAGCGATCCTGGAAGAAATAGGCTTGGCGCGTCAGGAACGGGTAATACTTCGCGCTGCCGAAGTCAATACGCGCGCCGCCGCTGCCGCCGCCGAAATTGTCGAGGAAGTTGCCGAAGGCCGTGAATCCGCCGCCACTCGTGTAGGTGAGCAGTCCGCGCTCGACGATAGGCGCAAACTGCCGCGAGCGTTGTTTAAGCACGTCGAGGCCGAAGCGGAAAGTATGGTTGCCGCGCAGATAGGTCATCGTGTCCTGTAGGACATAATTGTTGGCGACCCGACCCTGCGGCAGGTTCGTCTGGATACCAATGGAACTGATTTGCGTGATGTCGAAGCGCGGCAGCGTTCTGCCCAACGGATTCGACGGGTCAGCCGGGAATCCGAGCTTGATGCGATTGTAGGCGACGCGAAGCTCATTTGTGATGCTTGGCGAGAAAACATGCGTCTCGCTAAGCAGTGCGTTCTGGTAACGATTCTTCTGCGTGGTTTCAAGACCGGGGAAATTGGAACTGGCTAAGGGGTCGTTTGCATTATCATACAGATAACGCCCGGAAAGCTGGTCGTTTTCGCCGAGCCTATGGTCAATGCGGAGTTGGTACTGGTCATCTACAAAATGTCTGGCCTGAGAGTAGAAGCCGGTGCCGAACTCCACGCAAGGCCGGCTGCCGCCCGCCACGGAGGCGCACTGGGCGACGGTGTTATTACCAATCGGAATCAGGAACGGATTCGCCGTCCCGACGACATTGCTGACGATATTCAGATACGTGTCGAGGTTCGCATTGGTACCAGTAGGGAAAATTCGGCGAAGCGTGGCGAGTCCAGCCGCCGTAGGAACGACGCGACTGAACTGAGAAGTCGAATTCTGAAGCTGCCTCTGAGCAGCCACGAAGAAGAATGTCCGGTTACGCCCACTGATGTAAGAGGGGCCGCCCTCGCCGAAGCGCGGCAGGTGGAGCGGGCCACCGAGGGTGCCCGAGAACCACTGTTCCGTGCCGGGCAACGGGTGGCCGCGCTTCTGTACCGCCGGGTCAAGCGACTGCGTGTTAGTAATCGCGTCATCGCGGGTCGAATCGAGTAAGTAAGAAGCTGTGCCGTGAAAATTGTTCGTGCCACTTTTGGTGATAGTGTTCACCACTGCGCCACCGGCGCGTCCGAACTCGGAGTCGAAGTTCGAGGTCTGCACAGAAACTTCCTGCACGGCATCCGGGTTGGTAATCTGGAAGGCTTGGCCCGCGACCGAGATGTCATTGTTCTCTGTGCCGTCAATCAGGAAGTTGTTGGAGCGACCACGCGAGCCGTTGACGGAGAAGGTGCCGACGCCGAAGCCGTAGCGGTTGGAAGAAACACCGGGCAGCGTCAAGGCCAAAGCAACGGGATTGCGACCCGCAAAAGGAAGTTCAGTAATCCTCGCGGCCTCGATGTTGCCGCCGCGCACGGGTGATTCAGTCTGCAATATCGCCCCCGAGTCCGCTGTTACATCCACGGTGATCTGCTGACCGCCGGGCTGTAGAACCGCGTCAACTGCAGAAATCTGGTTGGCGCTGACGACAATATTGGTTTTGGACAATTCACCGAAGCCGGTGGCGCTGACGCCCACCGTATAAGTGCCGAGTTCGACGGCATCGAACCGATAAGCACCCTCGCCATTAGTAGTCGTCGAGCGGGCGAGGGAGGTTTGCGTGTTGGTCAGCGTCACGGTCGCGCCGCTGATGACAGCGCCGTTCGGGTCGTTAACGACGCCGCTGACGGTGCCGCGGCTCGTCTGCGCAAACGTGGTTGCGCCGAGGGCGATCAGCAGCGATGCCGCCAGAAGAATTGAAAAAGCTAGTTGCTTGAGTCTCATTTTATCTCTTATTCTCCATAAATCTTTGGGTCATTCATCGCAAGGAACCTCTTGACCTTTCGAAGACCGTTGTTTAGGGTTGTAGATCGAATTAGCACGCCGGATGTTGCCGCTTCGATGACCTGTTCATAGGTTGGCTGAAAGTAGAACGGCAATCTTCGTGCCGTCATTGGCAGGAACTCGCGAGGCGGGATAAATCCTTCAATTTCAACATCGTACCGAGACGTGTCGGGTGACGCTGCTTCATTAATTTGGATTTCATGTAATTTTTGGTTCAAAAGCTTGGATAAGACTGGCAGCTTTCGAGAAAAGTCGGTGTAATAAAGTTGCGCGTGAGGGGCAGTCGAGCGAGTGTGTTCCTTTGCCGAATGTAGCTCGCCCGGACTTTACACGAGAGGTGAGTTACACGTACATCCGATTTTTTGAATGAGCATTCAGAATGTCGGAGATTTGCGGCACCCGACTTCCTCTGGAAGTAAGGGTATGGCACTCTCATTGAGTAAGTTAAGGCGAACATTAAGAACGGTTTAGCTTTCTTGTCAGGGCATCCTGCGGCCATCCACGAGAGGGTGGTATATAAGTTGCCGTAGAGGATAAAGCGACCTCCAAGTATGAGGAATGTGAATCAGGAGTTGAACACTAACAGATAGAAAGCGAAAGTCAGCTTTCCGAAGCAGTGAACCATCAAGGCATCGGTTGAACGAACGCGGCCCGCTCTTTGAATGTCAGTCTTATCAATCAGCCACTTGAAGAAACTTTCAATCGGCTGCCGCAAGCGACTAATGAGGCGATTGTAATATTTTTCGCCCGCATTGAGTTCTGCCCCTTTGGGTTTCTTGCGCGGCGTGTGGAGCGTGGTCTGCTGCCGGTTGAGCATTGCTTCAAGGATCGGGTCGCAGAAGGCTTTATCGCCGATCAACGTGCTGTGCGGCAAAGTGATCTCCGCTTCTCGCACGCTCGCTAAATCGTGGCACGACCCTTCCCTGAGCCAAATCTGTGCGGGCAGCGGGATGTTCTGCATCGCCGTTGCGCGATGGTGTGCAATCTCACGCCGTGAAAGTACGTCTTCTTGCTGGCGCAATAACCGACTGAGGCCACCTCGCGGGCGACGCATGCCGTGTAAGCATGACCGCCCTTGGCGAGCATCACGGGCAAGCTGTCAATGACGTGATCAAGTTCCGGCTCTTGGTGCTCGGCTAACAATTGGGTGAAATAGCTGCCCATGGTCTGAAAGGTCTGTTCCAACAGGTTAAGCCGCGCGTTGAAAGTTTGATAGGCGGGCAAGCGTGGAAAGAAGGCGTGCCAATAGTGCTCGATGAAGCGATGCATTGCCTTTTTCTCGAAACTTGCCGTTCAACTGTGCGAACAAGTAGATAGCGACCAGTTCCTGATCGGTAAAGCGCGGCTCAGAGTTATTACTCAAGCGTTGAAAACAGCTCTCTGAGCGGGTATCGTAAATGTGGCAGACAAGCAGATACAACTGAATTAGTTGATTTTCCATGGTAAGAAAATTCTACCAATTCTGCCGTTTGTCTGTCTTTTCTACTACTGATTCACATAGGAATAAGCAGTTAACGCAAACAGGCAAAATTTGCCTTTTCGTGAAGTTATAACCTCGTGAATTTCACAAAAGGTGGCTGAACTTCAGCCAAACTAAATCTAGAGACGTTAAGTTAACTGCCCATAATTGAAACGCTTCACAAAGCGAAGGAGAAAGCCAAAATGAAGAAGTTTTTACATCTTGTCGTTGTGCTGTGCATCGCGTTAGCTTCGGTGAACGCCTTTGCCCAGGACAAATCAACGACAGGCTCTATTGGCGGCACCGTCACCGACGTGAACGGCGCGGCCATCCAGAATGCAGCAGTGACCGTCACCGGCCCGACCCTTGCGGCACCGCGTACTGCTACGACAAATGACCAGGGCACTTTCAGGGTAGACAACCTGATCCCCGGCAACTACAACGTCAACATCGAGCTGACCGGCTTCAAGACCTCGACCGTGAAGGATGTCGTGGTCAACGTCGGTAAGGAATCCAGCCTCGGTTTGAAGCTTGAGCCGGGCCAGGTTTCCGAGGTCGTGACCGTCACCGATGCGGCTACG
>JAIVJG010000186.1 GCA_020200155.1 Acidobacteriota bacterium | reverse complement strand
TGCTCGAACCCGCCGCTGCCGCCCGTTGCGTCATCACTGGCGCGCACACTTTCAACTTCAACGCCATCGTCTGCTCCTTCCTCGAACAGCATGCGCTCGTGCAACTGCCCGCCACCGGCGAGTCGGAAGCGCCGGAAGTTTTGGCGCGCGCCATGCGAGACCTGCTGGCCGACGGCGACGAGCGGCGGCGTATCGGATTGAATGCTCGCGCCGCGCTTGAGCAAAACCGGGGCGCGACCTCGCGCACGGTGGAAATGCTCGCGCCACTTTTCAAACAGAAGCCGGAGGTCAGCAATCGGATGCCGGTTAAAGATAAAGTTCTGACCTCCAACCTATAGTCTCTAACCGCTACCTCTTTATGTCTTCGACGCCCGCACTCGCGCCGCTCAGTTTTCTCTACGGCGCGGTGGTGCGCGCGCGGCTTGCGCTCTACAGGGCCGGGGCGCTCGACACACATCGTATCAACGCGCCGGTCATCAGCGTCGGCAATATCACTTCGGGCGGGACTGGCAAGACGCCTCTCGTGGAGTGGCTCGCACGCGCCGTCGCACGCGAGGGCCTTCGCCCGTGTATTTTGACGCGCGGTTACGGTCGCGCCGACGCGCGCCGTCGTGTCGTCGTCTCCGACGGTGAGAAACTGCTCGCAGACGCACGCGAGGGCGGAGACGAGCCGCGACTGCTCGCCGAAGCTTTGCGCGGCGTGGCGTCCGTCGTCAGCGACGCGGATCGCGTGGCGGCGGCGCGGTGGGCGCTGGCGAATCTGAAGGCGGAGGCCTTCATACTCGACGATGCCTTTCAACATCTACGCATCGCGCGCGATTTAAATATCGTGACGCTGGACGCGACTGAGCCGTGGGGCGGCGGTCACATGCTTCCGCGCGGGCGTCTGCGCGAGCCGCCGGGTGGGCTGCGTCGCGCCGATTGCATCGTCATCACGCGCGCAGACCTCGCACGCGACCTCGACTCTTTACGCGCCGAGGCCGAACGGCTGGGCGGCGGTCGTGCCCTCGTGCTCACGTCGCGGGTGAAGACTCTGCAAGTGCGGCCATTGACGAACACGTCATCGCAAATCGAATTTGAGAATGAGGCTGTTCCGCAGCCGGTCGGGGTATTCTGCGCGGTTGGAAATCCGGAGGCGTTCTTCAGGCACCTGCGGAACGACGGCTACGAAGTGTGCGACACGCGCGCCTTCCCGGATCATCATCAATTCACGCAGGGCGAGATTGACGAGCTGTCGCGAGGGGCCGTGCGGAGCGGCGCGCGTGCGTTGCTGGCGACGGCAAAGGATGCCGTCAAGCTTCACTCTTTACGCTTCGCGCTTCCGCTTTATGTGGTCGAGATCGGGTTGGAGTTTAATGACGAAAGCGGTTTGGAGAGTCTCGTGCGCGAAGCTTTAAACTCTCGCGCCCGGAGATAAATGCGGCGTTTGGCGTAGCAGTTCACTTAATTCATCGGCTTGACCGGCGGGGCAGAGTCGTCTCCGATCTGAGTCGGGGGCGGGGTGCTCGCCGGCGGCGGCGGATTCTTTTTCACGGGTGGAAGCGGCGGCGGAGCGTCGTCGTCGTTACTGTTGGAATTGACGGGCGGCGGGAGGTTGCGCCTGTTCGTGTTGCGATTAGAGGGGGGCGGCGTGGCTTCCGGCGTGGCTTCCGGCGCCGCGTTGTCGTTCGTGTTCTTGTTACTGTTCTCCGCGCCGCGTGCAGGGGTGGGCGATGGCTCGACGTTGGCGTTAACGTTCGTGCTGGTCGTCGCGCCGGCAACGGGAACTGTAATTGGCGTGCCGGAGGTCGGCACGATGTTGGTTTCGGCCTGCCCGCTGGGCGGCGTGACGGATTGCACCGGCTGGCTGTTGGGGTCGCTCGTGAGCGGCGGCGTCTGCTCTTCGTTCGAGCGCGTGCGCTGAAAGGCGAAGACGATGGCGAAGATGACGGCGATGGCAGCAATGGCCGGAAGCACTATCCGCACCGGGTTGAAATTCGACGCGGGCGGCGGCTCTATGAAAGAAGGCACGAACTCTTCCACCTGCTCTGACCGGCGCACGGGCGGAACCTTGCCACTCACCACGGTGGCTTCTTCGGCATCGGTTTCGGCAGCGGTCGCGCTGGTATGCGGGGCGTCGTTCAGCCCGGTCGGGACGACGATGCGGTTGGTGTTGGCGATGTGTTCGGCGGTTGGCGTTGCGACGACGGCGGGTGCCTGGCCGGTCGCGGCCAGCGTCAGGTCTTCGGAGAGTTCGCCCGCGCTCTGGTAACGCTCTTCAGGATTCTTGGCGAGAGTGCGAGCGACCACGCGACCGACCGCGGCGGGCAAGTCCTTGCGCTCTTCAAGAATCGAGGGCGGAGGGTCTTGCATGTGCTGCACCATAATCGCGGTCGGCGAGTCGCCTGTGAAGGGGACGTGGCCGACCAGCATCTCGTAGAGAATCACGCCCAGACTGTAGATGTCCGAGCGCGAGTCAATCTCGGAGGCGTGCGAGCACTGCTCCGGCGACATATACTGCGGCGTGCCGATAATCAAGTTGGGCGCGGTCAGTCCGGGGTCTTGCGTGCCGACCGGCTCCTGAATCTTGGCGATGCCGAAGTCGAGCACCTTCGCCCAGTCGCCGCCGCCCGACTCTTCGAGCATGATGTTGTCGCTCTTCAAGTCGCGATGGACGACGCCCTCCGCGTGCGCGGCTGTGAGCGCTCCGCACACCTGCCGGATAATCTCGACGACGCGCGGCAGAGGCATCGGCCCTTCAGCCCTGACGATGTCCTTCAGCGTGCGCCCGCGCAGGTATTCCATGACGAGGAAGACGACGCCGTTCTCGGATTCGCCGAAGTCCGTGACGGTCAGCGCGTGCGGATGAGAGATGCGTGAAGCGGCTTTGGCCTCGCGAGTGAAGCGTGCGACGATGGTGTCGTCGGCGGCGAGGGCCGGATGGAGCACCTTGATCGCGACCGTCTTCTCCATCAGGATGTGCGTGGCGCGATAGACAGCGCCCATCCCGCCTTCGTCAATCTTTTCCTCTATGCGGTACTTCCCGGCGAGCACCTGGCCGAGGAGCGCGTCGCCGGTCTTCTGCAACACCGCGCCGTCCGAAGGGCACAGCGTGTTCGTGTCTTCATACCGCTTACTGCATGTCGGGCATGTTTTCATTTAGCCGGAATCCGCCTTGTACTCAGGTTGTTTGGAGGATGATTGAGCGTACCACACCGCTTCCGCAACGTGCAATAAGACGTGTCTCGGCGAAGACAAGAAACGCGTGCCGGTGCGAGATGAATGCGTCCGGCGATTCGAGGCCGCCGGGAATTTCACGCCCGGCGCTCCACTCTCGCCCCGTCTCGACGCTTTGCCTTACCTCTTCGCCTTGAGTAAGCTTTCGGCGCGGTCGTTCTCTCATCTCGAAAAAGGCAGGCGGAAGTTTGGGCACGGAACATCTGGTCATCGTCGGGGGCGTCGCCGCTGGACTCGCGGCGGCGATGGAAGCGCGCCGCGCCGCGCACGAACTCGAAATTACCGTCCTCGAAAAAACGGGCGACATCTCTTACGGCGCATGCGGGCTGCCTTACGTCATCTCCGGCCTGATCCCTTCACTCGAACGACTCATCGCGCACCAGCCCGGTTACTTTCGCGAACAACACAACATATGCGTGCTTCTCAACAGCGAGGCGCTGGAAATCCTCCCCGCCAAGTCCGTCGTGCGCCACACGGTCGAGGGCGCGGAGCGCGAGACAGGCTATACGAGCCTCGTCATTGCCGCCGGCGCGTCGGCCATCTGCCCTCCGCTGCCGGGGCACGAACTCGGCGGGGTCTTCGTCCTCCGACACCTGCGCGACGGGCGGCGCATGCTCCAATTCATCGAGCAGACGCGGCCCCGCGCGGCGGTCGTCGTCGGCGCGGGCTACATCGGCCTTGAGATGGCCGAAGCCTTCCGCACGCGAGGGCTACGCACGACCGTCATAGAATCTTCCGGTAACGTAATGAGCACGCTCGGCGGGCGCGGGCGCGACCTCGTGACAGAAGAGATGCGGGCGCATGGCGTCGAACTCGTCTTCGGTGAAAGGGTCGTGGCCTTCGAGGGCGGCGGTCGGGTCGAGCGCGTGCTGACGGATGCGGGGCACGCGTTTGAGGCCGACATCGTCTCAATCGGCGTGGGCGTGCGCCCGTCGGTCGAGTTGGCCCAAAGCGCGAAACTGGAAATCGGCGAGAGCGGCGCGGTCAAGACTGACGAGCGACAACAGACGAGCGCGGCGGGCATCTACGCGGCAGGCGATTGCTGCGAGGTGCTGCACAGAGTTTCGGGGCGGCACGTATGGCACCCGCTCGGTCAACCGGCGGTCAGGCAGGGTTGGGTTGCGGGCGCGAACGCGGCGCGCGGCGAAGCGGAAGCGCGTTACCACGGAGTCGTCGGCACGAACGTCGTCAAGGTATTCGATCTCGAAGTCGCGCGCACAGGGCTGTCGCTTGATGAAGCGCGGCGAGACGGCTTTGAAGCTTCTGAGGTCGAGAGCGAGGCGGCTTCGCGCGCGGGTTACTACGAAGGCGGCTCGAAGATTTTCACACGCCTCATACTCGACCGTGGCGGGCGACTGCTCGGCGCGCAGATGGTCGGGCGCGAAGGCGTCGCACAGCGCATAGACGTGTACGCCGCCGCGCTCCACGCCTCGCTCAAAGCGGAAGACCTCGAACGCCTCGACCTCGCCTACGCCCCGCCCTTCGCCCCGACCATTGATCCCATCCTGCGCGCCGCTCACAAAGCGAAAAACAAATGATGAATGATGAGTGATGAATAGAAAGCAGATGCTTTTTCTTCATTCATCATTGCGGCATTCATCACTCATCATTTCTTTAGTATCTGATCCTGACGCTGAACTGCCCGCTGTTGTCGTCGTAGTTGTCGTCATTGACGAGCAGGTAGAGCCTGCCATCGGCCTGCGCGGTAAAGACTAGCTGCGCGCCGACGAGGAAGGGCTGCGACTGGCGACCGGCGGTGTCGCGGATGACGCCGAGCAGCGCGCCCACGCCGGCCTGCGGGAACGGGTATCTCGGATTGCCTAAGAAAGCGCCCGCGCCGCTTTGCTTACCGCTCGGCCCGACGGAACCGACGCGCTGGCCGGCGACGATTGTGCCGGTGGCGTTGATCGTCACCTGATCGCCGGAGCGCAGGTCAACGCCCGTGTCCATGCCCTGCGAGTTGCCCGGCACGCTGACCGTCACTTCGCGCGGCGTGCGTCGCTCAAGGTCGCGGTCGCGCGGCGTGCCGAACGGGTCACTTGAAGAACCCGACGCGGGATTGCGCGGTCTGGTCGGGGCCGGCTCGGCGCGCGGCGTGTCGCCGAAGACGGAATCGTCCTCGCTCGCGTCCCGCGTCGCATCTCGATTCCCCGCCGTGTTGTTGCGGCGCGGCGTGAAGTCGCGTTCGGTGCGAACCTGCGCCGTGAAAGAGCCGCGCGCGTCCGTGTAGCTGGAACGGTTGACCGTCAGGTAGAGGCGACCATCGCGGTCGGCGACGAACTCGCGGCTGAGTCCGATCTCGAAAATCGGCGCGTTCGGGTCGTCTGTGATGGCCCCGACGAGGACGCCTTCGGCGGCTCTGGGGAGCGGCGCGTTCGGGTCGGTCGTGCGCAGGCCCGCAGGGGTGATGCGCGAACGTCCCGCGAGGATGGTTCCGCTGGCCGTCACGCTAACGCGCTCGTTCCGGCGCAGATCAACTCCCGTGTCTATCCAGTTCGGCCCCAGACCGACTTCGACCGTGCGAGTCTCGAAGCGCGCCTCTTCGAGCGAGCGCCCTTCGAGTTCGACGCGGTCAACATCGCGCGGCCTGAAGAACTGTATCTCGCCCTGCTCCGCAGTGGTCGTCCGCGCGGCGCTCGTCGTTGTCATAGAAGTTCCCGCCGCCGTGTTGACGCGCACGGCGAAACGCCCGCCGATGAAGCCGATCACCGTGCCGCGCACGACGCGGCCATCGCGCAGGTAGATGGTATCCGCCACCGCCAGCGTCGCCGACGACAGCAGGATGATTAAAGCCAGAAAAATTCTTCTCATATTCTTCGTCCTCTTTCAGCCGCCATCGCGGGCGGCTGATTTTTATCGCGTGAAAGAACGTAGCAGCTTTGAATCGCTCGTCCGAGTTCACGCTGTCAGTTTTGAATGGGGAGAGAGTCGAAAACGGGCAAGTCGAAGTCAAAGTCTGACAGGCTCTTGTCTGAAAGGCTTTGACTTTGCCCCGTTAGTGTTATTGCTCAGGCAGTAATGTTTGCAAGCGCCATGCCGACAGGCAATATACGCGGTTGCTCTGCGAACCGTGGCGAACATCTCTCTGCTTCAGCCTTCAAATGTGCGGACGTATGACGCGCGCGTACCAAAAGGATGCGGGCGCGCCTCTGTCACAAGAGAGCACGCCCGCTGCTGTTTGCCGTCTTCGGTAAAACTCTTTTAGACCTTCACCGCCGCGAAGACGATCAGCAGTGTGAAGAGCACCAGCGTCTCGATGAAGACGAGGCCGAGGATCATCATGGTCTGGATACGCGCGCCCGCGCCCGGATTCCTCGCCACACCTTCCGCCGCCGCCGCCGCGACGCGCGACTGTCCGATGGCGGCGAGCGCCGCCGCGATGGCGAAGCCAAAACCGGCGGCGATCTTCGAGTACTTGGCAACCGACGCGTCGTTGTCCGCCGCGACCGACGCCGCCTGCGCGAAGGTCGGGGCCGATGCCATCAACACGCCGACGACGGCGAAGAAAGCCATTCTGAGTTTGCTCATGTTGTGTTCTCCTGATGAATTGTCAAACGGACTTCCTTCAGAAGCATCCCGGAAGACCAACGGCGAGTGCGAGCAGACCAAGCCAGCGCATTTTTATAATTTCGCCTTCACCCGGTATCCGCCGCCCCTCTTACAACGACGCTCCAGCGATGCCGGCACTTCACGCTTTCACAACACGAAAGCTCACACGAATGCGTCCCGCCGCCCCCTCGTCCGTGGACTCCACTTTACGCTCCTACGGAAAAAGCCCTCACCTTGCGCCTCAACGTGCGCGGGCGCGTGTGCCTGCGCCGCTCGTATGCGCGATTAAATTAGAGATGCAAGTCGCGAGTTGAAATGCCGGCGGCGACGCTAAGCGTGTTCCGGCAGCGTCACCATGCCGCCCTCGTCGTGGACGTGGCCGTGATCGGTCTCGCCTTCGTGGCCTTCGTGTCCCGCGTGCGACACTTCGCCGATGTAGATGATCGAGAGCAGCACGAAGATGAACGTCTGCATGAAGGCCACGAAAAGACTGAGCGGCATGAGAATCACCGGCACGATCCACGGTGCGCCGAGGACACCGCCAGTCAGGTCGGAGATCGTCCCAAGCACTTGCTCGTCGCTGAAGATATTCCCGAACAGACGCACGCCGAGCGAGACGGGACGCACGAAATTACTGATGAGTTCGACGGGGAACATCAGCGGCGCAAGCCAGATGATCGGCCCGGCGAAGTGCTTCAGGTGGCCGAACAGCCCGTTCTCTTTAATGCCGATGTAGTTGTAGTAAACGAACGACGAGATGCCGAGCGCGAAGGTGACGGAGGTCGAGGCCGTCGGCGACAGCAGGCCGGGGACGAGTCCCATCAGGTTCGAGATGAGAATCAGGAGGCCGAAGGTCGCGATGACGGGGAAGTATTGCAGGCCGTGCGGGCCGACGTTGTCTTCCAGCAGATTCCGTATCGCCAGCACGCCCGCCTCCAGCGTCATCTGCCCGTGCGAAGGCTCGTCCGGCGACAGTTTGGTTTTTAGAATCCAGATCACCAGCAGCGTCAGCGCGCATGCGATAATGAACATCACCGTGTACCAAGGCACGGCGTTCTCCGGCGAGTATGGACTCCCTGCGAAAACCTTATCGGCATCCGTGCCGAAGAAACCGAAGAATTTATCCCAGAGCGGTTTGGTGTAATGAATCTGAAATTGATACAGCGGCTCGCCGACGTTTCGGTTGACGAAATCAACGATGGCCGGGACGTGATGTTCGCTCGCTTTCGCTGCGTGCTGCGCGGTCGCGGCGGCAGCGTGCCCGGCTGACGGGGCAGCCGCTTCGTGTTGGAAAAACCAGAGCATCAATTAAGTTTCCTCTCGATTGATGATTGCAAGATATAACTGTCTGAAACCTTCGACGAGTGCCGCCACGACGAACGTGCACATTCCTGCGAGCACGGCGACCAGCGAAACCACATCGAGTTGATAAGCGATGAAGACCAGTGCCGCGACGACGACGTAACGCAGGACGTAGCGCGCCAGTCTGAACTTCGGCCTCGCGCCCTCAAGCGTCGCGCCGAACATGGCGGCCACGGATGTTCGCAGCCAGTGGTGATTGAAGAGCGACAGCACCCCGCCGAGCAGCAGCCCCGTCGTCACGCGCCACGGCGCGAGCAACGCGCTCAAGAGCGTGGAGAGCACGACCGCGATGCACATGCCGCGAAAGATGCGGCGCTCCATCGCCGACGGGTCTTCACCAACGGTCTGCGGCGTGTGCCCGCCCGCACTGTCAATAATTTCGCCCATCTCGGAACGGGCAATTTTACACACAGGCACGCGCGCTGTCGAGTTACAGGCACGCCGCGAGGGGCTTCACTTGATGGTGGAAACGAGGCGGATGAATTGGTAAAAACCGACGACCGCGCCCAGAATAATACCTGCAATCATCATCCAGCCCGTGCCGAGCCACTTATCCAGCAGCCATCCCAGCCCCATGAAAGACAGCACGGAAAAGAAGATCGCCATCCCCGCCGCATAGGCGACGCCGCTCTTGCGCGTGCTTTCCTGATCTTCGCTGTCTGCCATACGTGTTTCTTCCGGAATCAACGCCTCGCTCATTATTTCGACAGTTGCCTGCGTTTGATCTCTTCGAGCGAGCGTTGCGCCCTCTCCAACTCCCTGTCGAAGGGATTCGCCTCCAACAAAGGAGCGTCCGTCTTTTTCAACGCCTTATAGCCGACCAGCCCGGCCAGCGCGAGAAGGCCGAAGAAGAAGAGATATTTGATGACGACTGCGACCAAGCCGAAGAGGGCGAACGCGCCGAGGACGGCGAGAAAGAGCACGACGAGCGCGAGAATGAGCTTGAAGAAATTCATGCTTAAACCTCCGGGCAAAAATCCTTTGACGTTGAGCGCCACGCATACTTAAACGAACAGGGCGGCGCACACGTTCGGACTTTCGCTCACCAACTCTCGCGCGTCACGTAGTTCTTCGGCACTTCCCACAGGAGCGCGCGGCGCGAATGGCGCATCGAATCGTGTATGAAGCAGACGTGCGTACACCAGCAAGCCTTGCCGCCGTCAATCGCCGCGAGTTCCACACTCCTTCCCTGCGCGGCCCAGAGCGAGCCGAAATCGTAATCGTAGTCGGCGAGCGTGGCGAATTTCTCGCGCAGTTCACAGGCGCGCACGTCGCCGTTGTAGTCAATAACCGCCGTCGTCTCGCCCGCCGTGCAGGGGAAAGGCCACGCGCTCGGCGCGGGCGTGTTGGCGCGCTGCGTGCGGTAATGTGTCGTGATCGCGCCGACGTAGGCGACGGATTTGACGAAGCGCGAGGCCGCGTCGTCGTCCGCGAACATGCGTTCGCCGTAGCGCTTCGTCAAGGCGGAGGCGGAGGCGTAGATGCCCGGCAGGACTTCGAGCGGGACTTGTTTGATGGCCTCGCCCGCCTTCGTCTCGCCGCGAATGATGTTGAAGTACTGGCCGTCGAGCCGGAAGTTTTCCCATAGGAATGAGGAAAGCTTTTCGATCTCCGTATAGTTGTCGGCGCAGACGACCGTGTTGACGTTGAGTCGAAAGCGGTGCGCGAATTTTTCTTTGAGGGGGTAGAGCGATCCGATGCAGTCGAGCGTCCGCTCCCAGTTGCCGGGCACGCCGCGTATGCGGTCGTGCGTCTTGCCGTAGCCGTCGAGCGCGACGTTCATGTAGAGATGCAGTTCCGCGTTATCAGAGAGAGCGCGTTCGACGATTTCGTAAGCGCGCGATTTGACGAGGCCGTTGGTCGGGATGATGACGCGGCGGACGCCGTTGTTCGTCACGAACAGTTGAATGATCTCGGAGGCGTCGTGGCGCAGCGTCGGCTCGCCGCCGGAGAGCCAGAGGTCTGTGATCTGCGGCATCGTGCGCGAGACCGTTTCGATTTGCTCGAACGTCAGGTCGCCGGGGCGGTTCAGTTCCTCATGATAGAAACAGGTTTCGCATTTGGCGTTGCAACGCGAGGTGATGAAGAAGATGACTGTGCCGAGACGCCGCTCGCGCCCGGTCGAGCGCAGGAGTTTGTAGAGTTGGACGGCTTTATCAGGCATGGCGCGCTTCTTCGACCTCTGTTGCTTCTGGGGAGATTGTTTCTGAAGAGTCGCCGGAGATGATGACAGTTTCCGACGGCGATTTCAATTCATACGTGATGCCGCGCCATTTGATGCGTCGCGAAAGAAGCGCCGCGAGGGCGTTGTAGAGGTAGAGGACGGATGTGACCGGCCACAGCAGTAGATGCGCCCACAGGCCGGCGCGCAGTTGCGCGTGATAGTGTTCGAGCGACAGCGCGACGGCGCGGAGACGGAAGAAAGCCTTCCACGCGCCGAGCAGAAAGATGGCGCAGACAATCGCGAGCGGCCACTCGTATGAAAGACCCAGTGCGGCGCGTGCCAGTCCGAGCGCGAGGCCGCCGTAGAAGACGAGGACGAAAAGCAGATTCGTCAACAGGACGATTTTCCAGAGGTGCGGCGCATAGACGCGCGTGATCTTCAGTTGGCGCGTGGTGAACTCGAAGAGTCCTGCGAACGTGCAATCTTCGAGCGACGCGGTCAGGCAGCCGGGCACAAAGCGTATGGGAAGACCTTCGCGTTGGAGCACACGCGTCAGCGCGAAATCGTCCGAGAGTGCGCCACGCCACTGTTCGCGCACGTCGAGCCGCTCGAACGTCTCGCGGCGGATCGCGGTCGAGCCGCCCCAACAGAATTTTCTCTTTTCATCCGCGCCGAGCGCAGAGGCTATCGAGGCATTCCACACCGAGCGTAGGTGTGAGGCGAGGCCGCCTTTGACCGGCAGAAACCAGCGATAGCCGGTCGCCGCACCGACGCCTTCATCGCCGAGCGGCGCGACGAGCGAGCGCAGCCATAGAGCATCGGGTCGTGCATCGGTGTCAACGAAAACGAGCACCTCGCTCAACGGGTCAATCTCGACAGCGGCGGCGCGCAGGTTGTGCACCTTCTGCCCGGAATCCTTTGCGCTCCCGGCGACGACAGTGCGCGCACGCGCAACGCTGTGTTCATCAAAACTGCGCGCCACTTCGACGGCGATGGCTAATGCCGTGTCGTCCGCGCGGTCGGAGACGAAGATGATTTCGTAGGCCGGGTAGTGCTGAGCAAAGAGCGCGGCGAGGTTGGCGACCAACCCCTGATCGAAGCCGCGACATGGGACGATGACGGAAGCGAACGGCATGTAGAGCGACCGACGCGCCTCCGTCTCGCGGCGCACGTAGGCAAGGTAGCGTACACCGCCGCGCAGGGAGAGAATGCTCTGCAAAAGAACTAACGCCGCGAGAATGTAGAAGGCCAGCATCATTGGTCAGCACCGCGTGGCCGCAAGCGGGCGGGTGTTCACGTCGCGCAAGACCCGCCCGCTTGCGGCCACGCGGTACTGATACGGCGCTTGCATAACTCAACGCGCGCAGGTCTGTGCGCGGCCTCCGTCAATCGAGTAGGTGACGCCTGTGATCCACGCAGCGCGGTCGGAGGCGAGGAAGAGTACAAGGTCGGCCACCTCGCGCGCATCGCCGACGCGACCGAGCGGGTGCGTCTGCTTCGAGTGTTCGAGAAAGGCAGCGTATTTGTCTTCGTCCATGCCGCCGCGTTTATGGATGTCTGTAACGACGACGCCGGGGTTGACGGCGTTGACGCGCACATTCTTCGGCGCGAGTTCGAGCGCGGCGCAGCGCGTCAGTTGATCCACCGCCGCCTTCGAGACGCAGTAGGCGAGGACGCCGGGAAAGGCGCGCAAGCCCGTCACGCTCGACACGTTGACGACATTGCCGCGCCGCTCCGAGAGGTGCGGGACGGAGAGTTGCATGAGGTGGAAGACAGCGCGCACGTTCACGTCGAGCATCCTCAAGGGCTTCGCCGCCGAGTCCAGCCACTTCTTCCGCCACTTTCTCCAGCGCCTCGCGCTTGCGCCCTACGAGGCAGACACGCGCGCCCGCTTCGGCAAACCTGAGCGCCGTCGCGTGGCCGATGCCGGAAGTCGCGCCCGTCACGAGCGCCACCCTGCCAGACAGTTCTTTCTCCATATCCACCCAACCTAAATAGATTTGTCGCGACGCGCAACTCTACACCAACGCGCGCCTTGAGTTCAGCAACGAAAGACGCAAAAAGAGGGCGCAGGGGTTGAACGCCCCTTGCGCCCACTCGTCACGCAGCCCGTAATGCGCGAGCCGCTGTAAAGTTTTTCCACCTTCTCGTAGACGAACTACTGCGGGCAGCGGTGCAGGCAGTTCCTGAGCTGCTTGCGGCACGCAATCTTATTTTTTCCGCTGATCAGGCACCGGCGATATGCTCTCAGACACTTTCGGCGGCAGGCGCTGGTCGGGATGGAGACGTTGCCATTCTGATTTGCCTCCGCAGTCGTGGAAGAGTTTGTGTTCTGTCTCGCCTGTGTCAGAGGCGTGACGAAAGATAGTTGCGCCGCCAGTAGCAGCGTGAGAACGAACAGTGAGCCGAAAGAGGCTTTGCTTTTCATTTTCTTCTCCTTGCTCTTTTCCAGAGCTTTTTTGAGCGTTACCTCAAAGCAATTGCGCCTCCGTGGGCGAGCGTGGAGATGAGCGTCTGGGCCATCTTGATGACGGGCTGCGGGTACACGCCGATGAAGATGACGCCGGCGACACAGACGACGAGCGCCGTGGAAAGCGCGGGGGAGAGCGACAAAGGGCGTGCGTCTGCGACGCGCTCGCCCAGGTACATCGCGCGGATAAAGCGAACGTAGTAGTAGAAGGAAACGACCGTGTTGAGCGCGGCCCATGCGGCGAGCCAGTAGTACCAGTTTCCCGCCCCTGCGTCGCCGCGCTGAAAGAGTCCGCCGAACAAAAACCACTTGCCGATGAAGCCGCCCGTCAGCGGCAGTCCGCCGAGGGAGAGCATGAAGATCGCCATCATTAAAGCCATGCCCGGCGCTTTCTGGCCGAGACCTGCGAAATCGTCAACCTCGTCGCCGATGATGCCGCGCCGCCGCAGAGAGATGATGACGCCGAACGCTCCCATGTTCATAAACGTGTAGACGATGAGATAGACGACGAGTCCAGTGTAGCCGTAAGCGTTTCCGGCGATGAGTCCGAGCAGGAGATAGCCCGCGTTGGAAATCGAAGAGTAAGCCAGCAGCCGTTTCGAGTTGTGCTGCGTGACGGCGGCCCAGTTGCCGACCATGATCGTGATGGCGGCGACCAAAGCCAGCAGCGGTGCCCAGTCCAGGCGCATCCCGCCGAGGCCGTCCACGAAAATGCGCGCGTAGAGCGCGAAGCTCGCCGCCTTCGACCCCGTCGAGAGAAAGGCCGTGACGGAGGTCGGCGCGCCCTCGTATGCGTCGGGTGCCCACATATGAAACGGCACGGCGGAGATTTTAAAGAACAGGCCAGCGGCCAGCGCGATCATCGCCAGCAGCACTATCGGGCGCAACGTGTCGGCCCCGCCCGGCGTGGCGGCCAGCGCCTTCATCACCTGCGGCGCGATCTCGCCGAGGTTCGTCGAGCCGGCCACGCCGAACAGCAGAGACATCCCGTAGAGCAGAATCCCGGACGAGAACGCGCCCAGCAGAAAGTATTTCATCCCCGCCTCGTTCGAGCGCCGCTGGCGTTTGGTGTATGCCACGAGGACGTAGAAGGTCAGCGCCATCAGTTCCAGACTGATGTAAAGCACGATCAGGTCGTAGCCGGAGGCGAGGAACATCATCCCCGTGGTCGCGAACAAAACGAGCGCGTAATACTCGCCACGCTGTTCGCCTTCCTCGTCCAGATAGCGCAGAGAGATGGCGACGGTCAGCGCGGCGGCGAGCAGGAATATTAGTTTGAAGACGACTGCGAAGCCGTCCACGCGTACCGTGCCGTAGAAGCCCGTCAACGCGGAGGGCGCGAAACCGGCGGACGCCGGAAACAGAAACGGCGCGCCGAGCACGAGCACGGACGCGGCGGCCAGCGCCAGCCCCATCAGCGCGAAGTATCCGGTCAGGCGGCTTTTCCGCTGCGGCAGCACGACTTCCATCACCAGCACGACACACGCGCAGACGGTCAGAATCAACTCCGGCGTGATCAACTGCAAGTCGGAGGCGCTGTAGAGAGCGGTTGTGGAGGCTTGAAGAAGAAACATAAAGTTAAATGATGAATGCGGAGTGATGATTGATGAATAAACAGCAAGGCTCTCGTCTTCCGTTCATCGCTGCCGCACTCATCGTCATTTTTTCTCAGCCGTCTCCGGTGCGCGCGGCGGCACGCCCGGCACGGGGTAGTTCGGGCGAATGTGGCGGACGACGGCGCTGACAGGCAGTTGGATGTAGTCTATGAACGGCTTCGGGTAAACGCCGATCCAGAGCGACGCGATGACGAGCGGCAGCATGTAAGCCCACTCGCGCCCCTTCAGGTCTTTCAACCTTTCGTTCTTGGGGTTCTCGATGTTGCCGAAGAACATGCGCTGGTAAAGCCAGAGCATGTAGCCCGCGTTGAGGATGATGCCGAGCGCGCCCCAGCCCGCCCAGTATGGATTCGCCTCGAACGCGCCGCGTAAGGCGAGAAATTCCGAGATGAAGACGCACAACAGCGGCAGCCCTATGGCCGTCATCGCCATCGCGAGGAAGACGGCGGCGTAGCCGGGCATGACGTGCGAGAGTCCGCCGAATTCCGCGACGTTGCGCGTGTGCCGTCTTTCATAAATGATGCCGACCAGCAGGAACAGCGCGGCGGAATAGATGCCGTGGTTAATCATGTGCAGCACCGCGCCGTTCAGCCCGTTCGGGTTCAGGGAGAACAGCCCAAGCATCACGATACCCATTGAAGACACAGACGAATAGGCGACGAGCTTCTTCACGTCGCCGTCGCGCTTGACGACGAAGTACATGGCGGCGAGCGCGCCGTAGATGATGCCGATGATGGCGAGCACGATCATCACATTGCGGACGCCGAAACTTCCGAAGTAAGTCTGGTCGGCGGAGGCCGCCGGGAACATCGGCAGGTTGAAGCGGAAGAAGCCGTAGGTGCCGAGCTTGAGCAGGATGCCGGCGAGGATGACGCTCCCTGCGGTAGGCGCTTCGACGTGCGCGTCGGGCAGCCACGTGTGGAACGGCCACATCGGGACTTTAATCGCGAAGCCGAGCGCGAAGGCGAAAAACAGCAAGACCTGCATCGTCCCCATCGGCAGCACGCCGCCGAGCGCCTGCATCCAGATGATGTTGAAAGTGCCTGTGCCGTTGCGCGCGGCCTCCTGCCATGTGTTGGAGACCAGCAGCCGCGCGCCGTCGTTGCCCGCGAGCGCGTTGAAAGTCGCGGCGGTGATCCTGGCGTGGAGCGCCGCATCCTGCGTCAGGAAGTACATCTTGATGACGCCGAGCAGCAGCACGACCGAGCCGACGAGCGTGTAAAGGAAAAACTTGATCGCGGCGTAGAGCCTACGCTCGCCGCCCCAGATGCCTATGAGGAAGTACATCGGGACGAGCGAGACCTCGAAGAAAAGATAGAACAGGAACATATCCATCGAGGCGAAGACGCCGACCACCGCCGTCTGCAACAGCAGCAACAGCGCGTAGTATTCCTTCTCGCGCTTCGCGATGTACTCCCACGAAGAGAGCGACGCAATCACGCCCAGCAGCGTCGTCAGCATAATCAACAGCGCCGCTACGCCGTCCACGCCGAATTGATAACGCGCCCCGATAATCGGAATCCACGGCGCATCTTCGAGGAACTGGTATCCGCCCAGAGCGCGGTCGTAGCCGAGCAGGCCGAGCGAGACCAAAAACGCCAGCCCGAACCACATGGTCGCGAATTTCCTGATCCCGTCCGTCTGTTCCTTCCTGAACAGCGCGAGCACGATGATTGCCCCCACCGCCGGGAGCCATGTGATGATTGAGAGTAGGTACGGAATATTCACAGTTCCTCCGAAACCGGCGAGCAATGCAGGAATGAATTTACACGGATGGACAGGATAGACAGGATGAAGACAAATGATGAATGCGGAGTGATGAATGATGAATATAAGGCAGATGCTTTTTCTTCATTTATCATTTCGCATTCATCACTCATCACTTCTTTTATCCTGTTCATCCTGTCCATCCGTGTAAAATTTTTTGCCTTTTATCTTCCGCCCGTGAAGGCGATGAGAATGTCTTTGCCGAAAAACATCGCCACGGCGGCGACGAGTCCGAGCACCATGACGAGCGCGTAGTTTGCCGTCAGGCCGGTCTGCGCGGCGCGAAACAGCGGCGACATCAGGATGCGTATGAAGCCTGCGACGCCGTTGACCGCGCCGTCCACGACGATGCGGTCGAAGTCGCCCGTCAGACGGCTCAGGCGGCGCGTGAGCCACGCCGTGCCGTTGACCGCGCCGTCAATGCCCTTCGAGTCAATCTGGTAAACGCCGCGCGCCGCGTCCATCGTGCGCCGCGTGACAAGTGCGCCGTAGAGTTCGTCAACCCAGTACTTGTTGAAGCTGGCGCGGTAAAACGCGGGCAGGCGCGCGGCCCACACGCCGGGCAGGTGCGGCCTCCAGACGTAGAAGAGGAAGCCGAGCAGCATGCCGAGTCCGGCGGCGACGAGCGAGACGACGATGAAGAACACTTCGGCCAGCCAATGACTGCCGAGCTTGTGTTCGACCGCGTGCGCGAGGTTGAAGCCTGTATCGCCGTATCGCTGTGCGACTGCGCCGTGTTCGGCCTCGCTACGCGCAGGGAGCGGCGCATCGTGCACGACATGCGCGGCCTCGCCCGTCGCTTCCGGCGAGTTCGACGCGATGAGTGCGCCCGCTTCCATTTTCTTCCGCAAGTCTTCCGCGTGCTCCGCCACCGCCCCCGCGTGCTCTTTGCCGAATTCGCCCGTCGCCGGATTCCAGATGACGGGGTCGAGCCAGTTGACGATGTTGAGGCGGCCTCCGACGTGCGCGCCGCCTGTGAAGGCGGGGCTGATGCCGACGAAGCCGCCGACAATCGCCAGCAAGGCGAGCACCGCCAGCGGCATCCACATAGAGGCCGGAGATTCGTGCGGGACGTGCGCGCCGTGCCCGTGTTCGCCGGCGTGTGCGTGCGCCGCGTCGTGCGTGTGTGCGGCGTCGTGACCGTGCGCGACTCCTGTCTCAACGTCAGCATCGTGCGCGACGCCGACGTGCTCGCCCGGTTCGTGATGCGGGCGGTCGCCCGCCGATTCGCTCCGCGCGTCGTGCGGCTTGCCCGCTTCGTCGTAGCCGTGCGCGTGCGCTTCGTCGGCCTGCCCGCCAGCCGCCACTTCGAGGAAGCGCGGCTTGCCCCAGAACGTCATCGCCATCAGGCGCGTCATGTAGAAGGCCGTGCACGTCGCGGCGATGGTGGCGATGACCCACAGCATCCAGCCGCCGGGAATGTAAGTGGTCGAGGCGGCGTTCCACAGAATCTCGTCCTTCGACCAGAAGCCTGAGAAAGGAATGATGCCGCAGATGGCGAGCCAGCCGAAGAAGAACGTCCAGTAAGTCTTCGGCATGTACTTCCGTAAGCCCCCCATCCGGCGCATGTCCTGCTCGTGGTGCATGCCGTGGATGACCGAGCCTGCGCCGAGGAACATCAGAGCCTTGAAGAAGGCATGCGTCATCACGTGGAAGATGCCGATGACGAACGCGCCGACACCGCACGCGAGGAACATGAAACCGAGTTGCGAGACGGTGGAGTAAGCCAGAACTTTCTTGATGTCCGTCTGCGTGATGCCGATGGTCGCGGCGAAGATCGCGGTCAGCGCACCGACGATGGCGACGACCAGCATCATCGCCTGCGAGTGCTGGAAGATGACGTTCGTGCGCGTCAGCATGTAGAGGCCAGCCGTCACCATCGTCGCGGCGTGGATGAGCGCGGAGACGGGCGTCGGCCCCGCCATCGCGTCCGGCAACCAGACGTAGAGCGGAATCTGCGCCGACTTGCCGCACGCGCCGACGAAGAGGCCGAGCGCGATCCAGGACATGATGCCCCAAGTGCCGATGAGTTCGAGCGGGTACGTGCGCGCCTGCTCCATCACGCTTGAGTACTGCGTCGAGCCGAACGTCGCGATGACGGCGAAGACGGCGAGCGCGAAGCCGAAATCGCCGACGCGGTTCGTGATGAAAGCCTTGCGCGCGGCGTCGCCCGCCTCTTTGCGGTCGAAGTAGTAGCCGATAAGCAGGTAGGAGCAGAGGCCGACACCCTCCCACCCGACGAACATCATCAGAAAGTTCGACCCCATCACCAGCACAAGCATCGAGAACATGAAGAGGCCGAGGTATGCGAAAAAGCGGTAGAAGCCCGGATCGCCGTGCATGTAGCCGGTCGCGAAGATGAAGATGCACAGGCCGACGCCCGTCACAATCAGGATGAAGACGGACGAGAGCGCGTCGAGTTGGTAGCTCCACTCCACGTCGAGCAGCGCGCCCTGCCCCTTGCGTTCCGGCACTTCCACTCCGCCGACGAGGACGGCGTCGCCCGGCTTCGCGCCGCGCTCAATCCACTTCTGCCGCGCCAACTCCGCCGTCTGCCGCATGCCTTCGACGTGCGCGCGTTCCGACAGTCCCTGCGTGAGTTCGACCGCGCCGCCCGGAATCCACGTATACCTGAACGCGCCGTCGTCGCTCGTCACGTAAGGCTTCGGCCAAATGCTTGTCCCGTAAGACACGACCACCGCGACGCCGAGTAAAAACGCCAGTGCCACCGACCCGACGCCGACCGCGCCGACGAGTCGCTCCGAGAAACGAAGCTTGCGCCCCAACAGCCCGTTAATGGCCGCGCCGGCGAGCGGGAGCAGCGGGATGAGCCAGATGTATCGGTGCATAATTTTTTAGTGAATGGTAAATGGTGAATGGTAAATGGAAACTACTTCCTGTCCATTTACCATTTACCATTCACCATTTACCACTTAAGCAGATCAATCTTGTCCACAAAAATCGTCTCGCGATTGCGGTAGAGCGCGATCACGATGCCGAGGCCGATGGCGGCTTCGGCGGCGGCGACGACGATGATGAAGACCGTGAAAACCTGGCCCGCGACGGCGTTCGCATTGCCCGCGTCCTGTAAGTAACGCGAGAAGACTATGAAGTTCAGGTTGGCCGCGTTCAGGATCAACTCGATGGACATGAAGATGATGATGATGTTGCGCCGCGTCAGTACGCCCGCGACGCCGACCGTGAGGAGCACCGCCCCGATGATGAGAAACTTCGTCAGGTCAGGATGCTGAAAGCCCTGCCACATGCGCCCGGTCACGGACTCCTGCCACAGAAGGAAAGTTGAAGCGAGAAGGTTGTGCATATGTCCTCAACGGAACTTGATCGAATTCATCGCCTTGTCCATCACCTGCCGGTCGCCCTCGTTCGTGTAGGTGGAGACGCAGAATAGCGCGTACTCCCTTTTCGTAATCGCGTAGTACTTCTGCCCGATGGTCGCGCCGTTCGACTCGATTTTGAGGGCCAGCACGCCGAACTCGGCCCCGTTGATCTTCTCCGTGCCGACATCCTGTTCGATCTCGTAAGTCATCTTCGAGTAAGGCAGCAACTGCTTCATGTTGGTCAGGTAGTCGCCGCCCGTCTTAATCACAGACGTCGGCACCAGTTCTGCCCCGCAGGCGAAGATGGCGTTGCCCGGCCCGGCTTGATTCTGCGGGAGTTTGGAGAACGTAAGCAGGTTGACGGTGCGCGCGACCCCGGCGTCCATCTGCGCCTGTACGCGCTGGTCGTGGGTCGTCATCAGTTGCCGTCCATGCTCAAGCATCACCTGCCTGCCCTGCGCGTCGTAGATGTTCCAGCCTTCGGGAATCGTCAACTGCATGCCGAAATAATCGTTCGCGTAAATCGAGCCGGTGATGGTGCCCGCGTTCACCGCCGGGGCCGGTGTGGGCAGCGGACGCGGCGGAGGCGGGGGCGACTGGCTACCCGCGCCGCCCTGCGCCGCCGCGTAAGCGGACAACAGCGCGGCCAGAACGCCGTGGGCAAACATCTTGAAAGCAATTCTCTTCATGCTCGCTTTACTCCTCTCTCACTTGATGCCCAGCGCCTCGTCGCCCGATAGTTCTGCCCGCGTCTCCGGCGCGAGGTCGTCCGCCGCCGCTTCCTGCTTCGCCGTGCGGGCGAGCAGCACCGAGCCGACGATGGCGACCAGCAGAAGTACGCTCGCGATCTCGAAGGGCAACCCGCCGTAGCGGTAGAGGCTGGCCCCGACGCGCTCGGTGTCGCTCGAAATCTTCGACGTGCCCGTCGCCGACGCGACCATTCCCTGTTCCGTCTCGCGCACCAATGCCTGCTCGGCGGACATCTGCTCGATGCTCTGCCCCGGCGTGGTCGGCTGCGCGCGGAAATGCGCCGAAGACAGGTTGACGGCGGAGATGAGTCCCACGAACAGCAGGACGCAGAAGAAGAGACTCGCCCCGACCTGCGCCGGGCGGTTGTAAAGCTCCTCGCCCCCGCCGCGCTCCTCCGTCCCGACGTTGACGAGCATGATGACGAACAGGAACAGCACCATCACGCCGCCGACGTAGACGAGCACCTGCACGCCTGCGATGAACTCCGCTCCGAGCAGCACGAAGAGCGCCGCCACCGACACGAGCGTCGAAATCAGAAACAGCGCCGAGTGTACGGCGTTGCTCGCCATCACCGTCAGCAGCGCCGCGATCACCGCCGAGAAGGCGAAGACCCAGAAGAAAAAAGATTCCCAGCCGGATAAAATCATAGTGATGAGCAATGAGTGTTGAGTGAGAGAAGTTTTTTCAACTCTTCACCCAACGCAGACCTTTGCGTTCAGGCTTCAAACTTCCGTGTCTCGCGCCCCTGCTCTAACATCTCTCGATCCCAGACGAAGCCTGCGCGCGAATAGGTGGCGAGTTCAAACTCCTGCGTCAGTTCGAGGCATGCGGTCGGGCACGCCTCCTGGCAGAGAGCGCAGAACATGCAGCGCGAGGTATCGAAGATGAACTCGTCGAGCACCTTCTTCTTGCGCGCCTTGCCCGCCGTCATAATCTCTATGTCCATCGGGATCACGTCAATGCAATCTTCGGGGCAGGCCAGCGCGCAGAGATTGCAGGCGATGCACAGACTCTCGTGAGTCTCAGGGTCCATGTTCAGGCGCGGCGCTCCGTGGAAGCGCGGCGCGACGTTCGGGCGCACCTTCGGATACTGTTCCGTGTAGATGCCCTTCCCCGTCACAGAATTCTTGTCCGTCAGCGCGCCGACGTTGAACTTCAGCGTGAGCCTCATCCCTTCGAGCAGGTCAATCATAAAGAAGCGTTTCAGCTTCTCTTTCCAGGTCGGCTGCGGAACATTTACTAATGGCATATAACTCCTCGAAAGCAGCGATGAGTGACAAGCAAAGACCGGTTCTTATCTTGTCACTTGTCACCCGTCACTTGTCACTGCCTTTGTTATCGAAGCGACCGCCGTCTGCCCCTTCGGTGAATTGACGAGGCGCACTTGCCTGCGATGTTTCTTCAGGTTGAAATCGCGCGAGCGCCAGTTGAGCATAGAGAGAACGGCGGCGGTGACGAAGAGTCCGCCGAATCCGAAGGCGACCATGATGATTTTTCCCGCCCACGTTAAATTCACGCCGTGCGTGAGCGACTGGATGGTACGCAAGCCGCCCCAGCCGTTGAGCGCCTGCACGACGAAGATCGCCAGCGCCGTCCAGACGATGTTGACGAGCGAGGCCGGTATCATCCACTTCCAACCCAAATCCATCAACTGGTCGTAGCGATAGCGCGGGAACGTCCAGCGGAACCAGAAATAGAGATAGAGCAGAATCGCCGTCTTCGAGACGAAGATGAACAGGCTGACGAACACGTAGAGCACGGGGTAGCTCGCCATCAAACGCCATGTGCCGGGAAAATACCAGCCACCGAGATAGAGCGTCACCGCGACCGCCGAGACGACGATCATCGCCGCGTACTCCGCCATAAAGAAGAGCGACCAGCGCATCCCGGAATATTCCGTGTGGAAACCCGCGACGAGTTCCGACTCCGCTTCGGGCAGGTCGAACGGCGCGCGGTTGTTCTCCGCGATGCCGCTGATGAAGAAGATGACGAAGCCGAGCGGCTGGTAAAAGAAATACCAGATTGAATCCAGCCCCTGCGCCTGCACGATGCCGGAGAGCGAGAGCGTGCGTGCGAACATCAGTGCGCCGACGAGCGACAGCCCCATCGAGACTTCGTAAGAAACCATCTGCGCCGACGAGCGCAGGCCGCCCAGAAGCGCGTACTTCGAGTTTGAAGACCAACCCGCCAGAATGAGCGCGAGCACGCCGACAGAAGAGACCGACAGCACGAACAGCAGGCCGATGTTGATGTCCGTAATCACCCCCCAGTCGGGCGCGAACGGGATGACGGCGAAGACGATGAAGGCGGCGACGACCGAGATGTAGGGCGCGTACTTGAAGATGAAAGGGTCTGCATCGTCGGGCGTCAGGTCTTCTTTCGTCATCAGCTTGATGGCGTCCGCGATGGGCTGCAAGAGTCCCCACGGCCCGACGCGCATAGGCCCCAGACGCGCCTGCATGAACGCCGAAATCTTGCGCTCCAGATAACTCGCGTAAGCCGCCCACCCGGCGAGCACGGTCGCGACCGCGCCGATCTGTATGAACGGCCAGACGACGTAATTCATCGTCTCCGGCGCGAAGAATTTGAGCAGGAAACTGTCTATCAAGTTTGGCGGCGCGAACAGCGCGAAGATGTCCATCGTCATTTAACTTCAATCTCGAAATTGCAATCGCATGTTGCTTTCAAGTTAACCAGCTCATAGTCGTCGTCGAGCGTGCCGCTGCGGTCAACGACGAGGTAAGAATACCACTCGCCCAATGCGAAGGGCGGGGTGTGCCACGTGCCACGGTAGTAGGCGTAAGGCAAGCGCCCGTCAACGAGGAACGCCACGACCTTGTCCGCGTCCGGCGCGTGCGTCCCGTTCGGCGGCGCGACGCAGATGACCGCCTGCGAAGAGCCGAGCGGCGAGAAGACCTGCATCGTGTGACGGTGGCGCGCCATGAACTCGAAGCTGAACTCGCGTCGCTCCGAAGTCGCGCCCGTCAAACAAGGCACGCCCAACCCCAGATCAATCTCCACCGACCCGCGACTGTCAATCAGAATCCCGTAAGGCGCGAACGCCTCGCGCGTCATCTTCTGTACCGGCAGACGAATGACATTCATAAGCAGGAGTTCGGGGGGTCGGCGGGGACGGGCGGAGCCAGCCACCGGCCCCTATCTGTCAATCTCTCCGAGCACGATGTCGAGCGTGCCAATGATGGCGACCACGTCTGCGACGAGGTGGCCGATGCACATCTGCCGGAGCGCCTGCAAATTTATCAGGCACGGCGGGCGCACGCGGACGCGGTGCGGGCGGCTCGTGCCGTCGGAGACGAGGTAGCAGCCGATCTCGCCCTTCGGCCCCTCAATCGAGTGGTAATAATCGCCGACGGGCGGCTTGATAATCTTCGGCAGTTTCGCGTTGACGGGGCCGTCCGGCAGATTCGTCAAAGCCTGCTGGACGATGCGGCGCGACTGTCGCATCTCTTCGAGGCGGACGAGGTAGCGATCATAGGTGTCGCCGTTCTCGCCGACGGGCACGTCGAAATCCATGTCGGCGTAGGCCGCGTAGGGCCGCGACTTGCGTATGTCCCACGCGACGCCGGAGCCGCGCAGCGCCGGGCCGGAGAGGCCGATGGCGATGGCGTCCGCCGCGGAGATAACGCCGATGCCGACGGTGCGACCGAGCCAGATGCGGTTTTCCGAAAGCAGCGTCTCGTACTCCGCGAGCCGTGCCGGGAAGTTGTCAACGAACCGCTGCACGTCTTTTTCAAAGTCCGCGTAGGTGTCGCTCGGCATTCCGCCGATGCGCCAGGCGTGGCAAGTCAGACGCGCGCCGAACTGCTGCTCGAAAATCTTGAGAATCTCTTCGCGCTCGCGCAAGGCCCAGAGCAGTACGGTGAACGAGCCGATGTCGAGGCCGTGCGTGGCGAGCCAGAGCAGGTGCGAGGCGATGCGATTGAGTTCCGTCAGGATAGTGCGTATGTAATGCGCGCGGGGCGGGACTTCCAATCCCAGCATCTGCTCGACAGTCTCGACCCAGACCAGCCCGTTCGAGACAGCGGCGATGTAGTCGAGCCTGTCCCAGTAGGGCGCGATCATCGGGTAGAGGCGATGCTCGGCGATCTTCTCCATGCCACGATGCAGATAGCCGATGTCGCAGTCGAGGTCAATCACCGTCTCGCCGTCGAGCCGTAGGATGATACGCAGCACGCCGTGCGTCGAAGGGTGCTGCGGCCCCATGTTCAAAATCATTTCGGGGTTGTCGAGCAGCGTCTCTTGCGTGGTGGCAACTTCTACTTGATGCATAACTTTTAAGGGATGAGGGCGGAGGGATGAGGGATGAAGTTGAAGCATTCATCCGACTCTTGATTCATCCCTTATCCCTCATCCTTCATCCCTATTTTCTTTCTAACGATAATGGCTCGCGACCCCCACGGAAGATTTCGCGGAGGCGTCGCTCGTCGGGCGTCGAGAGGATTTCGAGGCCGTAGGCGCGGCGTTGTTCCAACTGCTCGCGCTGCACGTCTGTGAACTCCGGCAGGTGCTTGGTCGTCCAGTTGTTCTCCATGAACTCAAGCGGGTAATCCTTTCGGAGCGGGTGGCCTTCCCAGTCGGGCGGCAGGAGCAGGCGGCGCAGGTCTGGATGATTCTTAAACGGCACGCCGAAGAGGTCGTAGACTTCGCGCTCCATCCAGTTGGCGGCGGGCCACACGCCGGTCACGCTCTCGACGCCCTCCGCGTCGTTCGCCGCCACTTTGAGACGCACACGCGCGTTGGCACTGATCGAGTAGAGGTTGTAGACGATCTCGAACGGCGCGTCCTCGCGTTCGGGGTAATGCACGCACGTCAGGTCTGAGAGGTAGTCGAACGGCGTCTCCGCGTCGAGGCGGAGCGCGTCGCAGACGGCGACGATGCTGGAATTCCGGACGTGGATCGAGAGTTGGCCGAGGAATGTGAACGCGCCGGTCAGGGCTTCGCCGAATCTCTCGCGCAAGCGTTTCGCCAGCGCGTGATCGGAAGCGTCAGCAGGCTTCGGGCCTTCATCTTTTTTCTTGACGGGAGCCTTCGGCGCGCCCGCCCCTGCGGCGTCTGCCGCACCGCCCGCCGCTCCGACAACGCCTGCCTTCGCGGCGGCGGCTTCTTTGAATGCGGCGGCGCGGGCTTTCGCTTCGGCAATTTTGGCGGCCTTCTCTAAGTCAGCCTGTGAAGGACTCTGCAAGGGATCGCCGACCTCCGGAGACTTTCCGCCCGGCGGCTCTTTTCGCGTCGCTGTCTGCGCTTCGCCGCCCGTCGCCGGAGCACCTTCGCTTTGGGCAGCGGCGGCTTTCGCCTCACGCTTCGCTTTCGCCTCGGCGATGACGCGATCCATGCGTGCCTTCTTGTCTTCCGGGGTCTCGTCGGCGGAAGCTCCCGTCCTGCTCACAAATGCTTCAGACTTGTGCGCGTAACCTTGATGCTATAAAAAAGGCGTGGCGGCAGCGTTTGTAACACGCGGTTTGCGAGCCTGTCAATAAACTTGTGCCGCGCGCATCAGCCCACCCAAAGCGGGCTACTCAAGGGGCAAGTTTCGCATCAAACACCTGTCCAACTTGACGTTCAGCGAGCCGCAAAAGTATCATGGCGTGTTCGACTTGAGCGCCTGTCGCTCACCTGAGCAGAGGAATCACAAATGAAGCAAGGAATCCATCCCGAATATCACGAAATCAAAGTCCAGTGCGCCTGCGGCAACACTTTCCAGACCCGCTCGACGCGCAAGGACGAACTCCACCTGGAAATCTGTTCCGAGTGCCACCCGTTCTTCACGGGCAAACAGAAGCTGATTGACACGGCGGGTCGCGTTGATCGCTTCAACAAGCGCTACGGCAAAACCGCGCCTGCCGCCCCGGCGGAAGCCCCCGCAGAGAGCGCGCAGTAAATTCTTCGAGACTTGTGCCTATGCCGCACACACGCTACTCGCACTACTAGCTGACCAAATTCAGACGCCGACGCTCTCAAGCCCGGCGGTCGCCGTTCGTGCATCTAAATTGACGCACAGGAGACTGCCGGCCACAGAGAAAGTTGGCGTCGTTGTCTGTCGGTCGAGAGTTCGTCCGCCTCGGTTTCAACAAGGAGCGAAACAAACGTGAGCGCCAGTGAAAAAGATTTGATTGTCGGCGGCCAGGCCGTCATCGAAGGCGTGATGATGCGGACGCCGAACGCCTACGCCATCGCCGTGCGCCGCGCCGACGGCACGGTCACGCACACGGGCGCGGTCGTCCCGAAGTGGAGCGACAAGTACCCGTTTATGAAGCTGCCCGTCCTGCGCGGCGGCGCGGTGCTCATACAGTCCATGGCGCTCGGCATCAAGGCGCTCAACTACTCTGCCAACGAAGCCTTCGCCGACGCGAAAGAGGCTGAAGAATCCGAAGCGGTGCTTTCGTCCACCGTCATCGCCGGCGAGGGCGACTTCGCAGGGCTGACGGGCGCGATGCCCGGACTCGTCCCCGTGCCGACGACGAAAGACCCGCAGGACGAGTTGAAAAAGGGGACGACGGCGGGGGCCGCCGGCTCCATTGCCTTCGCGCTCTTCTTCAACGTCCTGCTCTTCGTCGTCGCGCCGCTCGTCCTCACTAACGCGCTCTTCCTCGCCGCCGGCTGGGCCACGCCCGCACAGGATGTGTCCGTCGCGACGAGCGCCGGCACACTTCAAGAATCGCAGGCGACTGCCGAGACGACAGGCAATCAAGCGGCGAGCACGCCTGCCGCTCACGATGCGTGGTACACGCGCGCGTATCATGGCGTCCGCACGTACCTGCGCCCCGTGCGCCCTTCGGTCGCCTTCAACCTCGTTGACGGAATGATTCGCATGGCCTTCTTCCTCACCATGATCTTCAGCTTCTCGCTGATGAAAGACATCCGCCGCGTCTTCGAGTATCACGGGGCGGAGCACAAGACGGTGTTTACGTGGGAGGCTGGTCTGCCGCTCACGGTTGAGAACGCGCGCCCGCAACCGCGCCAGCACCCACGCTGCGGGACGAGTTTCCTGATGGTCGTGATGCTCGTCTCCATCGTGCTTTTCTCGATCATCAAGTTCGACTCGCTTCTCTACAACATGCTCGTGCGCGTCGCGCTGATTCCGCTCGTCGCCGGCCTGTCCTACGAAATCATCCGGCTCTCTGCGAAGCGCGAAGGCAGTCTGATTTTCAAGCTCATCACGCTGCCCGGCGTGTGGCTGCAAAACATCACGACCAAAGAGCCGGACGACCAGCAACTGGAAGTCGCCATCATCGCGCTCAAAGAATCGCTCAAGCTTGAGCCAAAAATTGAAGAAGCGGTCGCTGCGTCGCCGCTGGCATAGGAAATTATTTGTAGGGGCAGGGCTTGTCCCTGCCCGCCAACAATCTAAAGAATGAACTTGATATTTATCGAAGCACGGGCAGGGACAAGCCCTGCCCCTACAAGAATCGTTTTATGCTGGAGAAACTCGAACAAATTGAAGCGCGCTATCAAGCATTGACGGAAGAACTTTCATCGCCGGACATTTACTCTGACCAGTCGAACTACGCGAAGCTTAGCAGGCAACACCGGAGCCTCGGCGAGATCGTCAAGAAGTATCGCGAGTGGAAAGCCGTCAAGGAAGAACTGGCGGGCGCGAAGGAACTTTTCGACCTGAGCGGCGACGACGAGGAGATGCGCGAAATGGCGCGCTTCGAGATGGAGTCGCTCACCACGCGGCTCGAAAAGCACGACGACGAACTGCGCGTCCTGCTCCTGCCGCGCGACCCGAACGACGACAAGAACGTCATCGTCGAAATCCGCGCCGGCACGGGCGGCGACGAGGCGACGCTGTTTGCCGCCGAGATACTACGCATGTACGGGCGCTACGCAGAGCGGCAACGATGGAAGATGGAAATCCTGGACGCTTCGGAGTCCGGCATCGGCGGCTTCAAGGAAGCCATCGCGATCATCGAGGGCGATAAGGTCTACTCGAAACTCCGCTACGAGTCGGGCGTCCACCGCGTCCAGCGCGTTCCGCAGACAGAGACGAGCGGGCGCATACACACCTCCGCCATCACCGTCGCCATCCTCCCCGAAGCCGAAGAGGTTGACGTGAAAATCAACCAGAACGATCTCCGCATAGATACCTTCTGCTCGTCCGGCCCCGGCGGCCAGAGTGTGAACACGACCTATTCGGCGGTTCGCATCACGCACATGCCCTCCGGCCTCGTCGTCTCGATGCAGGACGAGAAGTCGCAGATCAAGAACCGCGAGAAGGCGATGCGTGTACTGCGCGCGCGCTTGCAGGAACTCGAAGAGCAGAAGCAGCACGAAGCGCAAGCTTCCGAGCGACGCTCGATGGTCGGCAGCGGCGACCGCTCTGAAAAGATTCGCACCTACAACTTCAAAGAGAACCGCGTCTCGGATCACCGCATCGGCCTGACCATCCACCAACTCGACCTCGTCATGGAAGGCGCGCTCGACGAACTCATCAACGCCCTCGTCGCGCACTACCAGACCGAAAAGCTGAAGGCCGAGACGGTCGCGGCATAAAAGCAGTGACGAGTAACAAGTGGCAGGTTGTGAAATTTGTCATACCGGCGTATGAATTTTCAGAACGCGGCTTGAAGAAATCACCTTGACACTCCGGCGGAAGTCTTATAATTTCTGCCTGCCTCGAACCAACACAGGGTGTTAGCTTTTGTCGGACTCACAGGAGGGCTTCACCGTCACGTTGAGAAGTAAAGCAACCTTCAACGCTGCGCCGCCGAACGCGGCGCGAAAATCGTCTATGAACGGCGGTCGCGCACGCCGCTCGTAGCTTCACACTCGTTCATCCTCGCCTCGCTCCATCGCATAGCTTTCGCCTGCTCACGCAACGCGCGCGGACACGTCTCAGGCGGCGCGGCAATCGAGCTTTCTCAACTCCTAGCCGCGACAGGCCACAAGTTTCGTCTTAGCCACCGAGGAGGTCATTTTATGGCGATGAATTTTGACGCGATTGTTATCGGCACGGGCTTCGGCGGCACCATCGCCGCCACGAAGCTGGCCGCGAAGGGTAAGAAAGTGTTGATGCTTGAGCGCGGCACGTTCTGGGTCACGCCGGAGAAACTGGGGCAGCCGCCCGTCGGCGGTAAGAAGCCCATTCCCGTCTGGGCCAAAGAGCAGAACCCGCCGATGCCCGTGCAGTACTGGCCGCGTCCGAACCACAAGGACGGCATGCTCGACTTCTTCGCCAGCGTCCGCAACCAGTTCAACAAGGACGGCCTCTACCAGTATTCGATGTTCAAGCAGGCCGACATCCTGACGGCCAGCGGCGTCGGCGGCGGCTCGCTCATCTACTCGAACGTGACGGTGCGCCCGCAGGCCGAGGTCTTGCAGGGCATCGGCCTCAACCTCGGCGACCCCGAATACAAGACGGCCCTCAAGTGGATGGAGGACTTTCGCGGCAAGCTCAACAAAGTCGTCACCAAGATTCCGCTGCCGGGTCGCGACGTGTCGAATCTGACGGATGACGATTACCTCTATCTCGACCGCGCACGCTCTCTACGCGACGCCGCGAAGCTGTCGTCGCAGAAACTCGGCATCCAGATGAAGTGGGAGCCGCTTGATCTCTCCCTCATCGAATACGACGGGGTAAAGGGCGGCGACGCTGACAAGAATCACACCTTTTGCGAGCGGCAGGGTCGCTGCATCCTCGGCTGCCTGCCACAAGCGCGCCACACGCTCAACAAGACGCTCTACGGAAAGCTGCTCTCCGACCCGACCAAAGGCGTCTCGCTCTCGCCGCTGGCCGAAGTGCGAGACATCAAGCAAATAGCCGGCGGCTACGAAGTGAACTACCGCGACCACCGCGACGGCAACAAGAAAACAGTCAGCGCACCGCTCGTCTTCCTCGCGGGCGGCACGCTCGGCACGACCGAAATCCTTTTGCGCTCGCGCGAACGCGGCGGACTCAAGCTCACCGACCATCTCGGCACACACTTCTCCACCAACGGCGACTTCGGCGCGTTCTGCGTCGGCACGACGAAACCCGTCTACAGCACGCGCGGCCCCATCAACACTTCCGGCATCCACGCCAAGTTCGACGGCCTGCACCTGCACGTCGAAGACGCCGGCATCCCCGAAATGTTCGCCGCCATCGCCAGCACCACCATCGGCGTGCTCGACAACTTCGCTCAGCGCGAAGCTCTCAAGGCCAAGATGAAGTTCGCGTGGTTGACCAAGGCGCTCCCCGACCTGCGCGACTTCTTCCCGCACCTGCCCGACACGCACGACCCGACGAGTTTTGAGACGGAAGCCGAGATGGTCGCCAACATTTTCTTCTTCAACGTGATGGGGCAGGACGACGCGAGCGGCAAGTTCACGTTGGAGAACGACAATATCAAGCTCGACTGGGACAAGAAAATCGGCGAGACGCCCGTCTTCCAGAAAATCGAGACGCTTCTGCAATCGCTCTCCGAATCAATGGGCGGGCGCTACGTGCCCTTCCCGTTCTGGAAAGGACTCGGCAACAAGAAGCTCGTCGTCACGCACCCCCTGGGCGGCTGCCCTATCGCGCCGACCAGTTTCGACGGCGTGGTTGACGAACTCGGTCGCGTCTTTGACGGCAACAAGCCGAAAGGATCAACGGACGTGTATCCCGGCCTCTACGTCGTGGACGGCTCTGCCATCCCCGGCGCACTCGCCATCAACCCGACACTGACCATCGCGGCGCAGGCGCTCAAGAGCATCAACGCCGCGCTGCCGTAATCACGTTGAAAGCAGAAAACGGGGCGCACTTCCCTCGCCCGCGCCCCCTTTTGCCGCTCCATACAATTTCAGCCAGAGGAGATTTGAAAATGGCACAGAACGGCAAGCTCAAGCTGGAACTCGTTGACGTTTTCGGCAAGCGTTTACAGGAGAAGGTTGACATCGCGCTCCGCAACACGCAACTGACTCACAA
>JAIVJG010000024.1 GCA_020200155.1 Acidobacteriota bacterium | reverse complement strand
CGCGGAAACTGCCTTCCCACAGCAAAGCCTCGTGTTCGCGGCGCAGTTGTTCGAGCCGCTCGCCGATGTTGAATTTGTTGCCATCCTGCTCTTGCATAGCCTTGTCTTAAACCTCTCTAGGCTTTGGCGCGCGTGGACGGCGTGTGGAGAATCACGCCTTCGTGTTCAGACGCGACCTTGTCCGGCACTGCATGCACACGCGTGCGTTGCCGTATCCAGCCGCTTTTGGTTCGGGAGTTTGTCTCGATGCGCGTCAGCAGTGCACTCGCGCGGGCAATGCACGCCGCGCCGTCGAGACATTTCCGGGACTTCAATGATCGCTGCTTCAATTCGGGAGGGACAGGTTCGCTTGCGACTCGGCGGAGGCAAACCAACTGCTTCAGCCCCTCGCTGCTTGAAGACAAGTATAGCACAGCCCTCGACCCCGCCCGTCAAGGGTTATTTTTCGACCGTCAGCATCACGCGCGGTTGAAGCAATCCATTCGCCGCGCTGAAAATTCCCACGGCCAGCAGACCGCCATCTTCGTCTCGCAGCTTCACGAATTCGCCGTCTTTCAAGTTCGGAGGCGCATTGCTCGCACGCACGGCGGCTCCGTGCCGAACTCTCCGCGCCTCGTCGCCCGTTAGATGCACGAAGGGCATGCCGGGGAGCGCCGCATCCATCGAAATCAGCGCGCGACTCGAAACCAGCTCGCCGCTTATCGCGCCGTTCTCGACCATCCGCGCCAAGTCCTCAAGCTCCAACGAATCCTCAATGCGAAACTCACCCGCGCGCGTGCGTCTGAGCGCGGCGAGGTGCGCGCCAGTGCCGAGTTGCACGCCCACCTCTTCGGCCAACACGCGCACGTAAGTTCCCGCCGAGCACACGACGCGCACGCGCAGGTCGCACGTTCCGTCTTCGTTGCCATGCAGCCACGCGACGTCCGCGTCGTGCAAAACTTCAAACACGCTGACGGTCACGCGCACGGCCCGTCGCTCAATCTCTTCACCGCGCCGCGCGAGTTCGTAAAGTTTTTGCCCCTGCACTTTTTTCGCCGAATACATCGGCGGCACCTGCTCGATCTCGCCGCGCAGGGTTGAGAGCGCCGCTTCGATTCGCGTCTCGTCGAGCGCGGCGCAACTCGTCGCGCCCGGCTCGCGTTCGCGCGGCGCGCCCGTCAAGTCGCCCGTCACAGTCGCGAAGCCCAGACGGATCGTCGCCTCGTACTCCTTCTCCGCCCCCGCGAGAAACTGCGCGAGCCGCGTCGCGCGCCCGGCAAGCACGACCAGCACGCCCGTCGCGAAAGGGTCGAGCGTGCCCGTGTGCCCGACGCGCTTTTCGCGCAGGACGCGACGCACGCGCGCCACCACGTCGTGCGAAGTCCAGCCCACAGGTTTGTCAATCAGGAGGATGCCGTCAATCATTTGTTTTAGCTTTTCCGCCACTACCGCCTGCTTAAGCCATGCGGGTGCTCTCCACGTCACGACCTGCCCAGCATTGGCAGGCGGTACTGGCAGAGCAGTCACACACCGCTGCAATTTGCCGCGCTTTCCAAGCACAGGTTAAAATATCATCAATGCGAAAAAGAGTGACGCGAAAAGCCATAGACATTCACGCCGACAAAGCGACGGAGCGGCCCGCGCGTTTGCTCGACCCTGACAAGGCGCGTGCGCGCACCCTCCAGCGCGCGGCCAAACTGCTCGCCGCGAAGCCTCGCTCGGTGGCCGAACTGCGCGAGCGCCTGCTGGAAAAGGCATGGACGAACGAGGAGGTCGTGGACGCCGCGCTCGCCAAACTGCAAGAGTACGGCTACGTCAACGACCAGAGTTTCGCACTCGGCTTCGCCTCCTATCGCGTGCGCCAGAAGCCTGTCGGTCGCCAGCGTCTCGCGCGCGACCTGCAAATGAAGAAAGTCCCGCGCGAGACGGCGGACGAAGCCCTCAATCTCGTCTACGAGGAAACGCCCGAAGAGGATTTAATCACACAGGCCATCGAGAAACGCATCCGCCTGCGCGGTCGTCCCTCGACCAGACAGGAGACCAAAAGCCTCTACGATCACCTACTCCGCCTCGGTTTCCCCTACGACCTCATCATCCGCAAAGCGCGCGAAGCGTCCGCCGCCGGGCTTGATGAAGATGAGCTTGAGGCTGACGAAAACAATGCTGTTTCGGATTAACCTTCCGCTCCACGTCTAACTTCGACCGCCTCCGCCCGTCGTGTTACACTTTAGGAAAGCTATCAACAAACACCCGCCGGCAGTCCGCTTGACACCGGCGGTGAAGTCTTTTCGCTGAACGCTGATTGCAGAGTGCTTTATTTTTATGATGACCGGAAACCATCACACCTTCTTCGAGATGCTCGGCAACTTCTCGTTCGGCGACTACTTCAAGCGCGAGGCGATTGAGCGCGCATGGGATTTTCTCGTCAACGAGTTGAAGCTTGATACCGAGCGGCTGTGGTTCACAGTCTTCGGCGGCGACGGAGAAGTGCCCGCCGACGAAGAAGCCGCCACGCTCTGGATCGAGATGGGCGCGAAGCCGGAGCGCGTCCTGCGCTTCGACCGCAAAGACAATTTCTGGCAGATGGCCGAGACGGGGCCGTGCGGCCCGAACTCCGAAATAAATTATTACCTCGGCGAGCACCCCAACGACCCCGCCTTCAACCGCGCCGAATTCGTCAACGGCCCCGGCGACACGACGATGGAGATTTGGAATCTCGTCTTCATGCAGTACAACCGCGTCGAGGCCGAACCCGGCAAGTACAAACTCGAACCGCTGCCCGCGCCCTCCGTTGACACCGGCGCTGGCCTCGAACGCCTCGCCGTCGTCATGCAGGGCGTGAAGTCAAACTACGACACGGATTTGATTAAAGACATCGTCGAGTTCACCGCGAAACTCGCCGACCGTCATTACGAACCCGACACGCAGGAAGGCTTCGCCATGCGCGTCATCGCCGACCACGCACGCGCCACCGCCTTCTCCATCGCCGACGGAATCCTACCGAGCAACGAAGGGCGCAACTACGTCCTCCGCAAAATCATGCGCCGCGCGATTTATCAAGGTCGGCATGCGCTTGGCCTCGACGGCTTGTTCTTCAACGAAGTGACGAACTTCGTCGTTGACCAGATGAAAGAGGCTTTTCCTGAACTTGAAGCTCAACGTGGCTTTATTGAAAAGATGGTGCGACTTGAGGAAGAGAGATTCGGCAATACACTGACAGTTGGTTTGAAAAAACTAGATGAGATTATCAATGTCAGTCGAAACCAAGAAACAGGCGAAGTGGAAATTCCTATTTTAGAGCTTGCAAAGCTCTACGACACTTTTGGAACACCGATTGACCTAATGCATGTCATCTTGTCTCAAGGCAAGCATAGACTTACTTATAAACCTAAAAACGTTGTATATGATTCACGCACCGACTTCCGAGAACATAGTCTTTTGGGTTGGGAAGATGATGAATACTACAAACATGATCCAAAATATTTCAGATACAAAATCGAAAACATAGATGAAGAGAAGTTTAGGAAAGGAGTAGATTATCTATTAAAAGAACTTCAGCAAAATAACCCTGAAGCACAAAAAGCTGAACGTAAGAAAACGAAGCCTGTTTATGTGGCTTTATCGCGCAGAAATGACACCAAGTCTGAATTTAAGGGATACGAAGCAACCAGCGTTGATACTTCAAAAATTATCGCTTTGATTAAGGGCGACGATGAAGTTCAATCATTGAGAGAAGGCGATGAAGGCGAAGCCGTTCTTAATCACACGCCGTTTTACGCCGAGAGCGGCGGGCAGGTCGGCGATGTCGGCGCGTTCGTCAATGAACATGTGCAGGCGGTTGTTGCTGATACTTATTCGCCGGCGCAGGGGTTGATTGTCCACAAGGTCAAAGTCGAAAAGGGCAGCCTAAAAGTTGGCGAGACGGTTTCGGCGCGGGTTGATGTTGAGAAGCGCGATGCGACGAGGCGCAATCACACGGCGACGCACTTGATGCATGCCGCGCTGCGCGAAGTTCTGGGAACGCATGTCAAGCAGGCCGGGTCAATCGTCGCGCCGAATTATTTGCGTTTCGACTTCTCACATTATCAGCCTTTGACGCGCGACGAGATCGCGGAGGTTGAGCGTCTCGTCAACTACCACATACTCCGCAACGAACAGGTGCAGACCGACATCATCCCGCTCGAAGAGGCGATGCGTTCGGGCGCGATGGCTCTGTTCGGCGAGAAGTATGGCGAGCAGGTGCGCGTGTTGAGCGTGCCGGGCGCGGAAGGCGTCTTCTCGAAAGAGCTGTGCGGCGGCACGCACGTCCGCGCGACGGGCGACATCGGCCTCTTCAAGATCGTGAGCGATGAATCAATCGCGTCGGGCACGCGACGCATCCGCGCCGTCACAGGCGTGGACGCCTTTCAGCGTTTTCAGGAGACGGAGGCGCTCGTGGATCAACTCTCGTCCGAACTCCGCACGACGCGCGGAGACATCTCGACGACCGTCGGGCGCATACAGGAAGAGTTGAAGAAGGCTCGACGCGACGCCGACGAATTGCGAATCAAAATCGCGATGGGCGCGGGCGCACAACAGACTGGCAACGGCAGCAAGGATGCGCGCCAAGTCTCCGGCGGTGTGACGGTGCTGGCGCGCGAGGCGAGCGACCTCGACGCTTCGGCGTTGCGTCAACTCTCGGACACTCTGCTCGATCAAATCAAATCCGGCGTTGTCGTGCTCGGACGCCGCGCAGACGGTAAGGCTTCAATCATCGTGCGTACCTCGCATGACCTGAAGCAGCGCATCCCGGCGGGACAGGTCATCAAGGAACTGGCTCCGATCATCGGCGGGCGCGGCGGCGGCAAACCCGACATGGCCGAAGGCGGAGGCTCCGAACCGCAGAAGCTCGCAGAGGCGTTGGAAGCGAGTTACCAGATAGTCGAGCGACTGCTGGAAGGAAGCCGCGCGCCGTCCTGACAAGCCGGAAGAGTCAAAAACAAGAGAGCGCCCGTGCAATCTGAAAATGGCACGGGCGCTCTTCTTTGGTTAAGACCGAAATGCTCTCCTCCTACATCGCTTTCTGCTTATCCGTCAGAGCGATACCCATCTTCTCTAACGTCACACGGTTGAGCGTGCCCGTCACCTTCAAGCCCTCGGCCTCCTGATACTTCCTGAGACCGGCGCGCGTGTCCGGGTTGAGCTTGCCGGTAATCTCGCCGCTGTAAAAACCCCTCTGCTTCAATATCGTCTGAGCCTGCTTGATCTGGTCTTTGGTGGCGCGAAAGATGGGGCCTCTTTTCTTCGCCGCCGGCGCACTCGCGCCACTCTTGTTGGTGGTGGAGTTGGTATTTTGCACGGCGGCGATGCTCGAAAGAGAGAGCACAGCCACGAATGCAGCGGTAAGTAATCTTTTCATTTTATTCTCCTTTTGTGAGGCGCGCTGAACAAGACCGCGGGTGGGGTTTAGTTTAAAGCCACGCCGAATAAAAGAGGCTCTAATCATACATGCCCTGTCAAGACCCTCCCGGAGATTACGCCTCCCGCCTCGCCTCCCGCCAGCCTACGACATTATTTCGCCTGATTTGTTAAGGTTTATGTATTGTGTTAAACTCGGCATATTATCGTTGAACACACGTGGCCACTGTGTTATGCTCCTTGTACGTTCTGCTGAACGTACTTGAAAAGCAGGACAATCCGCCCCTCGGAGTCGCGACAGACGACCCGTCGGCTTTCGCGATTTATTGATAGTCTTAAAAAATCTCACTAATCAACGCCGGAACACAGAATGAAAAACGCCCTCCTGATTTGTACGCTGTCGCTTTTATGCGCGGCCTCCGCCTCCGCCCAGACGGGGATGCGCTACCGCTTCGACAACTTCGACACGAGCGAAGGCGTGCGCGTCGAGCAACCCGCTCCGCCAAGGGTCTCGAAGCCATCCAAAATCTCGAAGCCTTCCAGGAACGTTCAACTGTCGGCCCGGAGCGTCGTCGCCGGACAACCCGCCAACACGCAGTCTGCGGAGATCGTCTATACGCGCACGCGCAGTATGGCGATGATGGTCGGCCATTCCCTCGACGGCTTCTCGACCGGCGACACGAATATTGATTCGTTCATCGTCGAATCGGGCACGCGCAACGGGGTTGACCCCGTACTGCTCTACTCGATCATGCACCGCGAATCGTCGTTCAAGAAGTCAGCCGTCTCGTATAAGGGCGCGCGTGGACTGATGCAGTTGATGCCTGGGACGGCGGCGCGCTTCGGCGTCAGGAATATTTTCGACCCGCGCCAGAACATCGAGGGCGGCACACGCTACATGCGCTTCCTGCTCGACATGTTCGACGGAGATGTGGGACTCGCGCTCGCTGGATACAACGCAGGCGAGGGGGCTGTCCTCAAGTACGGTCGGCGCGTGCCTCCATACAGCGAGACGCAGGAGTACGTGCGCCGCATCTGGCAACGTTACGCGCTGATGCGCGACCCGCAGACGGCGCGGCGCGCGCCCGTCTTGTCGCGCACGCAGGTGGCGACGATCAAGTCCATGGAAAAGTCCGAGGCGATCAGCCTCTACGAGCAGAGCGTGCACGCTGTGCGGATGCCCGACGGGAAGCTGCGGCTCGTCAGCCAGTGACGACTTTCAGACGGCTGTTTTAAAGAAGTGATGGGACGGATTCCTCGATGATCCGTCCCTTTTCCTTTTTCGCGGACGATTTCTCGCTGTATGATTGGCGCACGGCCTGTCCGGGCAGGCGCGCGATGTTTTCTCTGGGAGCCAAATTCAAGATGACGGACGGGGTGACAAATAAATCTTCAACGCCGGGAGGCGCGAACGGACGCCGTCGCCTGGCGCTCGTCTCTGCCGACGGCGCGGACGCGGAAAGGCTTAAAGAGGAACTCGACGCGGCGGGTTACGAGGTTTCATGCGCCCGTGCGGAACAGGCCGCGCAGTCCTTCGCGGAGCTTGCGCCGGAGGTCGTGCTCGCTGCCTTCGAGGATATTGAGAGCGAGGCACGGTTGCTCGCTTTCGCGCGGCGGTTGCGCGCTGAATCGGCGACTCATGCGCTGCCGCTCGTCTTTCTTTTCAGTGAGGACGGGCGAGCGTTGCGTAATGCGGCCCTCAACATCGGCGCGGATGATTACTTCTCGCGTGCAACTCCGCGCGCCGAGATGTGTGCTCGACTCGAAGCATTGTTCTGGCGTCTCGAAGCGGGGCGACGCAACGCGCCGGTCGTCGGCGAGCAGCGCCTTGAGATTGACAACTTCCTGCTCCTGCTCGACCACGTCGGCGCGGACGCGCAAGAAGAGGGTGCGAGCGGCACGGTCGCGCTTGTCGGCGTGGCGGGAGACGCCACGCGAGCCGGAGACGCGGAGGCGGAGCGGACGCTGGCCGAGGCCCACGGTTTTTTCAAGCTCAACCTGCGCCGCCTCGACGGTGTCGCCTTCTACGGCCCGGCGATCCTGCTGGTCTACCTGCCGCGCCAGGACGCACGCGCCGCGCAAGCCACACTCGCGCGTCTGCGAGATGAGTTTCTGGCAATCAGGCCGGACAGCACCCTCGCAGCCGGACTCGCCTCTTTCCCTGCGGACGGCACGGAGATTGAAAAGCTCATCGAGAAGGCGGAAATTTCTCTCCACGCCGCGCGTGCACGCGAAGCTCCCGCGCGCGTCGTCTCTTTCGACGCGAAAAAGCCCGCCGAGCCGAGTCCCTCTCACTCCCCTGCCGCGCCGACGCAGGTCAAAGGCGGCGCGCAAACGACGGCGAGCGCGAACACGGCGACTGTCAACAAAACCTCTGGCCGGGCGGTGCGCGAAAAGACACAGCCGGGCGTCTCCGACATCGTCTTGATGTCGCACGCGGAACACGGCGCGGCAACCGGCGACGGCGGGAACGCTTCGCGGCAGGAAGTGGCCGACGCCGTCATGCAGGAGCGCGAAATGCGAGCGCGCGGCGTCAGTATGCCGCGACGCTTGCTGCTGGCGGTCTCCGATGCGGCGCGTATGGCGCAGGTCAATTTGTTAATCCGCTCGGCGGCATACGAGGTGCGCGCGGCCTTCGACGGGCAACAGGCGTTGAGCCTTCTACGCATTGAGCAGCCCGACCTCGTCGTCGTGGACTATGAACTGCACGACATGAACGGTGTCGAGATGTTGAAGCGCCTGCGAAAGCAGTCGGGCGGAAGACTCGCTTGGCCTGTCCTGTTGCTGCTGCCCGCCGAACATGAAAGCGCGCGACAGGAAGCGGCACAGGTCGGCGTGCGCGGAATCGTCAACCTGCCGTATGATCCCCTGGAGTTGTTGGAGCGCATCCGCACGGCGGGGAGCGCGGAGTGAGGAGATGGCGATGGATTACTGCTCAAATTGCGGCGCGAGTTTGAACCCGGCTTCGCGTTTCTGCGCCTCCTGCGGCGTGCCCGCCGACTCGGAACAAACCAAACTCGCTTCGGAGGAGACGCGCTTCGCGTCCGAAGAGACGCGCGTGGCCGCGCCGCGCCCGCAGATGGTCAGCCCTTCGCAGCCTGTGCGACAGCAGCAGCCCGTCAATTCTCAGCAGCAGCCACTCGCGGAGCGCGGCGGCGGGCGGGACGAAGTCGAGCAGGTCGTCTTCAACGTCCGACCGACGCTGCTCTTCATCAAAATAGGCTACGTGCTGGCGGCGCTCGGCGGGCTTGCGGTGGTAGCGCTGCTGGCGTTGCTCCGCAGCCGGATTGATGTCCCGCTCTACGTCTCGATTCCGCTCGCGCTCGCGCTTCTGCTCATCCCTGCTTACTATCACGTCAAGCGCAACATGATTCGCTACACGCTGACCGACTCGAAGATAGAGATTGACCAGGGCTTCATCTCCCGGACGACGCGCAACGTTCCCCTGCGCAACATTCAGGACGTGACCGTCACCTCGACCGTCTTCCAAAGGCTGCTCAAGTTCGGCAACGTAGTCGTGGACAACGCGAGCGAGTCGGGGGGCAACACCGTCCTGCGTAACATCCCAGACCCGCGCCGTCATGCAGACCTCCTGCTGCGTGAACTCAGGCGCTGGCACTAACGCGGCGGGCGTGCTTATTTATCGAGACGACGGAACTAACGCAACGACGACGGTGTCTATAACATCCAAAGTTCTCGCCGGAATGCATGTCTTCGCGAAACGCCGGCGCTATCGTCACGACCTGAAAGGCTTGTTTGTGCGTATCTCATTTTTGCCGAAACTGCTGTGCGTGTGCTCGCTCCTGCTGTTCTTTCCCGCTCCGTCTGCGGCGCAAATACCTTTGAAGGAAGATGGGCGAACGTCGCCCGCGCGCGTCGGCGACATGCCGGACGCCGGTGAAGGCGATCTTCCCGTCATCGTCATGCACCTTCCAGACTGGGAGAAAGTTTACAGGTCTGCGGACTATGCTTTGAGTTTGCCCGCGTTGCTGCGCGCGACGGGGAACAGGCCTGTGCTCGACGCCGTCTCTTTTGCGGGCGGCACGGAGGCCGTCACGGCTCAGTACGGGCAGGCGCGGCTCGTCATCGTCGAGTTCACCACACCACAGTACGCCAGCGATAACGACGCGCGCGTCGGCGAGCGCATCGCGCAACTCCGAAACGAAAGCCAGCCTGTGCCTTCCGGCTACAGGCGCGTCGGAAACTATCTGGTCTTCGTCTTCGACGCGCCGGACGGTGTCGCTGCTGAAGAGTTGATGGCGGGCGTCAAGTACGAGAAAGACGTGCGCTGGCTCGGCAGGAACCCGCACGCGATGGAGATTGCCACGCGGCATTACACCGCGACGATGGGCAACGTATTTCTCACTTCGCTGGTGACATCGGGGCTGGCGATTCTTCTGTGCCTGGGCGTGGGCGGCGTCTTCGGCGGCGCGATTTTCATGTACCGTCGCGCAAGGAACACCGCGCAGGAAGTCTTCACGGACGCTGGCGGCATGTTGCGACTCAATCTGGACGAGTCCGGCCCGAAGATTAGCAGTCCGTCGAAATTGCTCGAAACCGGCGGGAAATAGAAATCTAACCACGTCACGACAAAAAAAGCGCCGTGAGTTTCAAACTCACGGCGCTTTATCATTGCGTTAGCACTAATCGGGTCAAAAAGAATGCGGGTTGCTGATCTAACTGCGGGATTCCCCCAAACCCCTACAGAACGAACCAGCAACCCGCTAACCATCGCCCTTCGACCGCTCCGCCGACAGTCACTCCGTTCCCCCAAAGAGAAACTGCCTGCTTGAGAGCGAGAGAAAACCTCCCCCAAAGTTTTCACTCACCAGCCGTCTCCGAGCCTGACCCTATAAACTTTATCTAAACCCTATGTATTTGTTGTTTTCTCTTTTAGCAATGAGTGTGCCGGAATTTTCCGCTCACCGGAGCGCCGAGTCAGGAGTTTGGATTTTCCCCGTCAGCAGCCGTTTTAAGCTGCATAATCGCCGATTGAGCTGATATTCCAGTGAATGAGTTAGCGCATCAAACTCGTATCCATTTAATACTTTTGATGCGAACACTTGTCCGCAAACGTTTCACCGTTTGCCCGGTGTGGTTAGCTCAACTCAAAGAGTCTCAGCCCTGCCTGCCGCTTGCTACGACCTCTCCAACTCGAACGAGGCGCGGACTTCGCCTACACTATCGCCGCGATGATTGCGAACGGTGAAGCGAGCGTAAGGCGCGAGGGCTTCGAGTGAATCGCCGTGCAGGACGCCCAACTGGCGCAGGGATTCGATGGCGACGGTGGGGCGCGCACGATGGTCTTCACCGTCTTCGATCTTGAAGGCCAGCCCTAGCCCCCCCGGCCACTCGGCGCACGGCAGCACGCCCGCCGTGTAGACACCTTCCGCTCCCACTTTAGAGATGACGCGCCCGCCGGTCGCGCGTATGAGTTCCGTATCGAATCGTTCCGTCGTGCCGCCGATCATCTCCGGGTGCTCCGCCGTCGCCGCGACGATGCGCGCGCAAGCCTTCGCGGTCTCTTCGTCGAAATCAGTGGGAGGGGCGACCAGACGGGCGTACATGAGCGCCATTGCATGCACCGTGATGCCGAAGACGGGCACGCCGCAGCCGTCCACTCCGACCGCGAGGTCTTCGAGCGGGACGCCGGAAAACTGTGCGACCGTGCGCGCGATGGCGAGTTGGACGGGATTGGCGGGCTGGTCGTAGGTCTCCGTGGGCGCTCCGAGATGCACGGCGAGCGCGAGCATCCCCGTGTGCTTGCCGGAACAATTGTTTTGCAGCACGTTCGGAAGCTCGCCCCGTTCGCGCAGGTCTTGGGCCGCCTCGCGCGAGAACGGCTCGTGGACTCCGCACTTCAGCGAGCTTTCGTCCAGGCCGATTTTCCTGAGCATCCCCGCCACCGTCTCGACGTGCACAGCCTCGCCGCTGTGCGAGCCGCAGGCGACGGCGATCTCTCTGTCCGTGAACCGGAAGCGCTGCGCCGCGCCCGTGGCGACGACCGGGAGGGCTTGAAACGGCTTGGCGGACGAGCGCAGGAAAGTGACTGTTTGATGCGCGCCCAGTTGCGCGACGATTTGACCGTCGCCGTCAGCCGCGACGACGTGTCCGCGGTGACGCGACTCTGTGATGGCCCCGCGCCGGACTTCGACGAGCGGCACAGGCTGCGGGATGTCGGAATTGATATTGTCTTGCTTCATCGGCTACAGGCAAGTTCGACGCGCGGGCGGGCGCAGGAGCGCGCTGCTCTTTACTCCGTGAGGACGCGACGCGGGGAGACGAGATGCGACTCAACTTTCTTCAGTGTACGAAAATACCGCCACATCATAGCCACCCCGGTTGAAGCCCGCAACTTCAGTCGAGAGGCGGCGTGTCTTTTTCATCGTTTACTGCCGGAACGCGCCAGTCTCAACGTCCGCGCCGTTCGGCTCGTCTGGCATTCTCTTCAGGCAAAAACGACGAAGGCCGCTGTCTTTCAACGACAGCGGCCTTCCAATGATTCCGGGCTGAATCTCCCCGGAGAGTTTTTCCACCCAGAGCTGTTAGCGCGTGCGCGCTACCGTTCTTGGCCTGACGCGCGTCAGGACTGTCAGCTTGATGGCACGGCGACCAAAGCGCATGGCCTCGCCCATGCTCGGCACCCAGATGTCAATTTTGCGCCCGCGCACCGCGCCGCCCGTGTCGGCCACGACGTATTCGCCGCTGTACGCGCCCGCTTCGAGCCGGACGCGCGTGCCTATCGGCAACACACGCCGGTCTGCGGCGATGAAGCCTTTCGCGACTGGCTTCCCGTTCGCCATCCTCCCGCGCAGGCAGTAAGCCGTCGCGACGAAGGGCAGCGTCGGCCCTGAGGCGCTCGCATCCGGGTTAGCGCTTTCCGTGTCCGCCGAAGGGGTCAACTTTTTGCCCTTGTCGGCCTCCGTGCTGGCCGTTTTGACTGTTCTCTCAGTCATGGAAGCGTCTGACAACGCTGCGGCCTCGACGGGAGCGACATTTGGAACGTTGATTTTCTGTTGTGCCTGTGGATTCCGCGAAGCGAACGCGAGGGGTTCGGCGACGGAAGTTCGAGCGGTAAATGTCAAAGAAACTAAAAGAAGCACGACGGCAATCGCGCTCCCTCCCAGTAGGGGTAGGGGTTTTGTCATTCTTCGGTTCTCCTCCCGATGTCTAAGTCTTTCAGCGTCGCGCGAGTGTGGTCATAACTTCGGACCCTTGCTCGTCCTCACGGCTCTAGGAGTTCGACATTCGTCAGCCGGAGTGGGGGCTTTCGCATCCTTGATGCTGAGCGCTGAAAGAGCGTCCTGAAAAAGAAAAACAAGCGAACATGATGCCCGCTTGTTAACGTAAGAGAGACTAACACAAGAGCTTACGGGCTGTCAAAGGAAGGAGACGTGAGGGCGGAGGGAAGAAGAAGTGAGCGGAAGAGAGCGATGCCCTGAGAGCAACGCTTTCATCCCTCATCCCTCCGCCCTCATCCCTTCCCTCAGCCACTCTCCGGCGTAGACGACTTCCGCCGTGCCGGTGAGGAGGACTTCGCCGTCGTCGCGCCAGAGGACTTCGAGCAGGCCGCCGGGCATCTCGACGCGGACGTGTCGGCCCGTTCGTTCGTTAACGATGGCGGCGACCGCCGAGGCGCACGCGCCTGTGCCGGACGAAAGCGTCTCTCCGACGCCTCGCTCCCAGACGCGCACCTCGATTGTCCGCCGGTCGCGCACGCGTATGAATTCGACGTTGGTTCTCTGCGGAAACGAGGCATGCGGCTCGATGAGCGCGCCCAGCCGCCGCCAATCAATGGCGTCGAAGTCGTCCACGAAGACGCAGCAGTTCGGGTTGCACATCTGCAAGGCGGTGACGGGGACGGTCTCGCTCTCAGTCACCCGGAGCGGGTAGGCGCGAACCTGCGTGAGCGATTGGCCTGTCAACATCGGTATCGAGGCGCTGTCGAAGAGCGGTCTGCCGATTTCGGCCTCGAAACGATAAGCCCCGCGCCCGTGGCGTTCGGTTAAGCGGTAGCGTTTGATTCCGTCGAGCGTCCGAAAGCGCAGTTCTGCTTCCGGCCACAGCCCCTGATAATGAATGTAGGCGGCGGCGCAGCGCGAGCCGTTGCCGGACATCGCAGCTTCGCTCCCGTCCGGGTTGATGATGCGGAGGGAGAAATCCGCTTCGCGCGTGTCGCCGGTTTCGCCCAGACGCTCGACGATGGCGACGCCGTCCGCGCCCGCGCCGTAATGCCGGTCGCAGACGCGGCGCACGAAGTCGCCGAGCGGCGCGACGCACGCGAGTTGCGACGCCTCGCAGACGATGTAGTCGTTGCCGTAGCCGTGAAGCTTAACGAAGCGCATGGTGTTCAGTGTAAGACAGGCATTCCCGCCTGCCCTAACTTCAAGAATGCCCCGCGAACGAAGCGAGCAGGACGGCGACGGCATCCGTGAAGCCGCCGGTCGGGGCGGGGTCGCGCGGGGGGTTGTTAATCATCAGCGAGAAGACGAGGCGCTCGCCAGCCGCCGTAAAGACGTAGCCGGAGAGCGACGTGGCTGTGCCGAGCGTGCCCGTCTTGGCGCGCACGTTGTTTTGCGCCGCCGTGCCCTTCATGCGGTTACGCAGCGTGCCGTCCACTCCCGCGATGGGCAACGCCTCGCGGAACGCGACGCCGTAGCGATGGCGATTCATGTAGATGAGCAGTTGCAGGGTCGTCTCCGCCGTGACGAGGTTGGCGCGGGAGAGTCCAGACCCGTCGAGCATCAGCACCTTGCCTGCGTCAACGCCCGCGCCGCGCAGGAATGCTTTGACGGCCTCGATGCCCGCCTCGTCCGTCGGCTTCCTCGAATCCACAGCGGCCTTGCCGAGCGCACGCAAGAGGAGTTCGGCGTAGAGATTCTGGCTGGGCTTGAGGGTCTGCGCCGCGATGACGCTCAAAGGCGGCGACTGCCGGACGGCGATCTCGACGAGCGAGGAGACTTGCAGGGGCGTCGCGACACGCTCGCGCGCATCAATCGTCCGCGTCCGGCCTGTGAAGACCACGCCCTGTCTTTCGAGCGAGGCGCGCAGCATGGACGCGAAGAGCATGGCCGGTCGTGAGACGGCGAGGCTGGCCGTATAGCCACGGTCGTCAACCGGCAAGCCTCCCGAAATTTCGATGACGTTCTGGCCGAGCGGGCGATGCACGGTCAATTCGCGCACGGTTCCGGCGGGCGTCGTGGTCGTGCGGTCAACGATGGTGACGAGCGGCGTGGCCGGGCCGATTTGGATGCGGCAAGGCTCGCCTGCGCGTGCGCCCGGCTTGACGGAGAGGTCAACGGAATTGTCGTTGACCGTCAGCGCGCTCGCCTCCGCGCCGTACCACCATTGCAGATCGTCCCACTCCCAGCCGGGGCCGAACGGCGAGGCGTCGAAATAACTCTCGTCGCCGACCAGATCGCCTTCGACGCGGCGCACGCCCGTCGCCGCGACGCGCGCCGCCAGTTCGTCTATGCCACGGTAGTAATCGCCGGGCGTGTCCGGGTTGAAGCGCGTGGCGAAGGTCGGGTCGCCGCGCCCGTAGACGGTCAGGTCGCCGCGAATCGTGCCCGCGCGGTCGGGGCGCGCGGGCGCGTAGACAGAGGTGACGAAGCGATAGTCCGGCCCGAAGCGGTCGAGCGCGGCGGCGACGGTGTAGAGCTTCATGTTCGAGGCGGGCTGCATCCACTTCCCCGCGCCGTCCTCGTACAGCACGCGCCCCGTGTCGAGCGAAGCGACCTTGACGGCCACTCGCGCGGGCGCGAACTCTGGCCGCCCCGTGATTTCCTGTATACGCGCGCGGAGTTCTTCGAGCGTTCGCGGCGCGGCGGTGTTGCGCGCAGGCGGCGTCGCCGTAGGGAGGGGCGTCGGCGTCTGAAGCGGAGTCGGCGAAGCAATCGAGGAGGGCGCGGGCGTCGGCGCGGGAGCGACGCGCGAAGGAGTAGCCCTCCGCTCGCGCTGCTGCTGCTCCGTGCTTTGCGAGTGCGCCGGGGTTGCGCCGGGAAGAAGGGTGAAGAGTAAGAAAAGGGAGACGAACGACGGCGACGCGTGCTTTTTTTTCGATGACATATCAGCTTGAGAACTACTGCCTGTATGAATCCGCCTGCAAAATATCCCTGTGGATTTTGAATGATGCGCTTACGGCTCGACGACGACGGGCGTGCCCTTCGGCACGGCGTCGAAGAGTTCCTTCATCTGCTCGTTTTCGAGGGCGATGCAACCGGAAGTCCAGTCGTTTTGCGAGCCGCCGCCGTGGATGAAGATTTCGCCGCCGAGCGGCGTGTCCCACGGCGGGCGCTGCTTTGCCTCAATCGCCGAGACGATTCGTTCATACTGCGCCCGTGTGATTAACTTATCGCGCAGGCCGCGCGCTGCGTCTTCCGTGTTCGGATAGCTCAGGCCGAGCGAGCGGTAGAAACGGCTGTTCTCATTCCTCACGCAGACGTAGAAGTTTCCTTCGGGCGTCGCACCGTCGTCCTGCTTGACCTTGTCGTCCTTCTGGTTGAAACCGAGCGCGACCTTGTACGTCCGCACCGCCCCGCCATTCGAGTACAGCACCAACCGCCGCGCCGATTTCGTCACGACGATTTTCGGATTGACGAGCGGCAGCTTGAGCGGCAGACGATTCGCCGCTTCCTGCTCCGTCGTCAGTTCGTCGCGCGTGGCGGGCGATGGTTTAGCCTCCGTCTCATTCCGAGACCCTTCCGGCGCGGCTGAGACAGGCGCGCTGCCGTCTGCCTGCTGCTGGCACGAACTCAAAGCAACTGCCGCAAACAACAGCAGGGCGCACTGCGACAGGATGACGAGTTTACTCATGCACTTCAACGCTTTGCTTTCCGGCGAGACTTGTACTGGCGCTTAACTTCTTCATACTTCACGGGGCCGGGGAGTCTTTCAGGCAATTCGATTTCGTCGTCAACGAGAGCTTCCATGTGGA
>JAIVJG010000267.1 GCA_020200155.1 Acidobacteriota bacterium | reverse complement strand
GCTCTCAAGCGGGGCGGGCAGAGCAGGACGCTGCGTGCCGACTTCGCCGAACTTGGCGACGGGCCGCAGCAGGCATCTTGCCTGATCCAGCGGCGGCCCCTCGAAAGTGCAGGGACGCGCCTGTGCCCACGCCGCGCGCGGACAGGGCACGAGCGCCAGCGCCAGCGCGACGCCGAAGAGATACTTCCTGACTTCGTGTTTTCTCATTTCACGTCCTCCGGGCAATGATGGTTCGCCTCTCGTCGGGTGCGGTACTGATCCGATGCCTGATAGCTAACGGCAAACTATCGTCACTACGTTCGTGCCGCGCGAGGGAAGGGTTGAATGTTGAGGTTAAAGAACTGACTCTGCCTGTTCAGGCGAGGCCGAAAGGCAGCGCCGCCGGGATGGCCTCGCGCGCGTTCGTTAAATCTGGAAGCCGCGAATCTTCTCGACCTTCTTCTCCGGCTTCGGACTCGCGAGCACGGCATCGTCCTGTTCGCGATGCTGGCGCTCTTCTTTCGTGTGCCATCTGGCCCACTCCTGCGGCGCATCGAAGGTCTCGCCGCCGTGTTTGGTGATGCGCTCGCGGACGCGGCACATGACGGGCGTGTTGACGCCGACGCCGCTGATGACCGCCTGGCCTTTCGTCAGCGCGGGCAGTTCGGCGAGCAGTTGGCGACCCGCGCCTTCGACCGACTTGGCGACCGTGTCCTGATCTATCGGGTTGACGATACGCATGATGATTTGCGTCATGCACTGCGAGAGCACATCTTGGTCGAGCTTCCCCGGTCGCTGCGTGATGAGGCCGATGCCGACGCCGAACTTGCGCCCCTCGGAGAGTATCTGCTTGAGGACGTTGGTGGAGACGACCGTCTGCCCGGCGGGCGCGAAGCGGTGCGCCTCTTCGAGCAGTGTGAAGACGGGGTAGGGAAGAAAACTGTCGCTGTGCGGCTCGGCTTCTTCGCGCACCGTCGCCATGCGCGCCTTGTTGACGCGGCGCAGGAGCGTGGCGACGACGACCTGCTGCTCGTTCTGCTCGATGTCCGAGAGTTGCAGGACGGTGCAGCGTCCCGGCTTGAAGAGATCGCTCAAGGGAATGTGTTCGCTGTCGGAAAAAATGGAGCCGGGCTTATCGAAGCGCGAATCCATGCGCCACAGAAGCGCGTCAATCGAGCCGACGTTGCCGCTTGAGCCGCGCCCGTCATCCTCTCCGTACTTCTCCGAGGTGACGGCGTCGCGCAAATCGTGATAGCCCCACAGTCCGCGCTCGCCGCGCTCGCTCGCCGTCAGCTTGCGGTAAGCTTGCGAGAGATAGTGGAGCATCTTGTCGGAAGTGCCTTCGGGCAAAAGGTACTTGATATCGGCTTCCGTGAGCGAAGAGAAGCGCACCTTGACGCGGTCGTGCGTGAAGATTCTGACTTCGGGCGCGTAGCCGTCCTGCTTGTCGTGAAAGCGCGTGTCGTCTTCAATCGAGCGCAGCGTGTCGTACTCGCCGTGCGGGTCAACGATGAGCACGGACGCGCGGTTGTACGGCATCATCAACTCTTCCACGAGCACGCCCGCCGTGTAGGATTTTCCCGAACCCGTCGAGGCGAGAATCGCGAGGTGCGTCGAGACGACATCCTTGATCGAGAGCACGACGGGAACCTCGCCTGCCTCGCGCGTCAGCAAACTCCCGACGTGCGCCGAGCCGACCTCGCCCGCGTGCCGCGCGGAGAGCACATCCGAGAGTGTTTCCGACGAGGCGAGGAACACGCCGTCGCCCGGCTGCGGAGGGATGCGAGGGTTGACGAAGTCGCCGAGGCGACGGCTGAAGTAGCCGATAGTCTCGACCGTAATCTCGTAGAGTTCGCAGCCGTCGCCGTCGAGGCCGATCAGCGCCGAGACGATTGACGGCGGAGTTTCAGGGTCGGACAGAAAGGCGTCGGGCAGGTTACGCACGAGTCGGCGTTGCGTGATGTTGCCGATGATGCGGCGCTCTTCCGTGCCGTCGTGCGCGAGGTAATAGACGAACTCGCCGATGCGCGCACGCCGGTTGTCGGCGGTGATGAAAAGGTACTCGTGCGGGAGTTCGCCCGGCCCCTTGACGGTTCCCGTGAGAGCGTCAACTGTGCTCGTCGGTGTTGGGTTCATGTGCGAAGCGGGAGCAGTTGTTTTCGTCGCCGTCGCGCCGGCTTCCGGCAAAAATGTGGGCGGAGTATAGCATAAGCGCGCGGGCCGGACGCGGCTTCAGTGTAAGTTTATCTCATGTGCTTCGGCAGTGTTTCGACAAGATGGTCGAAGATCAGCCAGACGCTCCAGCTATGGTGATGGAAAGCCACGGGGAAGCCGAACGCCAGCGGCAGGAGGATGCTGGAGATTAAACGCTCCTGAAACCGACCGTCAGCAGACAGATGATGTAAACGCTGAGGATGAGTATTAAAACGCGGCAACTCTACGGAGTAGTCTCAGTCAGATTCGACTTGTACTTGGTGTTTGTCTTCCGGTCGGTCATCTCAACGTAAATCCAGCTTGGCGGAACAACATCGCTCTCCATCGCGAACCATATCTGGTTGAGATCGTTGTGGCGGCCAAGCGCGCAAAATCCGTTGAGCCGCTTTCCGCGCTGGTCATAGAGGTCAACCCACGTGCGCGCGGCTTTCGTGTTCTTTCCGCAGGGCGGCAGTTCCGGCGCGGCGGCAAAAAGCTCGTTCGGGTAAGCCTCGAAGTTTTCGACCGCGTACCTGTATCGTATCCACTGCTTGCCGCCCGTCTGGAAAGGCTCCTGCCCTATCAGCACGAGCACTGGATTCGGTAATGCAAGCGACGCTGTTGAAGCGTTGTTGGTTGCAAGCACAATCAAGACCAGACTGGCTAAAAGCGCGACGACCTGTTTCCTGATAGTTAATCTCACGGTTGTTTCCTTTCTTCAAGGGGTGAAGCGACGGTGTTTACTTACCGCACCGGCTAATGAAGTGAACTTGCGAGGCCGTTCCGGGATTGAGCGCCCAACTACCGATTGTCTGAACTGAGTTTGGATAATACCCCAAGTCAGCGTGCTATCCGAAATATCGCGCAATCGTTTCGACGACGTAAGACTGCTGCTCCGCCGTGAGTTCGGGATAAACCGGCAGCGCGAGCGTTTCGCGCGTGGCGCGTTCGGCTTCGGGAAAGTCGCCTTCGGCGTGGCCGAGATACTTGAAACACTCCTGTAGGTGGAGCGGGACGGGATAGTAAATCTTCGTGCCGACACCGTGCTGCTTGAGATGAGAGATGAGCGGGTCGCGCCGCGCGGCGGGCACGCGGACGACGTACTGGTGAAAGATGTGCAGTGCGCCGGGGCGCACGAAGGGCGTGGTCACTTCGCCGTTCAAGTTGGCCTGCCTGAACAGACGGTCGTAAGTCGCGGCACGTTCGCGACGCGCCTGTGACCAACTGTCGAGGTGCGGGAGTTTGACGCGCAGGACAGCGGCTTGCAGCGTGTCGAGGCGACTGTTGATGCCGACCTCGCGATGGTGATACTCGGTCTCGCCGCCGTGTACGCGCAGGCGGCGCAGTCGCTCGGCCAACCGTTCGTCGTTTGTCGTGAGCATCCCGGCGTCGCCCGCCGCGCCCAGATTTTTCGTCGGGTAAAAACTGAAGCAGCCGATAGCTCCCATCGAACCGGCCTGACGCCCGCCGTCCTGTGCGCCTATGGCCTGCGCCGCGTCCTCGATGACGGGCAGGCCGTGTCGCGCGGCCACGTCCATGAGCGAACTCATCTCGGCGCACTGGCCGTAGAGGTGGACGGGCAGGATGGCGCGCGTGCGCGGCGTGATGGCGTCGGCGAGCCGGGCGGCGTCGAGGTTATACGTGCGGGCTTCGATGTCCACGAAGCGTGGCACTGCGCCGAGACGTGTGATCGCGCTGGCGGTGGCGAAGAAGGTGAAGGGCGTGGTGACGACTTCGTCGCCCGCGACTTCCAAGCAGGAAGGCGGAAGGACGACGGCAAAGGCCTTAACAGCCACGCCTTCATCCCTCCGCCCTCGTCCGTCACCCTTGCTTTTATCGCCTGTCGCCCGCGCCGACGGTCTCGGCCCCTTCGGGCGCGTTCTCGTCTTCGGCGTAGTAGCTCGAATAGTAGTTCGAGTAATAGTAGTAATCGTTCGATTCGAGCTTGACGTTGTTGAGGACGATGCCGAAGATGTGCGCGCCCACGTCCTGCAACTGTTGCTTGGCGCGGCGCACGACGGCGCGCGACGAGCGGCCACCGTGCACGACGAGCATCACGCCGTCCACCATCGTCGAGAGGATCGAGGCGTCCGTGAACGAGATCGCGGGCGGCGAGTCAATGATGATGTGCGTGAAGTTTTCCGAGAGCACGTAGAGCAGCTTACGCATCTCGTCGGAGCCGAGCAGCTCTGCGGAGTTGGGCGGAATCGGCCCTGACGTGACGACCTTCAGGTTCGGCAGCCGCTCGTGCGTCTGGATGAGTTCGCTGACGTTGGATTCGCCGGAGAGATAGTTAGTGACGCCGCGCGTGTTCGCCAGTCCGAAGTGCGTGTGGATGCGCGGGCGTCGCAGGTCGCAGTCGAGCAGGAGGACTTCCGCGCCGGTCTGCGCCAGCATCATGGCGATGTTGACGGCGGTCGTCGTCTTGCCCTCCGACGGCTGGCTCGACGTGACGAGTACGGTCTTCGGCGGCTGGCCCGCGCTGGAGAGCAAGAGCGAGGTACGCAGGTGGCGGTAAGCCTCGGCCACGGGCGAGCGCGCGTCGTCTATCAGCGCGAGAGCCGTACTGCCGTCGCCGGCATCCGGCAAATGCGTGCCGCGACCCCTGCCGAGCAGCGTGCGTTCGACGCGCGGGGCAGGGATCAAGGCCAGCGTCGGCAGGTGCAGGTGACGATCCACGTCCTCGATGGACTTCAAGGTGTCGTCGAGATAGTCGAGCAGGAAGGCGAGGCCAATGCCTGCGCCGAGTGAAAGCAGCAGCGCGATCAGGATGTTGCGCGCCCGGGGCGGCCCGATGGGCGCACGCGGCAGGCGCGCCTCTTCGACCTGCGTGACGTTCTGCCCGCGGTCGGTGTTCGTGACCTGCAATTCCTTCATCCGCTGCTGGTACGTGTTGAGGAGCTGGCGATTGGTCTCAAGGCGTTGCGTCATGTCGCCGAGGCCGATTTCAGCCACGCTCAGGCCGTTGGCTTTCGCGCGCTCTGCGTCATAAGAGGCGCGCAGCCCCGCCTCTTTCTGCATGAGGGCTTCGTAGCTATTCTTGAGCCTCGTGACGATTTCACGCGGAGTCTTTTTCATCTCCGTTTCGAGTTGGTCAATCTGCTTGTCAATCTTCACCACATCGGGCCATTCAGGGGTGTAATTCACGAGCAACGCGGCGCGAGTAGTTTGAAGGCTCTCAATCTTTTCGCGCATTCGCTTGACCGCCGCGCTGTCCTGTACTTCGGGGACCGACATCATGTCGGTGCTGGAACGCAGGGCCGCTTTATACGCCGCCTCAGCACTCTTGCGGTCAGCCTCAGCCTGTTGCAACTGCGAACTGTATGTGCTCAGGCGCAGGGCGTTGAAGTCCTGCCCCGCCTTTTCGCCGAGGGGCAGCCCGCTCTTCTGCTTGTAGCTGATGCGTAATGCTTCGTCACGCTGAATCTGCAACTGCAAATCGGTGATCTGCTCGGCAAGTACTTGCTGCGCCTTGTCGGAGCCGGTCGTCTCGCGCCTGATGTCGTTTTCGATGAAGACATCCGCCAGCGTGTTGGTGACCTTACGGGCGATCTCCGGGTCTGTGTGCGTGAAGCGGATGGTGACGAGATTAGTGTGCTCGACCGGCTCGATGAGCAGGTACTCGCGCAGCGTGTCCTCGTAAGGCTCGAGGCGCTGAAGTTGATCGGGCGTCAGCGTGTCGGCGGTTAGGCCGGCGTCGTTGGCGACGGGGACGCCCGCGTCCTGTGGCGTCGGGGTCGGCTGCTGGCGCGACACGACGCGGCGCAGAGAAGTGAGCAGGCCGGTGCCGCGCTGCCCGCCGAGGAAGGCCGGATTGTTCTGGAGGTCGAGCCGCATCACGACCTGCCGCGCGAGTTGTTCGGTCTCAAGAAGTTTGAGTTGTGTGTTCCAGTAATTGGCGTCGTTCCCGCCCTTCAAAACAAGGTCGCCGCCGCGTCCGGTTGACAGCACGCTCTTGCTCTTTTGCTCGATCTGAATGGTCGTCTCAGCCTGGTATTGCGACGGCATGCGGTACATCTGAATCGCGACGAGCGACGTGATGACGATCATCAGGCTGAGGATCAGCCACTTGCGCTTGACCACCACGGCGAGGTACTCGCGCAGGTGCGCCGGCTCGCTGATCTGAGCGGCGACCGGGACAATCGGTTGCGTCAAGTCGCGCAGAGGGCGATCAAGGCTTTCGGACGAGAGCGGCAGCAGGCGATTATCTTGGGACATCATAAGTTCTTACTTCTTGTGTTTGCTACTTGTAACAGGTCAGGGAAACCAGTCCGAACAGGAACGTTAGACCGGCATATCATACCAGAAAGACGAAAGCGGTGACGAGTGGCGGGCGACGGACAAAAGCCGGTGGCGAGATAATTTTTTTCGCTCGTCACTCGTCGCTCGTCAACGCTTTTGTG
>JAIVJG010000185.1 GCA_020200155.1 Acidobacteriota bacterium | reverse complement strand
GGGCATCACCGGCAAAGAGGGAACTTTTCACACGAAGCAGATGGTTGAGTACGGCACGCAGGTCGTCGGCGGCGTGACGCCGGGCAAGGGTGGGACGACGCACGAAGGCATTCCCGTCTTCAACACCGTCTCGGACGCCGTGCGCGAGGCGGGCGCGAACGCCTCCGTCATCTACGTGCCGCCCGCCTTCGCCGCCGACGCCATCATGGAAGCGGCGGACGCAGGACTGCCGCTCGTCGTCTGCATCACGGAAGGCATTCCTGTGCTCGACATGGTCAAGGTCAGGGAGTATCTCGCGGGCAGGCAGACACGTCTCATCGGGCCGAACTGTCCCGGCGTCATCTCGCCCGGCAAGTGCAAGATCGGCATCATGCCCGGACACATTCACAAAGAAGGCAGAGTCGGCGTCGTCTCGCGCTCAGGGACGTTGACGTATGAAGCGGTCGGGCAGTTGACCGCGCTCGGACTCGGACAGTCAACCGCCATCGGCATCGGCGGCGACCCCATCATCGGCACGACGCACTTGAACGCACTCGCGCTCTTTCAGGACGACCCCGACACGGAAGGCATCGTGATGATCGGCGAAATCGGCGGCTCGGCGGAAGAGGAAGCGGCGGCGTTCGCCAAAGACAACGTGACGAAACCCATCGTGGCCTTCATCGCCGGACAGACCGCGCCTCCCGGCAGACGCATGGGACACGCCGGCGCAATCATCGCGGGCGGCAAAGGCACTGCGGCTGAAAAGATGCGCGCCCTCGAAGAGGCCGGCATCCGCGTTGTCCACTCGCCCGCCGACATCGGTCAGGCGATGAAGGTCGCGCTCGGCGCAAGCGCAATGGCGTAAACTTTACCTAAAAGTATGAAACGGTTTCTGCTTACTCTTCTGATCGTATTGCTTCTGAATGCCGGTGCGTTTGCTCAAAGTAGTACTTCGATTAAGACCGACAAGCCGATGATGATATTGACGGGCGCAGTTTACGACATTAACGGCGCTGTAATAGTTAATGGGATGAGAATAGTTGCTAGTGATACTGTAGGAGGAGCTTACGAAGCGACAACCAATGATGAAGGCATTTATAAGATTGAACTTCCATTGGGAATCTACAGAATCAAAGTCAGTGCACCCGGATTTTGCCCTTCTCGAGTGGAGAGATTCATAGTTGTCAATTCAACGTATGGCAAAATGTCTTTAGATTTCGTTTTGGAAGTTCAGGGTGAGCAAGAAGGATGTAAACACGGAATTACTATTAAGGACAAGCCTCACAGAAAAGGGAAGAAGCAGAAACCCGGATTAATCCTTGAATAAATCGGCGAGGAGAACAATGACGGAACAGACAGGTAATCTCACTTTCGGAATCATCAAGCCCGACGCCGTGCGTGGCGGGAAGACGGGCGGCGTCATCAGTCGCATCATTGACGGCGGGTTCAAAATTCGCGGGATGAAGCTCATCCACATGACGCTCGCAGAAGCGCAGGGGTTCTACGCCGTCCACCGCGAGCGGCCTTTCTTCGGCGAGCTGACGACGTTCATGTCTTCGGGGCCGTGCGTCGTGCTGGCTTTGGAGAAGGAGGGCGGCGCGGTCAAGGCTTGGCGCGATCTGATGGGCGCGACCGACCCGTCGAAGGCCGACGCGGGCACGATTCGCAAAGAGTTCGCCAACTCCATCGGCGAAAACGCCGTCCACGGCTCGGACTCGGAAGAGAACGCCGCGCTTGAAATCGCGTACTTCTTCAGCCGCCTTGAATTGGTTAATGGTGAATAGTGAATGGTAAATGGATTAAAGCAAATTCCATTTACCATTTACCATTCACTATTCACGAGGTCTTATGTCAATCATCGGCGACGTAATCGAGTCAACGAAGGCGATCATCAAGGGGATGAGCGTCACCTTCGCGAAAATTCCGCAGCAAAAGTGGACGGTGCAGTACCCGGAGGAGCCTGTCACGGTTCAGCCGCGCTATCGTGGGATGCACCTTTTGCACGTAGACGAGTTGGGGCGCGAGAAGTGCGTCGCCTGCTACCTGTGCGCGGCGGCGTGCCCTTCGGACTGCATCTACATCGTCGCGGCGGACGACCCACGTGCGCCGACCGAGCGTACAGGCGTGGACGAGCGGTACGCTTCCGTCTACAACATAGATTACGGGCGCTGCATCTTCTGCGGCTTCTGCGTCGAGGCCTGCCCGAAGGACGCCATCACGCACGGCTACAACTTCGAGCTGTCGGTCTATAACCGCGCGGATTTGTTGAAGACCAAGGACGACCTGCTTATCACCAAGCAGAAGCAGTCGCTGAACTATCGCGTCGCTTTCGCCGACGAGGACGTGGATTCAGAGTACAAGGAAGTATGACGAAAGGTTGCCGGGAAAGGTAAAAAGGGGAGAGGTTAAAGGAATACAAAGCCTGGCTGCTTTCCGCCGTGTCGAAGAGTTCTTAACATCATCAGCCGACGCGCTCCCCAATGAGCGCGTCGGCTTTCGCTTTTGAGACAACAAACTCCACAACTCGATTCTGAACTGTTATAAAATCCCGCCGCCGGATTGATTCGACGAATCAATCCACCAATCCCTTCATGTGAGGTGAAACGCTTATGCCGGCGACTGTGCCCCCGTTGATGACACTCGAAGCACTGCGCTCCGTCCCACTGTTTGCGTCGCTCGATGACGGGGCGGCGCGCACACTGCGCGAATTGCTCGAAGTGCAGCACATGCCAGCAGGCAGCATAATCTTCAGCTCCGGCGACGTGGGCGACGCGATGTATTTGATCGAAGGCGGGCGCGTCCGCATCCACCTCCGCGACGCAGACGGCGACGAGGTGACCCTCGCCGAGTTGTCGCGCGGCGACTTCTTCGGCGAGATGTGCCTGCTCGACGGCAAGCCGCGTGTAGCCAGCGCGACCGTCGTCAAAGACGCGCGCTTCGCCGCCCTCTCTCGCGAACAGTTCCTCGACTTCCTGCGCCAACACCCGGACGTGTCGCTCAAGATGATGGGAGCCATCACCGAGCGTCTGAGGCGCACGGACGAATTGCTGCGCCACCGCGTCTCGCGCAACCTCAACGACGAGAGCAAGAGGCGACTCACCATCACCGACCGCCTCTCCGACACGCTCGCCACGTTCGGCGGCAGTTGGAAATTCATCGCGCTGCTCTGGCTGCTCCTCTTCATCTGGGTTTACGTCAATACCTGGGTTCAACCGAAGCCGTTTGACGAATACCCATACCAGTTGCTCGGCCTCGTGCTCGGCTTTATCGCGGGCGTGCAGGCCCCGATCATTATGATGTCGCAGAACCGTCAGGAGGAGAAAGACCGCCTGCGCGCAGACCTCGACTATCAGGTCAACCTCAAGAACGAACTCGCCCTCGCCGAAGTCCTCCGCCGTCTCGACGTGTTAGAGAGCGAACGCCTCCCGCTTCTCTTCGCCGAGCAGAACGCGCGGCTGCGAGAGCAGAAGGCGGAAGGCAGTAGATAGTAGGCACAGTTTGCCCGCGACACACACACGACTTACAATGCCGGCGTTACACCCAATTCAACATTCATTGGACAAGCGGGCTTCATGATTCAAGCTATTCTCTTCGACTTTAACGGGGTCATCCTCGACGATGAGCCTTTGCAGATGAAGGCTTACCAGGAAGTCCTGCGTTCGGAAGGCGTGACGCTGACGGAGCAGGATTACTACAGCGCGCTCGGCATGGATGACGTGGCGTTCGTGCGCGCCGCGTTCGTGCGCGCAGGTGTCGAGTTGACGGACGAGCAGTTGCAGCGCGTCATCGAAGGTAAGACGGCGAAGCATCGCGAGTTGATGAAGGACGAGTTGCCGCTCTTCCCCGGCATCGTCACGTTCATCAAGGCGCTCGCGCGCAAGTACCCGCTGGGGCTGGTCAGCATGGCGCGGCGCACGGAGATTGACTACGCGCTCGCACGCGCGGGCCTCGCCGGTTACTTCGGCGTCCTTATCAGCGCCGAAGACGTAGACGCGCACAAGCCCGATCCCTTCTGCTACACACGCGCCCTCGAACTCCTCAACGTGAAGCGGGGCGAGGCGCAGGTGCTCCCGCTCCGCCCGGAGGAATGTCTGGTTATCGAAGACGCTCCGCCCGGCGTCCGCGCCGCCCTCGCCGCCGGCATGCGCTCGCTCGCCGTCACCAACACCGTCGGCGAACAAGCCCTGCGCGAAGCCGGCGCGGATGTCGTCACACACAGCCTCGCCGACTGGACTGTTGACGCACTCCATCACGTCTTCGACTAATCAAGGGATGAAGGCGGAGGGATGAGGGATGAATGAAGAGCAGAGCTTCTGTCTTTTATTCATCCCTCATCCCTCCGCCTTCATCCCTACGGTTTATTCCGGTTTGCCTTTGCAGGTGGGGCCGAAGAGCGCGGGAATCTTGGCGCTGATGATGGGATATTTCGGAGCCTCTTCGATGTTGATGTCCGTCCAGTGCTGGAGATGTTCGGGGACGGTCGTGTCCGAGTAGATGGCCTCGACGGGGCATTCGGGCACGCAGGCGTCACAGTCTATGCAGGTCTCTGCGTTGATGTAGAGACGGTCGGGCAACTCGTGAAAGGCTTCGACGGGGCAGACCGCCGCGCAGTCCGTGTATTTGCAGTCCACGCAATCTTCTGTCACCACGTAGGTCATCGCTCGCTCCTTGTCACAACGTTCGCTCCCGTCAGAGCGGAATGTGTGTTGATGAGATAAACTGCTTCTAAGACAAGCGGGGCGTGTATGTCAACCGGCGAGGGCCGGAAGCCGGCGCGCACGCCGGACTGGAAAAGGTCGGGGACAGACGCCGAGAGGGAATTGCGTTTGGCTTTCGCGGGTAGAAATTTGCGGAAAAGCAGAGAGGCCGGCAAGTGATTGCCGGCCTCTCTGCTTTTGAGTCGTATCACGCGGCGCGTGTGTGTCTCTCTACGCGCGCTTGAGGTTTCTTGCGGCTTGAGTCTTCGGCGTCGCGTCGTTGGCGGGAGCTTTGGCCGCGTCGCCGGTTCCGCCCTGCGCCATCTTCATCCGCTCGGCGCGCGTGGTCATGCGACGGTCGAGGTCTGTGATCTGCTCCGGCGTCAGGCGGTAGATGTTGGGCTGGTTGTGATAGACCTTCGCGCCGGTGACGACATCGGCCTGCTTGAAGCCGAGGCGCTCGGCCTTCGCGACGAGTTCCTGAATCGTTATCTGCGGCGCGACGAGCGTTAGCGGGGAAGCCTTCTCTTCGAGCGTCTCGACGACAGGCGTCATCTTCGCCGCCGTGCGCTCTAATTCGTCGCCGCTCTCGCGCTTCATGTGTTCGAGAAAGTCTTTGAACGTCACGTTGCCGGTCATCTCGAAGCCGACCTCGAAGGCGGGGCTGTTCGACTTGACGACCTGAAAGACGCGCGTAATCTCGCCATCGCGCTCCTGCAAAGAGACTTCGACCATCACGTCCACGAAGTATTCGAGTCCGCTCGCCGTCATCGGCAGCACGCGCCCGACCTCGTTGTCCTCTTTCGACTCTTTACCCTTCGCGGCAATCTGATCCACGATCACGACCGACTTGCCGCTCTCCATGCAGAGGCGGCGCAGGACGCCCTGCAAGACCATCTGGTCGGCGGCCAACTCCTCAGCCGAAGGCTGCGCCAGAGGGTCATTCGTGCGCTCGCGCACCGCCGCAATCGTCTCGCTGTGCTTCGCGCCGAAGTAGGCCGCCCACGAATCCAGCCCGAAGCAGCCGTAGTTCTGCTCGCGCCCCTCGCCGGAGAGCGCCCAGTCTATGAACTCCGGCAACTCGTCCGGACGCTCGACTTCGAGGCCGTCGAAATGCGTGCCGACGCCCCTCAACAGGCGCGTCTTGCGTTCGACATCAAAGATGCAGAGACGGCCCACACCGGCGTCGGCCATGCTACGCAGGAACTGGCTTTTGCCCGTACCCGCCCCGCCGCGCACCGCCACCACCAGACGCTGCTGCCTCGGACGGCGGCTCAAAGGATTGATTCTCGGTTTTGTCGTTTCACTCATAAATTTTCTCTTTCCCTCCTCAGCCGGAACCGGCGTTCGTCACGAAGAGCAGCTTAACTGCCGACTTTGATTGATGACTCTCAACTGTTAGAGAGCACAGGCGCTTCCAGACGGGAGGCACTATAGCACGACTCGCGCGGGAATGGAACAGTATTTCACGCATGAAACAAAAATTATTTTCGGGCGCTCAATCCGGGCCGGAGACAACGGCCAGGCGAAAAGCGCGCAGAAAAGGCGCATGTGGCTGGATAAGTGCTGTTTGCCGGGGTAGTGGTTAGGAGATGAGAGAGCCGAGCAGTCCGTTGAGCCAGTCGAAGTCAATCGGCTTGGTGACGTAGGCGTCGCAGCCGGCGGCGAGCGCGCGTGCGCGGTAATCCTGATCGAGATGCGCCGTGACGGCGACGATCACCGTGTCGCTCAACTCCGGGTTGGCGCGGATGCGCTCGGTGGCGGCGAAGCCGTCGAGGACGGGGAGGCTCAAATCCATCAGGATGATTTTGGGACGCTCGCGTGCGGCGATCTCGACCGCCTGCTCGCCGTTGGCGGCTTCAAGAATGCGGTAGCCCTGATCCTCCAGCGCCAGACGCATCGCGAAACTCGTGTCTTCATAATCCTCGACTACCAGGATGGTTAAATCAGATGCCGGCGTATCACCCATTGTTAATCAATTCCTCCGCGCATCGAGCGGGATAAATTATCCGAAGACGTGATGGCGGCGGGGCAGCCGTCTTTCCTAATCGAGAGCTTTTCGTTAATTGACGCTTGATGGAACGTAGCGAGGCTACGGTATCAAACTCGACTGCCGGATGCTTCGCTCGAGCGTGCGCGAGTCGAGAGCCTGCCGGAGTCTTAGCTAGTCGGGAGTCTGCGGAGCCAACATAATAGGATTGTAATGACAATGCAACGATTCAGGAGTAGGGTATATGTTTAAGTGCGCTTGCGCTTGTGAGGGCGGCGCATCTCCTCAGCCGGACACCTTGAAAACTCCAGGAACATTGAGGCGAAGAATTAATGAGCGAGCAGTCGTTTAGAGAGCGCGAGTGCATTCACCGGACACGGGGCGCGGCGGGAGAATACTTTCAGGGCGATACCTACATCAAACACCTGCAACGGCTACGCACCAACGCGGCCATGAGAATCGCGAGCAATGTCACAGCCTTTTTCTGGGCTGACGCGGCGCACGTCATCATCTGGCTCTGCCGCGACTGCGCCACGGAGTTAGGCGTCGGCGAGCGCGAAGCGAGCGTCGGCCCGCACGTCTTCAGCCAGGGCTAATCAGACAAATTCTTTCATCCTGGACGACGCAGTTCCGTCGTGCGTGAAACCGTCAGCCGCCGAGCCGGACAGCCTGCCGGTTCGACGTGTCGCGCCGCCGTGCGTGTGTGCGACTCAGGTCGTGAGGGGCTTGCCGCAGCGATTGCAGAAGCGTGCGGAAGAGTCTCTCTGCGCCACGCCGCATGAAGGGCAGGCGCGCCCGACGCTCAAATCCGCGCCGCAGGTAGCGCAGAAAGTCGAGCCGCCGGACACAACCGCGCCGCACGTACCGCAACGTCCGGGCAGCGGGGGCACGTAGCCTCCAGCTTTGCGCGCGATGTGTGCCTCGACAATCTTCCAAGTGTCTTCGGTGAGCTTGTGCTGCCAGTAAGCGCCGAGCGCGGGCAGCGCGAGCAGCGGGGGGAACATGACGTAGGCGACGGCGGCGACGGCGGCCTTGTCGAACCACTTTTGCATGCCCATCTCGACGCGCGTGCCGCCGTGCTCCGGCGTGATCTTGATAGTGAGCGCAGAGGAGAGTCCCGTCAGGTCGCGCAGCATGCTCGACTTGCGCGCCTGTAGGACGGAGGTCGCGGAGACCTGCATGCTCTGAACCTGGAAAGCTTCGTCCGCGTCGAAGAGCCTGCGTAGCTCCGCCGTCAACTGCGGCACATCAACTTCAACGCCCGGATAATATCTGTTGTCCATATTCTTTCTCGAATGATTCCCTTCGCCCCTGCGCGCCTCTCATTCTACGCTAAAAGCAAGACGACGGTTCAAAGAGAAGGCGAAAGTAGAAAGACGAAAGGCGTAAAGTGAAGTAAACACCTCTCCCTTCGCCTTTCGCCTTTCTACTTTCGCACTTGTCTCTAATGTTTCTTCCCCGGTTGTTTCTTTCCCGATTTCTCTGCTTCGCTGCTCTCCTCCGCAGGGTGATTCTTGTCGGCCTCGATAATCTCCCGCGCCCGCTCGATTACTTCTTCGACGGTCTCGCGCTCGCGGATGTCCTGCGCCGCGTCGCGCAGGGGCGTGAGTTGCGGCATGAAGCGGTTGACGGCTTCGCTGAGCTTACGCAGGGATTTTTGCAGGAGAGGACTTTTCGGGTTGCGTTGCGCGGCGTCGTCTATGTTCGTGACGGCTTCTTCCAGAATCTTCGAGAGATCACCCAGCAACTGCGTGCGCGTGCCTTTCACAGTGCCCCACTTCTCCGTGTCCTTCTCGGACTGTTTGGCGAGCGACGCGGGGTCTGCCAGCGCCAGCAGGCGGCGCTCGGCGGCTTTGACGAAGACGGCGGTGCGGCGATCCAACTCCTGCGCTTCGCGGACTTGTTCGATCTCTTCCGGCGTCAGGTGCTCTCGACCTTGCGCGTGCGTTCGCGTGCTGGTCGTCGCGGGAAGGGAAGAGACGAGGGAGAAAAGGAGTAGGGCCAGAGCCGCGCGTTTAGTTAATTGACTGTTCATAGTCTCTTGAGCGTAGGGCGTGGACGGGGAATTCCGCGTAAGACATTCCAAAGGTTGTTTTCCGCTTATCGCTGCTGCGGTTTCTTTTCTTTTCCAGTGACGGAGAGCGGCGTGCCTTTCGCGTGCTCGTCACCGGGCTTTTCATTCTTATCCGACGGCTCAGGCAGCACCGTGTCGTCGAAGAAGGAGTTGAGCGCATCGGTGCGCGACTGCCGGACGAATTCCATTGTCTCTTTGACGTGAACCGCGTAGGACGAGGGCGTGCTGCGCCGGATGGTTTCGAGGCGCGGCATGTGCGAGCGCAACGTCAGCTCGATGCGCTTGAAAAGGTCGCGCGTCTTGTTTTTGATCTTGCCGGTGTTTCGCAGGAAGTGGATCGCGTCTTCGATGACGGCCTGATAGACGCCCAGTTCGCTCCCGGCCTGCTCAAAGCGTTCGGCGGTCGTCTCCTCGGCGGCACGCGCGAGGCGCTGCTCGGCCAGTTCGAGACTCAGGCGCGTGCGATCTTTGAGTTCGCGCTCGCCGTCGAGTTGCGCGCGGATTTCCGACGGGATGTACTTCATCGGCGGAGGCGATGTGTCTTCGGAATGCGTGACCGGCCCCTGTTGCCCTCGCGCCACGAACACCAGACACGCGGCGCAGACGAGCACGCACGCGCCCATCAAACCCAACGGCGCACGCCCGGCGATTCGCCTCACCCGCCTGATATTCATCTCTCAACCTTCTTCTGAGCCTTCGCTCCTTCGCCCCGCTTGATCTGTTTACGCAAACTCGGCAGGCGCAAATTAACCTTGTCTATCTCTAATTGATTCGCACGCGCGTCCGCGCGAGCCAGAAAAGTTTCGTAGGCGGCAAGCGCGTCCGTGTATTCGCCGAGGAGATCATGTGCGCTCCCGATGAAATAATAAACGACCGCGAGGTCGGGCCGCGCCTGAGCAAGCCATTTGTATTCGACGACGGCGTCCTTGTAAAGCTTTAGCTCGTAGAGCGCGGTGGCGAAATTCGCGTGCGCCGCGTAGTTGCCGGGCGCGGCCCGCGTGACGCGCTGAAGGACGGTCGCGGCTTCCGCGAATTTCTTCAACTGGACGAGCGCCGCCCCGTAGCCGACGGCGTAGCCCACGTTCTTCGGTTCGAGTCGTGCGGCCTGCTCGTAATAATTGAGCGAGCGCGGCGGGTCTGCGACGCGATAGAGCAGGCCGAGACAGGCCAGCACGGAGGCGTTGCGCGGCTCGCGCTCAAGCAACTTTTCCAGCGACGCGCGCGACTCCGGCGTGTCCTCGCAACGTGCGTTCAACGACGCGTTAAGCTTCCGGCCTTCAACTGAATTTTTCGCCGTCTCCGGCAGCGCGTCGAAGATGCGCCGCGCGTCGTTCGCGCGCCCGGCGAGGCCGTAGATGTTGACGAGAGCGAAAGCGATTTTGGTGTCCGTCCTGGCCGCGCCTTCCAGCGCACGTGCGTCAGCCGCCGCACTTTCTTTGTCATCGGCCTCTAGATATACGCCCGCGCGCCGCAGACGGGCCGTAGCGTTGTCCGGCTCTAAAGAGAGCGCGAGCGCGAAACTCTTCAAAGCCGCCGCCGCGTCTCCGGCGGACTGCTCGGCCTCGCCGCGCGCCAGCCACAGAGAAGCAGCGTGGTCGTTGACGGCGGTCGCGCGCCGCCACAAGTCCACAGACTCTCGCGCGTCGCCGGCACGCGTGCGTAGTTCGGCGAGGATGGTCAGCGCAGGCAGGTTTTTCGGGTCGAGTTCGAGCGCGCGGCGCAGCAGCGTCTCGGCTTCGCTCGCTCGATTTTTGTCATGCGTCATCAAGATGCCGAGCGCCGCCGTGGGCATCGCCCAGTTCGCGCGCAACTCCAACGCGCGGCGATACGCCTTCTCGGCTTCCGCCTCACGCCCCAGCGCGATGAGAGCGCCGCCTCTCTGATATTCGGCCTCCGGGAACTCAGGGCGTATCTTGATCGCCTGCTCATAAAAATCGAGCGCCGCCGCGTAGTCCTTCTTCGCGTGCGCGTCCTGACCGAGGTTGAAGAGCTTGACGGGGTCGGCGGACTCGTCGCTCAGTTCGTCGCGATCCTGCCCGGCGGCGTGCGGGGCGCAGACGAGTAAGAGTGTCAGGACGAGCAGTTGAAGGATAGTTTGTGAGCGATTGCGAGAAAGCATGTACTACGACTACCGTTCGGGACAGTTCAGGATCAAATCCGGGATAAGGAAGAGGACTGTGCCCGGTTTCGGCGTGAATATATCACGCGGTTCGACGCACAGTCCACGCGCGTTCTTTGTCTGTTAGTTGATGCGCGGGAGGTGCGTGCGGGTTGCGCGGTCAGAAGCGCATGCGATAACATGCGCCACCGGACGATTCAAAAATCAATTCTCTCAAGTCAGGTTCGAGCATGCCGTCGCGGGGACGAGTGTCCTCCGCGCGGCGGGACGAAGGAAGCTGTGAACAGTCTCTTGGTCGAAGATACGGCGGCGGGCGATGGGGCCACCGAGGTGAATCCGGAGTCGTTGGCGAAGGAGCAGGCGTTGCGTGCGCTGTTCCGCGAGATGGATTCTGCGCTCGTCGCCTTCTCCGGCGGGGTTGACAGTTCTTACGTCGCCCTCGTCGCCGCGAGCGAACTGGGCGAGCGCGCCCTGTGCGTGACGGGCGTTTCGCCGAGTCTGGCCGGGCGGCAGTTGGAAGAAGTGTGCGAGTTGGTCGCGCGCTTCGGCTTTCGCCACGAGACGATCAACACCGAAGAGATGGACGACCCGCTCTACCGCGCCAACGCGTCCGACCGCTGTTACCACTGCAAGACCGAACTCTACACGAAGCTCGCGCCGCTCGCGCAGGAGCGCGGACTGGCGGCGGTCGTTGATGGCTCGACGACGGACGATCTGGGCGATTATCGTCCGGGCCGCGCGGCGGCGGGTGAGCGCGGAGTACGCAGCCCGCTCGTCGAGGTCGGGATGAGCAAGCGCGAGGTGCGCGAGTTGAGCCGTCGCGCAGGGCTGCCGACGTGGGACAAGCCCGCCAGCCCCTGCCTCTCTTCGCGCCTCGCCTACGGCACGCCCGTCACCATCGAGCGACTGCGGACGGTTGATCGCGGCGAGGAAATTATGCGCGAGTTGGGCTTCCGCGAATTTCGCGTGCGACACCACGACGAACTCGTGCGTCTCGAAGTCGCGCCCGCCGAACTCGACCGCGCCCTCCGGCGCGAAGTCGTTGACGAACTGGCGCGGCGCTTCCGCGCTCTTGGCTTCCGCTACGTCACGCTCGACCTGCACGGCTACCGCACGGGCGCGATGAACGAAGTCTTAAAAACCGTGATAAGAGATGAGTGATAAGAGAAAAGCTGTCCGTCTTTTCTTATCGCTTATCACTCATCTCTTATCACCTGCTTGGAGATGACTATGGCAAATTCGATGGTGGATGATCCCCGGCAGATCAGGGAAGAGAATCCGTTCGAGTCAATGATGGAGCGTTTCGACCGCGCGGCGCAGTTGCTCAACCTCGACGCAGACCTCTACGCCGTGATGCGCGTGCCGAACCGCGAGTTGAAAGTCTACATCCCCGTGCGGATGGATTCAGGGCGCATACAGGTCTTCGAGGGATTCCGCGTGCAGCACAACTTCGCGCGCGGGCCGGCGAAGGGCGGCATCCGCTACTCGCCCGACGTGAACATTGACGAGGTGCGCGCACTGGCTGCGTGGATGACCTGGAAGTGCGCCGTCGTTGACGTGCCTTTCGGCGGCGGCAAGGGCGGGGTCATCTGCGACCCGTTGCAGATGTCTCTGGGCGAACTTGAACGCCTCACGCGCCGCTACGCCTCCGAGTTGATTGACTTCATCGGGCCGGAAAAGGACGTGCCCGCGCCCGACATGAACACCAACGAGCAGACGATGGCGTGGATCATGGACACCTACTCGATGCACGCGCGCCACACCGTCAACGCCGTCGTGACGGGCAAGCCCGTGGCGCTCGGCGGCTCACGCGGGCGTCGCGAGGCGACGGGGCGTGGCCTGCTCTTCGTCATCAACGAAGCCGCCAAGCGTTTCAAGATGTCGCCGCCCGCCACGCGCGTCGTCGTGCAGGGGTCGGGCAACGTCGGCGGCATCGGCGCGCGACTGATGCACGAGGCCGGCTACAAAGTAATCGCCATCTCCGATATGTTCGGCGGCATTTACAACAAGGACGGCATAGATATTCCCGCCGCCCTGACGCACCTGCAAACGACGCGCTCGTTCGACGAGTTCCCCGGCGTTGAGCGTGTCAACAACCATGAGTTGCTCGAACTGGACTGCGACGTACTCGTGCCCGCCGCGACGGAAAACCAGATCACTTCGGAGAACGCCGACCGCATCAAGTGCAAGATTCTGGCCGAGGGCGCGAACGGGCCGACGACCGCCGCTGCCGACACCATCCTGCACAACAAAGGCATTTTCGTGATTCCCGATATCCTCGCCAACGCCGGTGGCGTGACGGTTTCGTATTTCGAGTGGGTACAGGATCGGATGGGCTATTTCTGGAAGGAAGATGTCGTTAACGAGCGTTTGAAGGACATCATGGTGGCGAGCTTCAACGACCTTGTTAAGTATGCCGACAATCACTCGGTTGACACGCGGACGGCGGCATATATGCTGGCGATTGACCGCGTGGCCTACGACACGCGCATGCGCGGTATTTACGCATAGCAAATAAAGTGTAGGATTTTTCGCGTTAAGTCACGAAAAGCTCTTGATTTCCGCGCCTAAGTGCTGTATGGTCTGGCGGACATCGGTATGTGAGGGGCAGTAGCCCGTTCAGGGTCTGACAAAATGACGCCCGGACATGCCGCGCAGATGTTGTTGACAGCGGCACGGCTGTTTTCGTATAAGCAGTAGTGCTTAAAGTTAAGCAAACAGAAACTAATCCCGGTTGAGAGGCGCAAAGAGGCAGTGCAAGTAGCGCCCGTGAGCACGCTAGGTGTTCAGGCTCCTCTCGCTGCTCCGCCCCATCTACTAGATTTTTTCGGTCGAAGGGCGGGAGCAGATTTACATTTTGACGTTAGGGTTTGTAACGCTTGTAGTTTGGAGCGCCCGCGTTTTCCTTAAAAGAGTCGCAGGGGCGCACGTCACATCTGAAAGTGCTGAAGCACAACCAAATGCAGAAGGACATGCGCCACACAGTAACTCAAGGAAGCCCGGTTGCCCACTTCCGCAAATTTATAAACTCATTTTGCAGGAGGAATGCGATGAGACTCGCTAAAAGAGCGCTTGTTGCCGCGCTCAGCATGTTGATGCTGGTTGCCGCAGTATCAGCCCAAACACTCAGGCCGGAGAATGATCCGCGTAATCAAGCTCCGACCGTCGGCACAGGCGGCTCACCGGGTGGGCCAACCGGACTCTTCACCATCTACGATGGTGACACCCTGCGCAAGGGAGAGTTCACCTTCAGCATTGCGTACAGCAATTATGACCGTGACCC
>JAIVJG010000266.1 GCA_020200155.1 Acidobacteriota bacterium | reverse complement strand
ATCCGCCGTCTTGCGAGCGCGTTGGACGGACATTAAGACACGCAAAGTATTTGCGACGGCTGAACCCGTCGTCGTGCAGCTTGGCGAAAGCAAAACGACGCAGGATTTAACTATCAGAAATGTCCAGCCGAAATTGTGGACGCCCGCCGACCCGAATCTCTATCGCCTGGAGGTAACGCTCGAATCCACATCCGGCGAGGTGTTCGACCGCTGGACACACAACGTCGGCTTTCGCACGTTTGAAGCGCGCGGCAACAAATTCTTTTTGAACGGCAAGCCGTACTGGCTGCGCGGCGCGAATCAACTTCCTTACGGCAAGAATTCATGGGACACCGCGCTTCCGCGTAAATTAATTCAGTTGATGCACAACGGCAATCAGCGCATGACGCGGACGCACGCGACGCCGTGGAATGAAGCATGGCTCGACGCGGCTGACGAGATCGGCTTGGGCGTGAGCATCGAAGGCATTCGCCCGTGGGGGCTGGCGGGGAAAATCGGCGTCCCGCCGCCCGACATCTTCGCGCACTGGTTGATGGAGAACGAGGACGTGATAAAGCGCGGGCGCAATCATCCGAGCGTCCTGTTATGGACAATCGGGAACGAGATGCTCTTGCGTGATGACAAGAATTTGGAGAAGTGGAAACTCCTGTCCGAGGTCGTCAAGCAGACGCGCCGCCTCGACCCGTTTCGTCCCGTCGTCGCCGATTCAACCTATAAGCGCGAAGCCGCTTTCTACAACGAGACACTCAAGCCGAACAATATTGACGACGGCGATGTTGACGACATCCATCGCTATCGCGGTTGGTATAGCGACTCGCCTTTTGTCGTTGATACGAGCGCCGACATCAAAGACCTGACGCCGAATCGCCCGTTCATCGGTCAGGAGATTTCCACCGGCTATCCAGACCTCGACACGGGGCTGCCCGTGATGCGCTACACGAAAGATTTACTGACGCCGCAGGCGTGGGTCGGGCAGGACGCCTATCCCGGCAGCGACCCGGCGGTGTTCCTCGAACATGATCGCGCAGTGACGAAGCGCTGGGCAGAACAGTTGCGCTTCCAACGCGGCGACCGCACCGCAGGGTTTTTGTTGTTCTCCGCCGAGTGTTCCAACGCGGCGACCGCACCGCAGGGTTTTTGTTGTTCTCCGCCGAGTGCTGGTTCGCTCACAGCTACGATGCGGGTCGCGTCGCACCGTATCCGGTTTACGAAGCGATGCGTGAGGCGTGGTCGCCCGTGGGCTTGGCGTTAGAGACGGGGCGGCGACGTTTCTACGCCGGTGAAGAGATTGAGACCGCTGTTTTCATCACGAACGACGACGAGCAGTTCCGCGACCTGCGTGGGCTGACGTTGCGTGCGGCGTTCGTTGATGAGCGAACGGGAAAAGAAATTTCCGCGACCGGTGTCGGAAAGGTCACGAGCCTTCCTTACTATGCGACGCTTCGGCAGCCCGCTCGCCTGCGCGTGCCGGAGACGAAAGCAGCGCGCCTCTCCATGAATCTCGTCTTGCGGCTCACCGACAACAAGGGAGAGATCAGCCGCACACTTGATAGAGTCGAAGTTTTCGCTATACCTGCTCAACTCACCGCGCCAGTAGCGAACAGTCGCGCAGTGGCGCTCTCGCTCGGCAAGGAATTGCGGCGGTTCGTTGGCGAGGCTCGAATCTTTCAAAATGTTTCGGATGAGTTGCCGTCAACGATGGAAGCCGCCCGCGCCGTCCTTCTCTTCGGAGCCGGAGACGCGCTGAAAGACTTGGGGCGGGGTGGACGCGCGCGTGAATTAGTCGAGCGGGGCGCAACGGCGATTCTGTTTTCGCCGGGCAAGGGCGCTGCAGATTTATTTCCGAACGACGTTTTGAGCGTCAAGAATTTAACGGGCGAATATGCCGACTATGCGCCTTCCGCCGGAACGAAATTGACGGAAGGGTTGCGCGCGATGGACGTCAAGTGGTGGGGAAGGAAAGACGATTGGCGCGTCTTCGTGGCGAGCAGTGCGCATCGCCTGAAAACGAATAGTGCGGCGCGCGAGCTTATCCGGTTCATCCCCTCACACGGCTACATTGCGGCGGAGCGTGTGCCGGAGCAGTACATGACTGTGCTGTTCGAGATACCCGTCGGGCTTGGTCGCGTGTGGGTCTGCGACCTCGATCTGGAAGAATCCGTCGCAGTCGATCCGGCGGCGCGTTTGTTAATGCTCAATCTCTTAAGCGCTGCCGCGGACTCTTCGTCAACCAAAAATCTGCCAGTCGTGCCGTCGCATCAAGAGAGTCTGGCCGGGAGACGCAAGCCGATTGTGAAAGGGAGGTGAAGACGAATGCTTCGTTCGATTTTCACTGTTTTCGTTCTGATTCTTACTTGGCAAACAGTCGGCGCGCAGGAATTTATTCCGCTCTGGGAGAAAGACAAGATGCCCAACTCCAAGGGCATCAAGCTCGAAGACAAAATCGAGAACGAACGGATTTCTCAGGTTGGAATTCCGGGCATGTACGCCTTCTTTCCTTCTTTGCAGGAGAACAAAGGCGCTGCCGTTCTGATCTTTCCTGGCGGTGGATACACACATCTCGCTTACATCATCAGCGGAACGCAGTTGGCTAAATGGTTTAACTCGATGGGCGTGAGCGCGTTCGTGCTGAAGTACCGCTTGCCGAATTCGCCTGACCTGAAAGAAAGACAAATAGCGCCTTTGCAGGACGCACAACGGGCGATGCGGCTCATCCGCTCAAATGCCAAAAAATGGGGCGTCAACCCGGATAAAATCGGAGTGATGGGAACTTCTTCGGGCGGCCACCTTGCGGCTACGCTCGGAACCAGCACGGAAGATGTTTCGGCAATCGGCGATGCTCTGGATAAAATCGCTTTCAATCCGAATTTTATGATGCTCATTTCACCGGTCATCAGCATGGGAATCTACACACATGCCGGAAGCCGCAAAAATCTTCTGGGCGAGAATCCTACGAAAGACTTGGTTGAAAAATATTCCGCCGAGTTGCAGGTGAAACCGACTACGCCGCCTGCGTTTATCGTTCACGCTTCTGATGACAAAGGGGTAAGTGTTCGCAACAGCTTGATGTTTTACGAGGCGCTGTTAGACAAAAATGTTTCGGCGAGTATCCACGTCTTCCCGCAGGGCGGGCACGCCATCGCGCTGCGCAACAATCCCGGCTCGACCGGGCAATGGACGAATCTTTGCGAAATGTGGCTCGTGGAAATGGGATTTATTCCGGCGGTTAAAAAGTAAGCGATATTTTAAGACGATGAAAATTCACAAGAGCGTGAAGAGGCAATTCCTCGCCGTTATCATCAACGTTCTCTGGAGCGGATTTCTATGCATCAGCGCGGCAGCGCAAGAATGGTCGCAGCCGGTACGCGGTTCGTGGGTGGCAGACGGCGCAGCGCAAGCGAGCGACATCGTCCTTGCGGATCGCCACGCCGGCTGTGAAATCGTCGTTTCGGAAAAGGAGAACTCCGCCGTCAAGCGGGCTGCCGCGTTTCTCGCAGGAGACATTGAGAAGATCAGCGGCTACAAACCGCTGATTGTCGCAACGCCAAGCGGGGGGCGCGTTGCCATTCACTTGGCGACTTTAGGCAATGGAGATGTTCCCGAACAAATTGCACAAGCCAAACTGCGCGGTCAGTGGGAAGCCTATCAGATACTCACCGGCGTGAACGCCGTCTGGCTTGTCGGCGCAAATTTTCGCGGGACAGCATTCGCCGCCTACACGTTGAGCGAGCGATTAGGCATTGATCCGCTCTATCACTGGACAGGGTACACGCCTGACAGGCATCCGAAGTTGGTGTTGAAAAAGACCGACTACTTCGCTAATTCTCCGACAGTCAAATATCGCGGAATGTTCCATGATGATGAGGACATCCTGCCGCGCCCGTTTGAGAATAGCGGATACCCTCTGCGAATCGGTGACGTGCCGACCGTCTGGTACGAACGCTTTTTTGAAACCGCGTTGCGCTTGCGCTTTAACATAGTCGCGCCCTTTACGCGCGCTCACCGCCGCTTCGAGGTGCAAAAGCTTGCCAGTGATTGGGGATTGTTCTATACCTCGCATCACTACGACATTTTGCTCTCGAATCCATTCGGTATCGAACGCTTCCATTTAGGCAAAGCTCGCAACGCTGGAACGACCTGGGATTGGCTGACGAACAAAGAAGGGATGCTCAATTACTGGCGCGGCGGCATCACGGAAAACCGCGAACTCGATGCCATATATCCCGTCGGCTTGCGCGGCACGGATGACCATCCTTATGCGTTTCCGCCGGACATGGGCGAGGCGGAGAAGTCAAAGATTTTCCAGGATGCGATTGAAACGCAGGTGCGCTTGACGAAAAGTTTGTTGCCGCCGGATAAGCGATCCATTTTTCATTTCACGCTCTACACCGAAATGCTCAAGAAGTACAGGGAAGGCAGCTTCGATGTGCCCGCCGACGTGATTATCGTCTGGACGGACAACAATGATGGCGAGATGCGCGCCTTGCCGCAGAGTTTAGGAAAGTGGAAGCACGGGGTTTACTACCATCTCGCTTACTTCGGCGATACGGTGAAGCAGGTCACGCACACGATAACGCCGCAGCGAGTCGCGCTTGAGTTTAAGAAAATAGTTGATGCGAAGGCGACGGAGTATATGCTGGTCAACGTCTCTGAGTTCCGCGAGTTTGCGATGGAGGCGCGGATGATTGCGGATATTTGCTGGGACGCTCCTGTGGCTTTAAGCCAGCCTGACGCCGCGAAGCGATATGTAGATTGGTGGAGTCGAGAATATTTTGGCGCAGCAGCAGCGCCTGAGGCGGCACAGTCGTATGCGAACTACCATCAACTCATTGACGCGCACGACAAGTTGTGGTTCGGCGCGGCTAAGTTTCAAGATGTTCTCGAACGGCTCAACAAAAAACTCAATGGCAAACCGTATGAGCCCGTCCCGCGCGAGACGCTGGCGGCACTGAAACAGCGCGATGCGAGTTACCGCGCCGCCATGCAAACAATTACCCGCGCACAATCTCAAATGAACAACCAACAGCGTCAATATTTCTTCGAGCACGTGATGCTTGGTTTGTTGATTGATTGGCGACCGACGCAAGCGGCGATCAAACTCATCGAGGCGCTTGATACTCCCGACTTAATAAAGTCATGGAAGCTCTGCGAAGAAGCACGCAAACCGCTCGGTGCCTGACGTGAACTGTTTGCGAAGTCTCGCAAGGGGAGAAAGGCATGATGCAAACACGAACGAGTCACCAGACCATCAAGTTGCGATGGTGCTGCATCTGCAATTCAATTCTTTTCATTTTTCTTCTTGGCCTTCAGACAAGCGCCGCAAATTATTACGTCAATAGTCGTTTCGGCAATGACGATAACGCGGGAACGACTAAAGAAGCGGCTTGGAAAAGCCTCAAAAACCTGAGCAATAAATTTCTGCCGGGCGACAACATACTGTTTGCCAAAGGCTCTTTTTACACCGGCGGATTTGTCTTCACCAGTTCGGGGACGGCAGAGAAGCCCATCGTTTTTTCAACTTATAGCGTAGAGGCTGACGTGATTTTAAAAACTCCGAGAAAGGAGCTTGCCCCAATTTTTGAAAAATACGGCGCGGGTCCTGCTCCGTCTTTTACAAACCCTGACTGGAACATGCTTAACGGTAACATCTTCAGGATCGAGGGCAACTATGTCGTCATTGACGGTCTGTATTTTCACGATAATACCAATCCTCCCGGCTCTGACCACAAAAACAAAAATGTGCAGAAACTCGGAGCGGTGTATCTGGCTTTAGGAACTCATCATAATGTTGTTAAAGCCTGCGAGTTTTTCCATACTCCAGTCGGGATTAAGGTGAAAGGGGCTCACAACCTGATCACCCGAAATTATCTGCATGATGCTACTGAGATGATGGCTCAATCGTGGGGGCCGATTGCCATCATGATCGTCTCCGGGCAGAACGAAATTTCATTTAACAGGGTAGAAAATTACGGCGCTTACGGTGGCCCATACGGATCAGATGGAGGCGTCATCGAGCTTGACGGCGTAGATGATGACTTCAACGCGAATGATATTAATATTCATCACAATATGTCTGTAAATAATCACGGATTTTCATCCTCACGATCACAACCTGTATTACTCCATCGGCAATCCTGACCCGATAGGCGTCCCTGCCGGGAATGGAGATATTGTTGCAGACCCGCTTTTCGTGGATTATGCGAATCGAAATTTCCGCCTGAAAGAAAATAGCCCCGCAAGAAATAAAGGAGTGAAACTAGGATTTACCGTCGATCTGGACGGCCATCCCTTGCTTGGTAAAAACCCTGTAGATATAGGCGCTTATGAATTCTGAGATCAGTACCCACTGATAATATGACTTTTCACTGCCGCGAATCTCATTAGCAGAATGCAAAGTCAGACTTACCGCAATCAAATGAAGAAGCATATTAGCGTCAAAGTTCTGTTGGTCTGCGTCGTAATTCTGATTGCCGGTGCTGCCGCTCGCGCAAACTCGCCAGCGGCGGGGTTCGATAAGATTCTCCCGTTCGCCGGTGCGGATAACGTGCGCGTTGAAATGACGTTTCGCTCGGATGAGCCGCTTACGGGCGTCGAGTTTGCGGGGCGTATCGTGCCATTCAAAGGTGGTGCGCCGCTCTGGGATGGAACACTGGGTCGGTTTGATGTTAAGCAGGGCGCGGCTAACGTCCTCAGTCAATCCATCACGGGACTCAAGCCGCAGCTTTGGAGCCCGTCGTCGCCGACTTTATACGACCTCACGGTGACGGCGCGACGGGCGGGACGCGTCCTCGACACCGCAACCATACGCTTCGGATTTCGCTCGTTCGAAAATCGCGGCGGACAGTTTTTTCTCAATGGCAAGCCGATCTTTTTGCGCGGCATTGCAATTAATCCACCGGGGCGCGGCATCCCCGCGCCCGTCGGCGAGTCGCGCCAATTCGCCGAAGATTACGTGCGCTTCCTCAAGAGCCAGAACGTCAACACGATTCGCCTCGAACACGATTCGCAAATCTGGTTTGACGTGTGCGACGAATCGGGCATGATGGTTTATCAAGGAGTTTACGGTTCGCCTCCCGAAAGCGATAAAACGAATCCTCCGTCTGACTTTGAAAAGAGCGTTGCCGGTTATCAGAAACTGTTTGAGACGTATGTCCGACACCCCGCGATTGTGATTTACGTCCTCTCAAACGAGATGCCTTACAAGGGCCAGCGCGGCGCAGCCTTCACGGAGTTTCTCAGCCGCGCGCACGAACGCCTCCGACAGTGGGACGTGACACGCCTCTACATCGGCAACGCCGGTTACGGCGAAGGGTTTTCGGGCGACGTGCGCGACGTGCATCGCTACTGGGGCTGGTACTACAATACTTTTCTCACCTACTACAATCTGCGCGATGAAAATCTGTTCGGCGATCCGAATAAGTTACAGCCGTTTACCTTTACCGAATGCGTCGGCAATTTCACAGGGCCGCGCGGCGATTACAACAT
>JAIVJG010000184.1 GCA_020200155.1 Acidobacteriota bacterium | reverse complement strand
ATCAAAATAGTTGGCGAGGAACTGTCGCGTGAGGCTGAAGCCCTTGATGCCGTGCGTCGTCTCGTTGTCGTTGGCGCGGTCGTCGGCGACGAGCACGTTGTTGCCCTCTGTGTAGTTCGACTGGATGGCCGAGTTGAGCAAGCGCCCGTCAAGCAGTTGGACGCTGCTCGCGAGCGGCGTGACGGTAGAGGAGAAAGGCTGGTCGCCGTCGCCGTTCGGCGAGTTGGCCGCGACGTTGCGGCCTTTGGCTTCGAGGCTCATCGAGTAGCCGTAGGCGCGCGTCGTCGTCCGGTTGGTGTTCTCGGTTGTGATCTCCGCGCCGTTGTTGCCGGTCGGAAGATAAAACCACCCGAAGGGCGACTGCGCCGTCGGGTTGGAGGCGTCGGGCAAGCCGCGCAGCACCTGACCGAAGGGCGTGTTATAGACCTGACCGAAGAGCGACTGCGTCATGTCAAGCGCATAAGGATTTTCGTTGCGAACGGAAGCCCAGATGCGACGGAAGCCGCGCCCCGGAGTCGTCGTCGTGCTATCGGGCGCGTAGTTCGGCTGCTGCCCGCGTGCGGGCCTGCCGAAGCCGCCCGGCCCGGACATCGTGGTCGGAACGCCGTCCACGACTTTGCCCGCCGCAGTGCCCCCCGGATTGTTGCTCTCGACGATGTCCTGCACATCGGGTCGGAAGGTGGCGCGACGATTGTTCTGCGTTCCGCCGCCCGCGTCGCCGTAGAACGAAGTCAGGCTCGTGCGGCGAAGCACCGCGCCCGTCTGCGCGTCCACGAGGTGGTTCCACATGATGCCTTTGTACTGCGGCGTCGTCAGCGTGAACAGATAAGCGGGACGCCCTTCCGCGCCGAGCGGGAAAATAACTTTCGTGACGACGATGTCGTCGCTGAACACGCCGCCGCCGCCGAAGCGCTCGCCCTGCACGTACTGCACGGGGAGGTTGCCGTAGGTGTTCAAAACTTTCTTCGTGCCCTTGTACTGCGGCGCGAACCCCGTGATGCCGAGCGCCGTCGCCGCTGCGGTGATCGCCTGCGCGGTCGGGAGCACGAACAGGCTCGTCGTCGTCATCTGCGGAAAGCTCTCGCCGCCGACGCTCATAATCTGCCCCGCGCGGTTGACGTTGACGAGCACCTCGCCCTTGTAGACCGAGAGGCCATCCTTCACCTGCTCGAAGAGCAGCATGGTCGTGCCCATGTCTGGAATCGTGGCGCGACTCTTGAGGCGTAGGCTGTCAACGTCCGCCTGGTTGAAGCGGAAGATGGCTCGCCAGCGACTGATGAAGTCGCGCGCGATTGATTCCGGCTCGGCGTTGCTCGGCGCAGAGAGGTACGTGCCGTAGCTGTAGATGTGGCGCGGCGTCGCCGTCAGGCCGTTGTACTGAATTTGCAGCTTCGTGCCGAGAGAATTTTCGAGCGCCCCGATGGCTTCGAGTTGAACGTCGGTCGGCTGATGCAGCGCCGTGCCTTTGGGCACACCGACGGGGCCGCGCACGTCGAGTTCCTTCGGGATGTTCGTCGGCGTGAGCGAGGGTCTGGTATTCGTCAACCCGCCGGTCGTCTGCCCGACAGTCTGTCCCGCTCCACCTGTGCCCGTGCTGACGCCGATCTGCGCCGACGAAACGAACAGGCTGGAAATTAGAAGTGTGCCAACCACCAGGCTGATGAGCGACGCTCTGAGAATTCTGCTGGGCTTCATTCGATATTTCTCCTTCGAGGGTGGGCGGGAACGCCGCCGGTTAAAATTTTTGCTACGCGATTCGTGATCTGCGTCCAAATTAAATTAGGGCAGTTGAGAAAACCTTGAACTACTAGCCGAGTTCGGAGACAAATTAACCTCCCCTGCTTGAGAAAAACTTGAGTGCCGGCCTTGAGCGACACGCAGGAGCGAGCGCAACACTCCGGCCAACAATGAACAACTAGGGAAATAGTTAAAGTTGCGAGCACTGCCTGCCTTTATTCGCCCGTGCTCAAGTTTATTTTGTGAAAAAAAGCCTCCGAGCGCCGGCCCGGAGACTTTTTTCAGACGCGCCGGAAAAAAGCCTTCCGGCGTCTTGTTTGAAGCACGGCTCTCAAGCAGGGCTTGAAGCCGGACTGCCTGCTGCGCGGAGCCACACGTCGAACCTCACGCTCACCTGCCCCGGCCCGGACGCCCTATACGCGCGAGGTGACGGCGAGCACGAACATTCCGCACATTGTCGCGAAGAGCAGCCATACCAGAGTTCTCTTCAATGCCGCGCGGTTAAATAATGATTCCATTTTTTCTGCCTGAAAGTTTAGAGGTGTTGCCCGCGCGATGCGAAGGTCGCGGAGGCTTCGTCAGCTTGCGGTGCGACGCCGCGCGGCTCTCGTTGGCAGAGCCGCGCGGCGAGCGAGTTGATTGGAGTTACGGTTGCGGATCGCAGCCGATGGCCTCGACCTCGACGATGCGCGAGAAGTGTTCACGCGCGTTGTTGACGACGACGCGAATCTTCGTCGTCGTGATGTCCGGGAAGACGAGCGTTCGCATCACGAGCGTGTTGCCCGTGATGTTTCCGCCCGGCACGGTCTGCCACGCCGCGCCGTCGAAGTATTGCACGTCGAAATCGAGCAGACCGTAGAGCGTGGCCGTCATCGCAGGCGTCGGCTCGGTCGGACTCTTGAAGCTGTCCTGCAACGTGTAGACGCTGATGGCGTGGATGCGCTTGCTGCCCTGGAAGGCGACTTCGAGCGAGTCGGGGTAGAGGTCGCGCGTGGCGTCGTTCCAGCCGCCGCCCGCCTCCCAGTTCGCGCCCGTCCGGTCGCCGTCAATCGCGCCTGCGGGCGAGTAGCCACGGCTTCCGTAAGTCGAGGAGGCCGTCGCCTTCCCTCCGTTGGACGAGGCCGCGACGTTCGTCAGGCAGACGAGATTCGAGACCGTCACGTTGACGACGTTGCTGAACGGGCTTGTCGTCAGCTCCGAGTTGACCGGATAAGCCGTCGCCACGCGATAACAGAAGTTGCCGTCCGGCTTGTTCGTCAGTGTGTAGGACGTGGCCGCGACGCCCGACGCGATGGGCTGGAAGTTGCTGGCCGTGATCGCGATGTTGTCAATGTACCAACCCGCCTGCTGGCCGACGTTGAAGGCGTCGCTGGTGACGCGGAAGCGCAGTTTGATGGCGTGACCTGCGAACTGCGAGAGGCCGATGGTGCGCGTGCCATTGAAGACCGTGAGCGGATCAATGTTGCCTTCGGGGCCGGTGTAGCTGGCGACTTCCGAGAAGCTGCCGCCGTCAACGCTCACCTCAACCTTGCCGAAGTCGAAGCCGTCTTCTAAGCCTTGCCTCGTCGTAAACGTCAGCGCGGACGTTGCTCCGGCGGGAATCGTGACCGCGTTCTTCATCGTCAGCGATTCGTTCTGTAGAACGCCGTCAGGGATGTAATAGGCGGTGCTCTGGTCGCTCGGATTGGGCTGCGAATTCCACTGCTGGCTGCCCGTCCACTTCGAGTTCTGACCCGCCGCGAGCGCCTCCTGCGCGTCGTCGCTGAAGACGGGGCCGCAGGAGGTGGATTCCTGAATCACGTCCGGGCCGGTTGCGCCTGTGGGACGCACCCAGTTGAGTGTAAAGCGTCCGTCCCTGTCGGGGTTGCCGTAGTCGGAGCCGAGCGAGAGCGTCGGGCCTTCGAGCACAGGGCAAGCGTAGACGCGCACGTTGTCAACGAACCAACCGAGGTTGCCGTTGCAGCCGTCCTGCCCGAAGTCGAAACGGATTTTGATTTTGTCGCCGACGTTCGTCAGGTTCGCGAGGTTGATGATGGTCGTGCCCCACGAGCCGGAAAGCTCGCCCTCGTTCGCGCCCGTCCATGCAAACTCGCCCGCCTTCGGATCGGTGTTGCCGCCAGCCGCGCTGGTGAGCGCCGTCCGTGGATTGTTGAAGATGTATTGATCCTGCGGGACGAGCGTGAACGCGCCGCCGTTGACGCTGATCTTGACGTTGCCGCCGTCGAAGCCGACTTCGGTCTGCGCGAAATGCTCGAAGCTCAACTTGAGGTCGGACGCGCCCGCCGGAATCGTGATCTCAGGGCTGTCCATCCAGAACTGCCCGCTCACGTCGCCGCCGGGGGAACAAGTTCCGCCGTTCGGCTCGCCCACTTTCGGATTGATGGCGAAGGCCGCCGTGCCCGAATGCGCCGAGCCGTCGAGGTTCGCCGGCAAGCTTGAATTGAGCGCCCAGTTCGTGCCCGGCCAGTCGGCGGTCACGCCCTGATTGTTGAGCGTCCAGCCGTCCATGCCCGTCTCCCAGTCTTCCGTGAAGATGGTGTTCGAGCCGTTGCACTCTGCGGGCGTGTTCGGGTCGAGCATCTTCTGGAAGTTGCACTGCACGGGCGGCGTGCTCATCTCGACCGCAGCGGTCGCGTTCGCAACCTGCTGGCAGGTCGTGGCGGTGATAGCATCGGTGGAAGGCGTGCCGATGCTCGAAGTCGTCGAGAAGTTCTTAATCGGCACTCCGATTAAATCGTTACATGCAGCTCGCAGAGCCTGTTCGTGCTGCGGGAAGTTGGTCGAGTTGGTTTGATAGACGGTCTTCGCGCGGAAGTAGATGGCAATCGCGCGCGTGAAGCCGATGGCCTGCACGGTCTGGCCGTTGAACTTGCCGCCGGGGAGCGTTGACGTGCCGTCAACGAGTATCGCGAAGGCTTTATTCGGCACGCCGCTGTTGGTATGCACGCCGCCGCCGTCGCTTGAGTCGCACTGGTAATTCGGCGAAGAGACTTTACTCGGATCGCCGAAGGCTTCCGGGAACCACATGTCGCGCAGGATGCCGAGCGCGGCGGGCTGGCTGAGGCCCGTCACGTCCTCGCCTACGCGCCAGCGCGTGCCGCCGCCCGACGGGGCGTACTGCCCGTTCTGAAATGTGTAGGTCGTGGGCTGCGCGTTGTTCGAGCCGCCCGAACCGTCTTCGTTGTTGTTGATGTCAATCGTCTCGCCGAAGTAATCCGAGTTCGCTTCGTTGAGCGCGCCGGACTGATAGGAGTAAATCAGGTTGTCCGTGAACTGAGTGTAAGCGTGGCTCCACTCGTGCGTGACCACGTCGTCTTTATCGAAGTCGGGACAGTAGTTCGTGGCCTGCCCGTCCCAGTAAGCGTTCGGGCACTGGTCGTTGGCGAGCAGCACCGTTCGCATCGTGATGCCGAGGCCGTCGTATGAATCGCGACCAAAGGCGGAGGCGTACATGTAATAAGCCTGACCGGCGAAGCGGTAGAGATTCTCAATTGGCGGGGCGGACGGGAGCGGATCGTTCTCGCGCTTGACGACATTCGAGTCGGGCTGCGCCGGGTCATATGTAGGCGAATAGACGATGCGGTTGAGCGCGTCGGCGTGGAGCGAAATCTGGTTGATGACGTTGCCGGTCTGCGCGTTGATCCAGACCTGCTCGCGCGTGTGCGGGCCGGCGACTTCGACGGCGTAAGCCAGCACGCTCCGGCCCTTGAAGCCTTCGAGCAATCCCAAGCGATAGACGGCGAGTTCCGTCTTCGCGACCTTCAGGCTGGCGTCGGGCGTTTTGCTTACTTTGGCGATGGCGGTCTTGCCGGCCTGCGCCGACGTAATCTTGGGCGTCGTGGCGAGCTTGATGCCGGGGACGAAGCTGCCGTTGACGGCGACGATGCCGCGAGCGTTCATGTGGACGACTAACTGCGCGCCGAACACTTTGAGAGTTTTGTATGTCTGGTCGAATTTGACGTGCGTGTTCTGAAGCGCGTCGGTCGAGATGCGAAGGAGTTTCAAGTTGCTGGCCGTCGTCTGGCCTGAGACAGTCTGCCCGCCGATCAGGCTGCGCTCCACGTCGCTCATCCCGACGAGCGCGCCGTACTGGCCGAGGAAGCCGCGCGCACGCGCTTCGGGCGTCGTCAGAGGGTTGTCGGCGGAGAGCACGGCGGTCGCACCGTCGGCGCGGACGAAATCGTAGACGCCGGTTTCGCGCGAAACGTGTGAGACAATCTGGTTGCCGGTCAGCGTCTGCAAATTATCGAGCACGGCAGCAGCCGCAGGGTCGGCGGCGACGGCGGGCGCGCTCGTGTTCGTCGCGATTTGCGCGGAAGAACTGGCCGAGCGGCTGAACTTGCTGAAAACAAACAGGGAAAGAATAAGCAGGCCGACGAGGGTGGCGCGAAACATTTTCCGGGGCATCGTTTTCTCCTTCAGCGAATGAGCGGCATGGGCCGCGTCAAGCTGTTTTTGGGGCTTTCTTTGAATTTTCAACGACGAATCGCACTGTAAAACTTGTTGCTTGAGCTAAACCTGACCTGTCCCGACTTGATGGAGAGAACTTAACGCCGGCTGGTTGAGAAAACCTTGAGGCTGAAATAAATTTTCGCTTCCCGGCCTCGCCTGGCCTGCCCCGAAAAAGGAAAAACCTCTCTCCTGCAACATTTAGCCGCAGGGGAGAAGTTTTTTTCGGATTTTTTGAGCGCGCCTTCCGGTTGCCCTTCAAATTCACCTGTGGCCGCACGGGGTGCGTACCCGGGACAGTTGAAGGGAGATGTTCGGGAGGCCCTTATTTGAGGCGTTGGAGCGTCTTTCGGGCTAAGGTCTTCGACTTCTCGATCTTAACCTTCCCATCATCAGGGCCGCCGACGCTGACCCTCACAATCTTGTCTCCCTTGAGCGCGTAGAGAGCGCCCACTCTGTCGTTGCCCATCCAGAAGGCTTCGTCGCCGACGCCCTTGATGGGCAGAGGCTGACCGGTCTCTTCCTCTTCTTCGCCACGATCTTTCTCGTGCTTGAACTTCTCTTCCCAAAAATCTTTCGCCGCGTTGCGCCCCGCAGCTTTCGCGTCGCCGCGCATCACTTGCAGGTGCACCGAAAGATTCTTCGACCCATCGGCAGAGATGACTGTGTAATAGCATTGCGAGATGGCGAGCGCGCCGCTCATCTGGCTGCTCGGCACGACCGACTGCACCTGCGCCCCCTGCACAGCGGCGATCTCCGATTTATCAATCAGGGAGCAGATGTCGGGGCCGGCAACTACCGGCGCTTCGTTGCTGGCCGCAGAGTTCGCCGCCGGAGTCGCCTGCTCTGCGGCATTCGCGCCCGATACATTCGCCGCTGGAGCGTTGGAGGCGGTCTGCTGTGTATTTGAAGACGGCGCGGAATTCTGGCCGCCGGATTTGGATTCGCAACTATTGGCGAAGAAGACCAGACAGAGCATGAGAGCAATGCTGATTTTGATTATCATCGGGTACATCCTTGTGTCGAGAATTGCTGACCGAGTGTGGAACTAAAGATAAATATCACTCGCATCAATTCGCAAGCGGAAAACTCCTTCTATCATCGCTGAGCATCCTCTTTCGTCAGACAACGTTGTCTGACGAAAGAGGATGCTCAGCGATGATAGTTGACTTAAGGGGCGAGACAGCTAAACGCCTCGACCTCAATGATGCGACTATAATGTGCGCGCCCGTTGTTGACGACGACGCGAATCTTCGTCGTCGTGATGCTGCTGAACGTGATCACACGCATCGCCTGTCGTTGCCCGTGATGCTCCCGCCCGGCACGGTCACCCACTGCGCGCCGTCCCGGTACTGCACGTCAAGGTCAGGGATGCCGTAATGCCAAGAGTTCCATCACCCGGTCGTCGCATGACCGCCGGGTGATGGAACTCTTTGCGGCCTTACAGTTACTGGCAACCGAAGGCTTCGACCTCGACGATGCGGCTATAGTAGCTCCGCGAATTGTTGACCTTGACCCTGATCATCGCAGTCGTGATGTCCGGGAACGTGAATATCCGCAGCGCCTTGTCGTTGTTCGTGACGCTACCGCCGGACACCGTCACCCAGTTAGCGTCGTCCGAGACGGTGCAGACGCCTGTGCAAGTCTGCACCTCGAAGTCGAGGATGCCGTAGCTAGTCGCCGGCGTGGTCGGCGTCGGCTCCTGTCCGCTGCCATAATCATTCTGTAGGGTGTAGACGCGAATCTCATTGATGGTCTTGGCACCACTGAAATTAACTCCCAGCGAGTCGGGATAGACCCCGCGCGTGCCGTCGTTCCAGCCGCCGCCCGACTCCCAGAACTTGCCCGTTCGCTCGCCGTCAATGGCGGTCGAGGCTGGGTAGCTGCGCGTCCCCACGAAGGTCGAGGAAGCAGAGGCAGTGGCACCAGCCGCGGATGCGGCCATGTTCACCCTGTTGCACGACCCGAAGACCTCGAACTCCGCCGCGCGCACTTGCGTCGCACTCGCCGAAGTAGCACAGTCGGAGTTATTGCTGGGATCGTCGTCCTGATCCCCCAGGAATTTCGGCTGACCAAGGCACTGGTTCGTCAGCGCCCGGAGCTGTACGTGTGTTGCCGACGTGGGCGTGGGGAGCGTAAAGCTCCTCACGTTCAGGTTCGGCTGGAGCGGACGCGGAACGTCGCCCGGGAATGCGTCGTTGGCGCTCGTGAAGGCCACGTTCGTAAAGTCCACGTCGGTGGCGCAGGTAACTAAGCCGCTGGCAACGCAGGTGCGGATTTCAAACTTCCGGAGGGCGTTGAACCGCCCGTTGTTAGGCGCAGGGCCAGCGGCGGCGCTGACGTTGACGCTCGTCACCAGCATCGGCGCGGTGCCGGCCAGATTGACCGTGATCGATTTGCCGGCGACAGGGCCGGCGTTCCCGAACTGAGCGCCCGTGTCTTCGGTGTCGTCAATCAGGTTGTTCGGAGTTAGCCCCGAACTGGTTGTGGCGGTGGCGCCCTTCGATGACGACGCAATGTTCGTCGCCAAGGAGAAGACGACGGTGGCCGTCTGGTTGGCCGTGAAGGTGCGCGAGAACCGCTGGATGCCGTAGCCCGGCGCTTGGACGATCAGGTCGTATGTGCCGGGAACGAATTTCGCCGTGTCCGACTTGTTCAGCGTCTGCCGGCGCGTCGTGGTGGTGGAATTGTCAACCACCGTCGCCGGATCGGTGTCGGCAATCGCGCGCGAGCGCGCCTGGAACTGGCCGACGATGATCTTGGCGTTGGTGACGGGCGCGTTGTTTTCGTCCTGAGCCACCGCCTGGAAGGTGATGGTGGCTTCGTTGGTTTCCACGGGCGAATCAAAGTTTGGAATGCCGACATCGCCGCTGGTGACGATGGCATCAACTCCGAACCCGCGTTTGGCGAAGGCGCGCCAGATTTCTGTCTGGTTCGCTCCCCCGAATCTCGCCACGTCCGCCGCCAGCATGGCGTCACGAGCGATCAACATATTCGTAGCACCTTGGAGCAGCCAAGAATCGTAAACCAATTGCATCCAACGACGGTTGCCCGGACAGTTTTCAGGGTTGAACTTGCCCTCGGCGCAGGCCTTTTGCCGCGCCGTGTCCGTGTAGGGATACTGCGCGTTGTACTTGTCAACCAGCGCTTGCCGGACTTCCCAGTTGACAGCATTCCAGATTTCGCCGTCGGAGTGGACTTCCACACCGCCGGTGTCGTAGCCGACGTTGCCGAAATTGAGCGGGTTGGGACTCATGGAGAAGTTGCGGATGGCGACCTTCTTGTTCTGCGTGGCGTAGATACCGACAGCCGTCGGGTCTTCGTCCGCGGTCGGAACAAATCCGTTCTCCCACAAGTATTCAGCCGCGTTCAGGTCGCTCCAGCTTTCCCCCATCGAGCCGTCTGAAAGGCCAGCGTCCGGCCCGGCCACCATGCGGTTCGAGATGGCGTGCGTGTACTCGTGCGCGACGATGCCTACGTCCATGTCGCCGTCAACGCAGGGGCTGTACAACGCCGCCGCGATGGGCTGGAAGAGGTACTGGTTCGTGATGCCGGGCGTGCCGTCCTGCAAAGTGATCTGGTTGGCGTTGTCGCGCCCCAGATACGATGGCGCGCCGCCGGAAATTGCCCCGGCCTGAACATTCCCGACTTCGGGGTCGTTCTCTCTGGACGGCTGCGTGTTGCCGAAGTTGTTCAACTGCATGTTAGAGTTCAGCTCGGTAAAGCCGAGGAAGTAAGACCAGTCGTGCATGCGGTTGTGCGTGACGAACAGGTGGGTGATGGCCGCGTCAATGTCGGCGTCGTGCCCCCCGTGTTCCAGAGCGGGTAAGCATCCCTTGCCCGTCGTGCCGGGAATGGGCGTACCGTTGGCGTTGGCAGTCTTCCACTCGTTGAACCACGGGAAAATGTATTGGCGCGGAGAGGCGGGCTCCGGACTATAAGGAGTCGAGGGCGTCAACGGACTGCCCCACGACTCAGCCGCCTGGGCGTTGTTGCCGCGCGTCGTGTTGGTGAAATTGTTGGCCCTGGTGTCGTAGTCCCACGGGAAGCGCGACGCGGTGTTTCTCTCGTCACGGTTGCAGTCGGCATCAAGTGTGCCGTCCAGGCTCCAACAACCGATCTTCCGCACGTCCGTGCTGCTGTAGTCCAGCAGCGGGTTGGCAAGGAAGTACTTCCATTTGGGCGAGGGAAGCTCCGCGCCCGGAAGCGGTGAATCGTCAGCCGTGAAAGTGCCCGCGTAGTTGTAAGGCGGTACCGCAGGCGCCGACGGCGGAGTGAATGGGCAAACCTGAACCTTGAAGACCGTCCCGGCGGGGATGGTGCCGCCCGGCTCGTAGTTTACGGCCTCCGGGCTTGTTGCCGTATCAGACCTAGCGCGTTCAACGTCTATCCCTGCGACAACCTCAAACAGTATCAGAATGATGTCGTTGCTGGGGACAGCCGCTGAAGCGCTGGCCGCAACTCGGAGCTTGTTGGACGTAAGAGTGAAAGGATGTTTAGGGCCACAGACGGGCGGGAGCGGCGCGTCCTGATAAGTCCCCGTAAAAACTTGTGTGTCGGGCGCGACCGCAGCAGCCCAGTTAACGCGATTGACGCGGTAAAGAATGTCGCCCGTCTGCGCGTCAACGAAAATTGTGTAAGCGTCGGTAATGTGGCCCTGCACGTAAACGACGTTGGCCTCGTAGGCCGGGCGCACGCCGCTGGTGGGCGTCGGCAAAGCCGTCAGACGAACCTGCTGGTCTTGCGGGAAGCCGACGACCTTGAGCACCGTCCAGTTCTTCTGTTTGTCAACGACGGCGCTCAGGACGTTCCCCACTGGGACAAAGTGGTTGACGCTGGCGGCGGCCTTGATCCAGGCATCGGTCGGCGTAAGGGTGGCGGCACCCGGAGCCGCTTGATCCCCGGCTGAGCTTGACCATACGTGATAAACCTTGCCGTTGACAATCGCCACGTTGATCAAACCGTCCTGCGTCGGCACGAGGTTGCCGAAGCGCTGGCGGAAAAGGACTGCGTGGGCCGAGCTGTGCGGCGTCGTCCCGTCGCTGACCAACTCAAGATTGGTCACGCTCTGATCGGACAGGCGAAACAACGCCCGGTTGGCGCGAATCCATTCGCGCGCCGCCGAGACGGGGTCGCCCGACAGTCCGGTCGCCAGAAACCCGCCGTATTTAAGCATGGTTTGGACTGTGCCGAACTTGTTCCATTCGGCCTTCGCCCCCAGACTGTTAACGAGCGCCAGCTGCTCTGCGGTGGGCGTTAGGCGTCCCGCCCGGTTGTCCAGATCGGGCAGACCCTGCGGCGCATCCCAGAGGTTGAGCTGGGCGACGACGCTGACGGGAGCAAGAAAAAGCATCACCACGAACGCCATCGTGATGGCACACACACAGGTTGCGTTTAGAGACTCCCCATTGAATTTACCATTTCTAAACATGGCTTACTCCCTTCTCAAAAATGCCGATAAAGTCGAATGACTCTAGGCATGAATTTGTGGACGCTTTGATTTTTGCGAAGGGCTGGAGATGTCAGCATCCTTATCCATACTCCTGAGCCACAATGAACCGCGTTTTGCTAAACAGTCGGGGTTCTTTTACTGATCTGGTCATCGCAAATGTACTCAAGGTGGTTGAGAAAAACTTGAGGCGCAATCACTTTTCGCGACTCTTTTGACCCACTGAAGGGGTTAACTCATCTTTATTCACACGGTTAGGGGCGCATGCCAACAAACGAATTTCACTTGGGCGCATGTAGCAGAGAGCTCGCAGCACAGAGTGCAAATAAAAAGCGCAGAGAAGAATCTTAGACTCTTCCCTGCGCTTTTTATTATCTGCGGCAGTGGCTGACAACCGTGGCCTGACGCTCAATTGAAAACTAAGCTCATACCGGATTGCACGATGGGATAAGGTTCGCGCCGGGACGCTCAAGGCAGGCCGTATGCACATGGCCCCAGCCGACCATATTTTGATTCGTAATCTGTTATCAGCGCTCGTCAAGACGCGGGACAGCCGAATGCCTCGACTTCCGTGATGCGACTGAAATGCGCGCGACCGTTGTTGACGAGGACGCGTATCTTCGTCGTCGTGATGTTGTCGAACGTGAAGACGCGCATCGCCTTGTCGTTATTCGTGACGCTGCCGCCCGGCACTGTCGCCCACGCCAGACCGTTCCAGTACTGCACGTCGAAATCCCTGATGCCGTATAGATCAGCCGGAGTCGTCGCCGTCGGCTCGACGGGCTGCTTGAAGTTGTTCTGCAAGGTGTAGACGCGAATTTCATCTACCGTCTTACTCCCGTTGAAGTTAACTTCCAGCGAATCAGGCCACACGTCGCGCGTGGCGTCGTTCCAGCCGCCGCCTAACTCCCAGTTGGCTCCGGCTCGCTCGCCGTCAATGGCGCTGAGGGCTGAATAGTTGCGGCTCGAATAGGTCGAGGAGGCGATGGCGAGCGCGCCGTTCACAGCCTGCGCGACGTTGAGGTTGGTGCACAGCGCATTGAGTTGGAACTCGGTGCAGTACAGCCCCTCGCCGGAAGCGTTGACGGCGGTGACGCGATAGAAGTAAGTCCGGTTGGCATGCGTCGTTGTGTCATCATAGACGACCTTGTTGGCAAGGTTCGTGATGTCGTAAGTGGAAGCCGTGCCGATTGTCGCCAGCAGAGTCTCTCCGCCGCTCGTCGTGCCACGATAGATGCGATACGCGGTGATGGGCGAGCCGCCGTTGTCGGGTTCGAGAAATGCCAGATGGACTCCGGCAGCGTCTCGTGTTGCGCTGACGACGCGCGGCGCGGCGGGAGCGGTCGGCTCGACGGGAGGATCAAAGGCCACGAGCATACGCCTGCCGCCGGACTGTCGCGCAATCGTCGCCTTGCGCGCTTGATCGTTGTCGAAGCGGTTGATCTTTCCGTCGCTGTTTTTATCAACGCCCTGTATGCAAGCGGCGGTGATGCAGCCGTCCGGGTATGCGACTTCGACACGTCCCTGCCGATCCATCGTCGCGTCCATGAAGTCGAGGAGGTTGCGGTCGTTCGGCGTGCGGCCACAGATGACCGTGCCGGAATTGCAGATCGAGCCGCGCTGGACGGGATCGTTCGGCGTCGCGTTGACGGTCGTCCACGTCGCGCCGCCGTCGTAAGTGGTAGCGACGTAGAGATACCACGTGCCCTCGAAGCTTGGGTCTTGATAGTAGCCGCCGGTGGTCGTGCCGAGGAAGGCGTAGGCGGCGCGGTTGTCATCGCCCGCGACCACTTCCGGGAAAGTCGAGTTCTGGATGCCGAGCGCAGCGCCGACATCCTGACTCGGACTCCACACAATTTGATGATTGATTTTATGACCGACCGCGATTGAAGGCGCGCCGTTGCTGTTGGCATAGCCGTAATAAATCGTCCCGTTCGGGCTGATGCCGATTGACGGGTCAACGATGCCGGGCGCGGGGTTGCTGTCGGGCACGAGTTGCGGCTGCGACCACGTCGTCCCGTTGTCCTCCGAGAAGACGAGTCCCTGTCGCGCCGTGTCGTTCGGGCCGGGGCCGGTGGTGCTGGTCGAGCAGTCGCTGTTCGGGACATATGCCGTGCCGTCGGGCGCGACCTTGACGTGGCCGTGGATACCGAAGCAGTTGACGACGTAGATCGGCACGGCGGGGCCAAAGGTCAGACCGCCGTCGAGACTGTTCGCGCATGAAGCTTCGTTCGTTCCTGATTGCGAGCAGTAGTAAACGCCGTCTGGATAGACCGCGCCGTTCGGGTCTCTCGTCAGTGGAGACGCGAGCGGGCCGCCGCCCATTGTCTGGTGATCTACGCCCGCCGGAACTCCGCAGCCCTGAGACGGCACCCATTGATCACCGTCGTTAAAAGGCGCGGCGGTGTCTGTGTAGGCCGCGCGGCTGCACTCTCCCGCCAACTGCGAAGCGAAGGTGCGTCCCGTGTAGCGATCAGTAAAGAGAATCGGGTCGAGCGTCGTGCTCGAAGTATTCGGCGCGGTCTTGTTGAGCCAAGTGGTTGCGGCGGGGG
>JAIVJG010000023.1 GCA_020200155.1 Acidobacteriota bacterium | reverse complement strand
GGTCTATCTCCTGCCCGTTGATGGCGACGATGCGAGCGCGCACGGTCGGGATCAGTTCGGGACGCTTGCCCGTCGCCCCCTCGACCAGATTCACCACGCCCTCAGCCTGATCCTTCTGCACATCAATCAGGAACATATTTGGGATGTTGCCGCGCCGCGTCAGGTCAAACTCGGACAGGAGATTGACCTGTAGCGATTGAGTCGCCATCACGAGAAATGCGCCGAGGCCGACGGCCATCACGACGACACGCGTCTGGTTGCCGGGCCGGTAGAGGCTATTGATGCCCTGCCGGAGCGCGAACGAGTTGACGCGACGCGTGCGCCGGACGAGGAAGATTAAAAGCCACGCCGCCCCGTAAAGCAGAGCCGCCGTGACGCCCAGTCCGGAGAGAAAATAGACGCCGACCTTGATTGATCCACCCTGCCACGCGGCCAGCAACAGCAGCCCGACCAAGACGAGGAGACTGACGGCCCAGCGCGTGAGATCGAGCCAGCGGCGCGGTGCGGCGTTCTCGCTTTCACGAAGAAGCATGTTCGGTTTGATGTGGCGGATGCGTAGCAGCGGGAGCGCGGAAAAGAGGACGGAGATCAGCAGGCCGAGTATCAACCCCTGCGAGATTGAGCCACCGTGTAATTCGTAGCCGAGGTTCGACGGGAGGCTCGCGGCGAATCGTGCGCGGACGAACAAGAGCGCCGCTTTCGCCAGCAAAATCCCCAACAAGCTTCCGGCGAAGCCGAGCGCGACGACCTGCGCGAGAAAGACGGCGGTCAGTTGCCGACCCGTGCCGCCGACGCACTTGAGAATGGCGATTGACTTCCTTTTCTGCTCGATGAAGACGCGCGTGACGGAAGAGACGCCGATGCCGCCGAGCACGAGAATGACGAGTCCGGTCAGCGAGAGGTAATTCTCCGCACGGGCGAATTGCTCTCCTAAGTTCTCTTCCGAATCTTTATACGAACGGACGTTGACGACGTTGTTGCCCAGTTCCGTGCGAAGGCGCTGGACGAGAGGCGCGACCTCGCCGTCGCCTCGCGTCTTGAAGAGGAGCTTGTGCCGCGCGCGGCTGCCAAAGCCGGTCAGGCCCGCGCCTTTCAGGCTTTGGAGTTCGACGAAGACGCGCGGCCCCAATCGAAAGCCTCCGCCGCTGCCCGGCTCCTGCGTGGTCACGCCGCGAATTTGGAACGTCTTGTCGCCGATTCTAAGTCCGTCCCCGACACGCACGCCGAGACGCTCAAGCAGCAGCGGCGCGACCAACGCGCCATCATTCGCCAGCAGAGAGTAATCGAACGGCGTGCCGTCAACGAGGCGGAAATCGCCGTAGAGCGGAAACGGCGGCTCGATGCCTTTGAGTTCCACCATCAACGCGCCTTCGCGCGTCGCGTCCGCCGGTCGCACCATCGTGGCGGCTTCGATTGTTTCCGCGCGAGCTTCGACGATGGAAGGTCGCGCGATGCGTTCGACGGCGGCGAGTGCTTCGGTCGTCCACTCGCGCGTCGTCTCGGCCTGCACGTCCGCCGTCATCAACTGCCTTGCTTCGCCCGTCACAGCGCGGTTGAGATTCTGTATCATCGAGCGCAGAGCGACGATTGAGCCGACGCCGACGCCGATGCACAGGAAGAAAAAGAGCAGCCGCTTCCAGGACGCGCGGATTTCGCGCCGCGCCATGTTGAGTATGAAATTCAAGTGCGCGCGGCCTCCAACTCTTCCGCAGAAAAGTCCTCGCGTGCGTTTTCGTCGCCGCGCAAACTGTCGGAAGCGACATGCCCGTCGCGCAGGGAGATGCGGCGGTCGGCGAGTTTCGCCAGTTCGTGTTCGTGTGTGACGAGGACGAGCGTCGCGCCGCGCCGGCGGTTCATCTCAAGCATCAACTCGAAGACGTGCTGGCCGTTGCGCGAGTCGAGATTGCCGGTCGGCTCGTCGGCCAGCATGATGGACGGCTCGTTAGAGAAAGCCCGCGCGATGGCGACGCGCTGCTGCTCGCCGCCGGAGAGCTGCAAAGGATAGTGATGAGAGCGAGCCGTCAGGCCTGTGTCTTCGAGCAACTGCCGCGCACGCTCACGCGCGTCGCGCCGGCCAGCGATTTCCATCGGGACAAGTACGTTTTCAAAGGCCGTCAGCGATGGGATGAGGTGAAATGACTGGAAGACGAAACCGATTTTGCGCCCGCGCAATCCGGCCAACTCGTCCTCGCCCATGCGCGTAATCTCTTCGCCGTCAATCCGTATTTCGCCGGACGTGGGCGCATCAAGGCCAGCGATGAGGCCGAGCAGCGTAGACTTGCCGCTGCCCGAAGGGCCGACGATGGCTGTGAACTGGCCGTCGGGAATGGTCAGGTCGAGCGAATGAAGTATGGTCAGAGACTCGTTGCCGGAAGGAACTGTTTTGGAAACCTTGTATAATTTAATCATGCGATTATTACTGCTCAGCCTTATTCTCTCGTCCATCGCCTGCCTGCCCGGCTGTGGTGACGGTGCTTCGCGCGACGCATCTATTCCGTCTAAGCCCGATGGCGGCCTCGCGCAAAAACCCGCCGCCGCGCCGCGCCAGAACTTGCCCAGAATTGTCGCCTTCGGGGATAGCTTAACCGCCGGCTACGGTCTTTCGCCAGCCGAGAGCTACCCGTCGCTGTTGCAGAAGAGGCTCGACGCGGACGGCTACAAATACGAGGTCGTCAACGCGGGTGTTTCAGGCGACACGTCTGCGGGCGGTGTCAGGCGCGTGGACTGGTCGCTCGAAGGCGATGTGCGTTTCCTCATCCTCGAACTGGGAGCCAACGACTTTCTGCGCGGGCAGCCTGTGCCGGAGACAAAGAAGAACCTCTCGGCGATTATCGAACGCTCGAAGGCGCGCGGCGCGCAAGTCGTGCTCGCGGGGATGTACACGACGACCAATGCCGGACGCGTCTACGAGCAGCAGATCAACGACGTGTACCAGTCGCTTGCGCGTGAACACAGCGTTATGCTGATTCCCTTCTTCCTCGAAGGTGTTGCCGGCGTCGAATCACTTAATCAGGAAGACCGCATCCACCCGAACGCCGAAGGCACGAAGATGGTCGCAGACACGGTCTATAAATACCTCAAGCCGCTGCTTGATAAGCAACGGCAGCAGTAATCAAAGAAACTTTAACAGGGATGGACAGGATGAAGAGCAAACGCGGAATGCGAAGCGCTGAATGATGAATGACGGGCAAAAGCTTTTTCTTCACACATCATTTCGCATTCATCACTCATCATTTCTTCTTCTCTCCTGTCCATCTCTGTTAATTATCGAGCTATGAAGTGGGATGTCATCATTATCGGTGGCGGCGCGGCGGGTTTGTTCTGCGCGATGGAGGCGGGCAGGCGCGGGCGCACGGTGTTGGTCGTCGAGCATAACGACGAGGTCGGCAGAAAGATTTTGATCTCCGGCTTCGGCTATCGCGTCGCGCGCCAGTTCAATTTGAAGATCATCCCGCCCGCGCCCGCGCTCGTACCTCTGACGCTGAACGCCCAAGACCTGGCCGTCTTCACACCGTTGAGCGGTGTCTCCATCCCCGCCGTCGTTCGCTGTGAAGGAGCCGAGTTCGCCGAGAGCATCCTGCTGACACACAGGGGGATGAGCGGCCCCGCGATTCTGCAAATTTCTTCATACTGGTCGCGCGGCAAAACGCTGTCGGTCGAGTTGCTGCCCGGAAAGAACGCACACGAAATGCTCGCGAAGATGCGCGAGAGCGACGCGGAACTTGCCACGCTGCTCGGCTTTCATATCCCGAAGCGATTCGCGCAGACGTGGTGCGACCTCTACGCCCCGTCAAAGCCGTTGCGCGGCTACTCCGAAACGGAGATCGGAGTGATTGCCGAACGCCTGCACAACTGGCAGGTCACGCCCGTGGGAACGGAAGGCTTTCAGAAAGCGGAAGTGACGAAGGGCGGTCTGGACACCGGCGAGTTATCTTCAAAGACTATGGAAGCGCGCCGCGTCCCCGGCCTCTATTTTATCGGCGAAGTCGTTGACGTGACCGGCCAGCTTGGAGGCTACAACTTTCAGTGGGCCTGGGCTTCAGGATTCGCGGCTGGACAGTACGTTTGAATGATGAATGCAAATTGATGAATGAGAAGCAAAGCTCCTGTCTTTCATTCACCATTCATAATTTAGCTCGTCGGCTTGTCCGGGAGAGGCTGGACGGCGAAGAAATCTGTGTAGAAGCGACGAATGTATTCTTGCAGGAGTTCTTCGACGCGCTGCGGGTCTGGCGAGGCGACGAGCAGGCCGGCGTGGTGGCGTTTGTTTAAGCGCCAGACGATTTCGGGATCGTCGTAAGACGACGTGTCGGGCCAATCCTGCCGCGCAAGCGAGATGACGATGCCTGCGTAATCGCAACGGCGCGGCGGAACTTGATAACTTCCCTCTTCGCCGGCGATCTCGATTTTCGCCCATTCAACCCACAGGTTGACGCCGGTTGCCGCCTCGACCACTTCGGCGATGTTCGCGCCGCCGACGCGCGAGGCGGTTTCGAGAAAATAAAAACGCCCGTCTTCATGCCCCTTGATGAATTCCGTGTGCGTCACGCCGCGCGCCAAACCCAGCGTCTTGATGAGGTCGTCGTTGAGCGCCGCGAGCGCCCGTGCGTCTTCAGAGGCGCGCGGGATTGTACGCGTCATAAAGATGCCGCCCTGATGCGCGACTTCCATCGGCGGCTGGCCGTACCTGTGCGGCGCATTGAAAACCACTTCGCGCTCGGAGACAATCGAGTCAATGTGGTAGATGTCGCCGGGGATGAATTTTTCGAGCAGGTAGAAAGACTGCCTGTCGCCGAGTTCGTCGAGGAGCGGCCAGAGTTCACCGGCATTTTTGACTTTCCTGATCCCGACCGTGGAAGCTTCCGAACGCGGTTTCAACACCCACGGCGCGGGTACGCGGCCCACGTACTCGCGGATGGCGTCGTGGTTGAGGACGTGTACGAAGTCGGGCACGAGGACGCCGTGATCGCGAGCCTTGACGCGCATCGCCAGCTTGTCGCGGAAGTGGCGCGCGGTGCTGTCGCCCATGCCGGGGAGTCGTAGGTGCTCACGCAGCGCGGCGGCGATTTCCACGTCGAAATCGTCAAGCGGCACGATGCGGTCTATGCGGTGTGTGCGCGCAACGTAGCTGACACTCTTGACGAGGTCTTCGAGCTTGAAATTTTGGGGCAGGTAGAAGGCTTGATCTATCGAGTCGTGCGGCCAGTTGGCATGCGCCAGCTTCTCCATCGTCAGCAGCAGGACACGGCAGCCCTGTCGTTTACACTCGCGCAGGAACTCCTGCCCCTTTTCAAAAGTGGCGATGCACAGCACGGTGAGCGGACGCGGGTCGGTCAAGAGCCATGCTCTCCTCAAGTGGACTCTGTAGAGCGTAGGCGCATCACATCGCGGAGCGGACGTAGTTTATTCTGTGCCTCTGTATTTCCACAATCAATCAGGGCGGCGTCACGCCGGTCTTGAGCACGGACGAGGGACAGAGTTTTTCGACAACGCATTCGCCGCACAGCGGCTTGCGAGCCTTGCAGACTTTGCGCCCGTGCGCGATGAGCAGGTGCGGGAAGACGATCCAGTCTCTCTTCGGCACTAGCTCCATCAAGTCCCGCTCGATCTTCTCCGCAGTCTTTTGCGTTGATAGTCCCAGCCGCGCGGAGAGCCTCGTGACGTGCGTGTCAACGACGACGCCCGCGGCCTGCTCGTAGGCGTTGCCGAGCACGACGTTGGCGGTCTTGCGCGCCACGCCGGGCAGCGTCAGCAACTCTTCCATGCTTTCTGGGACGCAGCCCTCGTGTTGTTCGCCGATGAGGCGGCACGCGCCCTGAATGGCCTTTGCCTTGTTGCGAAAAAAGCCTGTCGAGCGAATGTCGCTCTCAAGCTCAAGCTGGTTCACCTTCGCGTAGTCGTCGAAGGTGCGATACTTCCTGAACAGGTCGGCGGTGACGAGGTTGACGCGCTCGTCCGTGCATTGCGCCGAAAGGATGGTGGCGACGAGCAGTTCGAGCGGACTTGTGTGGTCGAGACTGCAACGCGCGTCCGGGTATTCCTTCTTGAGCAGGCGGATGAGCCGCCGCGTCCGCTGCTTGTCCGGGCTACTTACCAAGTGTCACCTCGGCGTTCAAAGTTGAAAGCGTGCGAATCCTCTCAGCCTCTCTTAACCGGCCTCTTTCGACCGCGTGTTTGTCCGGGCGTTCTCTTCGTGTTCTGCGCGGGCGGCGGACTTGTATTTTGCTTCACCAGCGCGGCCACGGTCTTCTGCGGAACCGACGTGCCGAGCAGCACGACATCGCCCTGCGTCGTGTTGGTGAAAGACCGAAGCGCGAGCATGGCCGCTTGAGCTTCAGCCTGGTGGCCGCGTTTTTTCTTGAGGTCTTCGCCGATGGCGTTCTCCGCCGCCATCAGGCCCATGCGGACGATGCCGCTGAGGGCGCTGGCGTGCTCCGCGTTGTCCAACTGAATGGCCGCACGGAAATTGAAGTCGAGCGCCGTCATACCCGTTGACAAACTCACGCGCTTGAGCCAACCGATGATCTTATTGATCTCTTCGTTGGTCGGCGCTCCCATCTTCTGTAGGTAGCCGGGAAGAGTTTCGGGCACGACCACGGTCAGGCTGGAAAGCGCCGTGGGATTTCGCATGGAGAGGTCAACAAGCCCGGCATCGAGGCGTCCCTGACCGCCTCCGGCTGCGTCAATCGCCGCCCTCACGTAGCCAGGCACGCCGATGACGAGCGTGTTGGCGTCAAGCGCCGTCGCCGCGATTTCGTTGAGTGGAAATTTCTTCGGCGGTGTCGTCTTGTCGTCCGTCGCGGCATCTTTATTGAGTTTCACGAGATTGATCGTCTTCGAGCCGTAGGTCTCCTGCGTGCTCTGCATCCCCTGTGTCGAAATTCCCAGACGAGCCAGCGCCAGCAACGCGTCGGCGTTGAAATCCCCGTTGCCCTTAACGAGCACGACGAAGTCCGGCACCACGCCCGGCGCGAGCGTATCGGCCAGACGCACGCCGATAATCACGTACTCAAGGCTGTTCGGATCGAACCCGACTTTCCGCGCCTCGGCCAGATGCTTCTGCAACTCTGCGGGCGGCACGACGCGGGGCAGAGCTTCCCTGATGATGCGCTGCACGTTGAAGAACAGGACGGCCTGCGAGTCAGGAAAAGTCGAGAGGGCGCTCCTCGTTCGTTGCGCGTCAACGAGACCCTGCGCGGATGCGACCGAAGCGAGTGCGAACAAAGCGGCGAGCGGCAACAACAGCAGCCGTGCGAAAGTTTTTTTCATGTCCGAGAGATTCCTTTCCGTGGAGAAGCGAGAGCATAAAGAGATATACGGTATATGGAATAAAAGTTCAAAGTTTTAAATTCAAAGTTGGAGGCAAAGCTTTCGGCACGCGTTCGCGGCGCAGGGAAGCTCATCTTTGAAGCCCGAACTTTGAACTTTGAACCCTCAACGCCCTTCGAGGGGGACTTCGAGAGTGAAAGTGCCGCGCTCGCCCGGCTGCGTGAAGCGCAGGTCGGCGAATTGGACAAGGGTGTCGCCGACGCAGCCGCCTTGAATCGCCGTGACGGGAAATCTCGCGAAGTTCAGGAACACGCCTGCACGCGCGTCCTCCGAAGCGCGTGCGACGAGTTCCCGCGCCTCGCCCTGCGGCTTTTCGAGTCTGACGGCGTTGCGCGGATAATCGTCCGCGACCGCGCCGTTGAGCGACAACTCAAAACGTGTGGTCGCGCGCTCCGTCTCGGCCACGCAGAGCCAGCGCGTAGGGTCTGCCGGCATGGGCATCGCGGCGACGCGCACAACGTGTTCGTCCATGCGTGCGGCGATGCTTTGCGCCACGACCCCGGCACGCGCGAGCGCACGCGCGTGAAGCAGTGCGAGCGCGCCCCAGTAGACCACGACCAGCGCGAGTGCGACAGACGGGATGGCCGCGCCGAAACGTGAGGCGAGACGCAGGCGGTGCAACAGGAATATTCCAGCCAGCCCCGCCAGCCACAGGGCGCGAGCCGCGCGGGGGATGTCCATGCCGCCGGGTCTTGGCAGTAAAAGTATCGCCGCCGTCAGGACGAGCGCGAGCGTGCCCCACGCGGCAATGCGCCACTTCGTCCGCGCGGTGAGCAGGAAAGCCGCGCCTCCGACCGCCAGCCAAATCCAAGGGTCGAGAATGAAGACGAGGTCGCCGTAAATCCAGTGCGAATCCCAGGGCAGCAACGGTCGCACGCCGTAGCTGTTCGTCCAGTCGAGCAGCGGGTGAGAAGCACTCAGGATCAGCGAAGAAATGAGCAGCCCCTTGAAACGTGCGCGCGGCTGTCTCTTTCGCAGGATGGCAAGCAGGCGCTCGGCCCCGTAGAAAAACGCGGGCAGCAACAGCGCCAGCGCCAGCGTGCCGACGATGGAGTGCGTGATGCCTCGATGTTGCTCAAGATAGAAGAAGCGCCCGCCGAGGAGCGCGATGATATCCATGTCTGGCGCGTTGGCGGCGAGGACGCAGACAGCGGTGGCATGTGGCGACGTGCGCTCTAACCCCGCTTTAGCGGCGGCCAACCCGACGAGCGTATGCGTGAGATTGTCCACGAGAGAAATAATGCGAAATGATGAATGATGAATGAAAGACAGGAAGCCTGCTTCTCATTCATCACTCATCATTTCGCATTCATCATTCCTTAAAACGGCGGGGCGTTTTTGGCGACGGGTTCCGGCGGTAGCTGCGCGTAGCGTTCTGGGCTGAGCGTCTGTAGTTTGTCAGCCGCCGCGCGGATGGAAGCGGATTCGGTCGCGGTCTTGCCCTCTTTCTTGTCCTGCTGCTCCTTGCGCGACGCCTCGATCATGCGGAACAGTAAGTTTGCCGCTTCGTCCTTTTTATCCTGCCTTTCGTAGACGTTGGCGAGGCGCAGGTTGAGCGTGTTGTCGGAGACGACCTTGTCCTTGCCCTGCAAAAGTTCCTGATAGAGCGCCGCCGCCGCGTCGTACTGCGCGTCGGCCTCTTTCGACTGCGCGAGCGCGAACTTCGCGCGTGCAGAGACTTCCGCGTTGCCGCCCTTGCTGATCGCGTCGAGTTCGCTCAGGCCCTTGTTACGGTCTACGGTCAGGAGATTGACGGCGGCGAAGTAGCGCGCAAGTTCGTTGAAGGGCGCGCCGTACTTGCTCTGGACTTTCTGAAATTCTTCCACAGCCTTCTGCGCTCGCTCGCGCTCGTTGGGGAAGGTCGGGCCGGTCTCGTTCGGCAGCGGCGTGCCCGTCACGACGGGAGCGTCCGCGATCTCGATGGCCTTGCCCAGAGCCAGTCGCGCTTCGTCGGCGCGGCGACCGCTCCACCACGAATAGACGGAGAACAGTATCGCGGCGGCGACGAGAGCGACGGCGACGTAGAGGATGGCGCGCCCGCGTCCCTCTGTACGGTGCGAGAGGCGGTCGTAGAAATCCATCGTCGTGTCGCGGAAGGCGTCGTGCTTGAGTTGCTTCTTACGTTGCTTTTTGGTTATTCGAGCCACTTGGTTTCCTTGTTGCAAGCCCGCACAGTGCGGTGCGTTCTTTTGAATGGAGCGGAGGCAAAGTTGCACTCTAACGATGGCCGAGAGAGGTTGTCAAGGAAGCAAAAAGTCTGGATTGACCGCGCAGGACGGGCGTGCTACTCTCCCGCGCACTCGTCGCAGGGCTAGTGTGAAAGCGCCCGGCAACGCCCCCTCTGCGGCCCCCGGAGGAGGCCTGTGAGCTTCGGAGAGCCAATCGCCCTCCGCGTGCAAGCGGAAATGGAGCAGGCTGCGGCGGCGGCCTCTGCGGACGCCTGGGCAGGTGTGGATGTCGAAGCGCAGTTCATTGAAAGACTGAAGGCGGGCGAGGCGGCGGCCTTCGACCATCTGGTCGCGGAACGCACGGGCGACATTTACGCGCTGCTCTACCGCCTGACGGAAGACGCAGAGGAAGCGCGCGACCTGACGCAGGAGACTTTCCTGCAAGCCTTTCGCTACATCGCGCAGTTTCGCGGCGACGCGGACTTGAGGACGTGGCTCTATCGCATCGCCGTCAACCAGGCACGAAATCGTTGGCGCTGGTGGAAACGACGACGACGCGAACGCACGGTCTCTTTAGATGCGCCGTCGAGCGACGCGCAGGAGACGACGCTCAGCGCGCGACTCTCCGACAGCAGGGCGGACGACCCGGAGCAGTTGACTCTGGCCCACGAGCGCGAACAGGCGTTGATGACGGCGCTCCACACGCTCTCACGCGCTTACAGGGAGGTGATCGTCCTGCGCGACATCGAGGGGTTGAGTTACGAGGAGGTTGCGTCAGCGCTGGAAATCAGCACGGGGACGGTGAAATCGCGGCTCTCAAGGGGCCGCACGGAGCTTCGACGCAGGCTCGAAGGTTCTTTGTAAATAAGCAATCAGCGGTCGGCTCTCAGCTCAGGACGAATGCTGTGTGCCGATAGCTGCCAGCTTTTCAGTGCGAATGATTGTCCTGCCCCGGCTTCACCAAGAACCCGGTGCCAGGTGGGTCAGGAAGTAATCGAGACGGTCTAAGAGGTTGAGGCTTAAGGGGAGGCCGGGGCGCGGGCGGTTTGAAAACGAGGCCAGCAACACCCGTTTTTCCAGCACCGTTCACGTGCCGGTACGGCCCGGCGGTCTTCTCCGAACAGACCTTCAAACGTTGCTTCCTTACAATAAGGGAGCAGCCGGGACGGGACAGTCGCTTGCCTGAAGAAGAGGTTAGAAGCCGGAGGCCGGTAATCAACTTTACTGCTCGTCGCTTGCTTCTAGCCTCTCATCTCTATTCTTATGTTGACGTGTGAGGAATCGCAGAGAGCTTTTTCGCTTTACATAGACGGCGAGTTGACGCAGGCCGCGAGAGCCGCGCTCGACGCGCACCTCGACGTGTGCCCTGTGTGCCGCCGGCAGTTTGATCGAATGCGTTTGACGGTGCGCGCCTTCTCTCTGATAGAGCGGCCTGCTCCCCCACCTGATCTCACGGCTTCGATCAGCAGGGCTTTGATGGTTGAGCGCGCGGCGCGCAAGGCGTCGCCAATTCTTTCCCCGGTTGAACGCATCGCGCGATGGTTAGAGCCGCGCCTGATGCCTTACGCGTTCGGCGCGTTCTATTCATTGCTCCTTTTCGTGGCCGTCTTCGGCGCGCTTCGACACCAGTTGCAGATGCTGCGAAACCTCGCCGAGGCCGAGAGGCTGGAATCCATGTTGCCGTATCAGGTGACTTGGGTCGGCTCCGGCACGGGCGACCCCGGTGGCTACGACGTGATGCGCCCACTCTCGCCCGAAAGTCTCTCCGCTGCGCGCTCGCCCTTCGCCTCGCAGTCGCCGAGCCTCAACCCGCGCGGCGCGCTGGCCGCACTCGCGCGTTCGTCGCCCAGCGGTGATCGCCCGGACGATGACGATATGATTGTCGTCGCGGACGTTTACAGTAACGGCAGCGCGTCGCTCGCCGCTGTCGTCGCGCCGCCGCGCAATCCGCGTATGCTCGACGAATTGCAGGACGCTTTCCGTAAGAACGCGGCCTTCGTCCCCGCCTCGCTCGACCGCCGCCCGCAAACCATGCGCGTCGTTTTCGTCCTCCAGAAGATGAACGTCGAGGATCGAAGCTACTAGCCGTTTCAACAAACACCGAAGCGGCCACTCCCGTCACTTAATCAAAGGATACAGCTTCTGCGCCAGACCGGGGTTGAGCGGGATGAGCTTGTTGTAGGCTTCGATGGCCTTGTTCCTGTCCCCGCTCTTGCGGTAAGCGATTGCCAGGTTGAAGAGCGCGCCTGCGTATGAAGGTTTGAGCTTCACGGCTTCGAGGTGCGACGGGATAGCTTCTTTGAAGCGGCCCGTGCTGCCGTATGCGACGCCGAGGTTGTTGTGCGCTTCGGGCCAGTCAGGTCGCAGACGTATGGCCTGCGAGAAGGAATCAATGGCCTGCTGAAACAGTTTCTTACGCTCCGAATCCTTCGCCCCCGCCGCCTGCGCCTGCCGGCTGTAGGCGATGCCGATGTTGAAATGCGCGGCGGCCACTTCAGGCTTCACGGCGAGCACCTGCTTGAGAATGCTGACTGAATCCTGAAACTGGTTAGAGTTGTTGTAGACCCAGCCGAGGTTGACGTAGGCGTCCGTGTAGTCGGGCTTCAGGCGGATTGCCTCTTTGAGCGCCGCTGCGGCCTCCGGCCAGTGACGGTCGCGCCCCAACGAGTAGCCGAGATAGTCCTGCACTTCCGCGTCGTCGGGCTTCAGGCGCGACGCCTCCCTGTAAGCAATCACAGCATCTGCGAAACGGCCCTGCCCCCTGTACGCGTCGCCGAGATTCGACTGCGCCTCGGCATCCTTCGGCTTCAAACGCACGACCTGCCTGTAAGCCTGCGCGGCTTCGTCGAACTTGTTCTGCTTGTAGAGCGCGTCGCCGAGATCAAACTGCGCTTCCACGTAATTAGGTTTCAGGCGCGCCGCCTGCTTGAACGCCTCGATAGCTTTGTCCGCATCGCCCGCGCTTTCATAGGCATTGCCCAGCGCGTAGAACGTCTCGGCGTTCTGAGGATCGAGCCGCGACGCGCTCTCGTAGGCGGCGGCGGCCTGCGCGGGCTGATTTAACTTAATGTAAGAAGCGCCGAGATATTCAAAGGCGTCCGCGTCCTGCGCGTTGAGTTGCGTCGCCTTCTGCAAGGCGTCTACCGCTTCCGCATACTTGCCGAGTTGGTAATAAGAAAAGCCCAGATTGTATTGCGCCTCTTCGTAAGCCGACTTGAGCCGCAAGGCTTCCCTAAAAGATTGAATCGCCTCTTCGTGATGCCCCGCGCTGCTCGCCATCTCGCCCTTTGCGTTAAATGATTCGGCGTTGACAACTGGTTTATTGACCGACGGGTTTTCGCGTCCGCGCCCGTCTGTGTTTTTGTTCACCACGGGCGGCGGAGTCGGCGTAGTCTTCGCGGTTGCTCGCGTGCGATGCGGCGCGACAATTCTCTGTACCGTCGCCCTCTCGCGAGTGTTTCAGCATTGCAGTTCGCTCCTTCATTTTCCTCCGGTCGGGAGAGCAGACAATTCGATTAACTCATGGATGACGATTCCAGTCCGTCGCGTTGGCTCGCGCCCGCGACGCCGAGAGTATGGCAGACAAAGCCGCCGTGGAAAAGAAGAAATAGCATGAGCCTCGTCGCTCGCTCAACGACTATGAGCCACGGTTAGACAACCCCACCTCAACGGGCGCGCCAGCTTGATTTTGCTTCGCTTCGGACGGTGTGTTAATACTGTCGCTCGCTGTCCATCTTCCATTTTTCATTCAAAGAAGGGTAGTTTTAGCGAGACATGGCTCAGGTCAAGCGTATCGGTGTATTGACGGGTGGGGGCGACGCGCCCGGCTTGAATCCCGCGATTAAGGGTCTGGTTTATCGCGCGGCGGATCACGACATCACGGTCTCCGGCCTCTACGACGGCTGGCGCGGCCTGCTCAATCCGCTGCCCGATCCTCTCCCGCTCGACCGCGCGCATGTGCGTCGCTGGGATCGCGACGGCGGCACCAACCTCGGCTCGTCGCGCACAAACCCTTTCAAGAGCACGACCGAAACCGGCGAGCGCGTTGACCGTTCGGCGGAAGTGTTCGAGAACATCGAGCGACTCGGACTCGACGCCATCGTCGCCTGCGGCGGCGAGGACACGCTCGGCGTTGCCGCGAGACTTTCAGACAAGGGCGTGCCCGTCGTCGGCGTCCCGAAGACGATTGACAAAGACCTCGCCGAGACTGACTACACGCTCGGCTTCGACACGGCGCTCAGGAACGTGACTGAGATTATCGAGCGTTCGCGCACGCCCGCAGGGTCGCACGGGTGGGTGCAGGTCATCGAAGTGATGGGGCGGCACGCGGGTCATCTCGCGCTCTGGTCGGGCGTCGCGGGCGGCGCACATTTGATACTGATTCCCGAATACCCTTTCCTCTACGAAAAAATCTTTCACCTTTTGAGGGAACGCCTCGGCGACACCAGGGCCAGCCCGCGCGACCCGCAACGCCCGCGCTACTCCGTGATCGTCGTCGCCGAAGGCGCTTACGCAGAGGATGGCGGCCTGGTCACGATTGACGACCGCCACGATGCCTTCGGGCACGCGCGACTCGGCGGCATCGGCGAAGTCCTGTCCCGCCGCATTATGAGCGAGACGCCCTACGAAGCGCGCTCCGCCATGCTCGGCCACCCGCAGCGCGGCGGCGCTCCCTCACCCGTTGACCGAATTATGGGAGTGCTGTTCGGCGCACGCGCGGCGGACGCCGTCGCCGACGGCCAGTTCGGTAAGATGATTTCGGCGCGCGGCATCGCCCCAGCCTGCGACCTCTCGCTCGTGGACATCAGCAAAGTGCTCGGCAAGCTCAACATCGTTGACGTTGAGCGCCACTATGATACGGAACGTTATCACCTGAAAGGGATCGGGATGTGAACTGCGTGCGCGCCTCCACGAAGTTTCCAAACGGCGATACCAGTTGAAGAAGAGCGACGACGGGGCGCAGATATATCACCTCGAAGGCCGGGGCGTCACGCCGCGAGAGGCGCACGCAGTTCATGGTGTCGCTTCGTTATTTGAAGAGGTAAAGCGGGGCGCGAAGGCACGGAAACCGGCTTGCTTGACGCCCACTTGCGCGTCGTGTTAGGTTTCGTTTCTCGTTAAAATCAAACGTTTCAGCGTTATAAAAACTGCTTTCCAGCGCACAGGAGACAAGTGTGGACGCGCCCTCTCTTAATCAGACGCCATTGAATTCCGTGCATCGCCGCGCGGGCGGGCGCATGGTTGATTTCGGCGGCTGGGACATGCCTGTCCAGTACCCGCTCGGCACCGTCGAGGAACACATGCGGACGCGCACGCACGCCGGACTCTTCGATGTTTCGCACATGGGCGAGTTTGAAGTTCGCGGCCCCGGCGCGATTCCCTTCATCAACCGCCTCTGCTCCAACGACGTGACGAAACTCGTGGACGGGCAGGCGCATTACTCTGCGCTGACGACTCCGCGCGGCACTGTCGTTGACGACCTGCTCGTCTACCGCTTCAACTCCGAACACCTCCTGCTCGTCGTCAATGCCTCGACGACCGGGAAAGACTGGGACTGGATTAAATCTCATCATGCCGATGAAGACGTGAAACTGACTAACCGCAGCCCGGACTTCTGCCAACTCGCGCTGCAAGGCCCCGACGCGCTCGGCATACTGCAACAGCTCACCGCCACGCCGCTCGAAGAAATCAAGTACTATCACTTCCGCGAGGGCGAAGTGGACGGCGTGCCCGCGATCATCTCGCGCACGGGCTACACGGGCGAGGATGGTTTTGAAGTCTACGCTGCCTCCGACAAGGCAGAGCAACTCTGGGAGCGCATACTTGAGACCGGCAAGCACGACACGCCCCAAGGCGTCACGCCGTGCGGGCTAGCGGCGCGCAACACTCTGCGGCTCGAAGCGGCGATGGCGCTCTACGGCCACGAGATTGACGAGGAGACGACGCTTCTGGAAGCCAATCTTGGTTGGATTACCAAACTGAACAAGGGCTACTTCACGGGGCGAGAGGCGCTGGCGAAGCAGAAGGAAGAAGGCATCCGGCGCAAGCTCGTCGGCTTTGAAGTCACTGAGCGCGGCATCGCCCGCGACGGGCAGGACGTTTACGTGAACGGCGCGCAGGTCGGTCAAGTCACCTCCGGCAGCCCCGCGCCGTACTTGAAGAAAAACATCGGCCTCGCCTACGTGCCCGTCGAATTCGCGAGCGCGGGGCAGGAGATACAGATTGACGTGCGCGGTCGCAAGGTCGGAGCGCAAATCGTCGCCACACCGTTTTACAAACGCGAGCGTGCGGCAAAATAATAGCTGGCTGTCAACCACCGGCACTCAACGTTTTTGAGTTTTAGCTGCCGCTTGGCAGCCTTTTTCCAGGAGAATCGAACAGGTCATGTCGAACATTCCAGAGGATCTGCACTACAGCAAAGACCACGAGTGGATCAGAGTCGAGGGCGATGTGGGCACCATCGGCATTACCGCTTACGCGCAGGGCAAGCTAGTTGACATCGTCTTCGTTGAATTGCCGAGAGTCGGCGAAACTTTTGAAGCACACCAGATGTTCGGCACGGTCGAGTCGGTCAAAGCGACATCGGAAGTTTACATCCCCGTGTCGGGAGAGATTGTCGAGATCAACGAGACGCTGCCTGACGACACAGAGAAGTTCAAAACCGATCCTTACGGCGAGGCGTGGATGATTAAGGTTCGGATGAAAGACGCGGGCGAGGTCAATGCCCTGCTCTCAGCCGCCGAGTACGAAGATTTCATCAAATCACTGCCGGAGTAAACCAAGCTCGTGCGATACATCCCGAACTCGACGGAAGAACGCCGGGAAATGCTCCGCGACCTCGGACTCGGCTCGACCGGGGAACTCTTCGACTCGATCCCGTCTGACATCATCCTGCGTGCGCCCTTAAAGACGCCCGCCGCGCTCTCCGAGATTGAACTCCTCGCGCGTTTCGAGTCGCTCGCGGCGCACAACGCGGCGGCGCGGCGTCCGAGTTTCCTCGGCGCGGGCGCGTACTCGCACTACGCCCCGACCATCATAGACAGCCTGATTCAACGCTCCGAGTTTTTCACCGCCTACACTCCATACCAGCCGGAGATTTCGCAGGGCACGCTGCAAGCCATCTTCGAGTTTCAGACGCTCGTCTGCCAACTGACGGGGATGGACGTGGCGAACGCCTCGATGTACGACGGTTCGACGGCGATGGCCGAGGCCGTCCTGATGGCCGAGCGCGTCACACGCCGCCGCCGCGTCCTCGTCTCCGACGCAGTGCACCCGGAATACATGCACGTCACCGAGACCTACGTCGCGCACGCGGGCATCGAACTCCTGCGCGCAGGCTTCGACGAGGCGACGGGACAGATGCGGCTCGACGAGAACGTCGCGCTCGACAAAAGCGTGGCGGCGGTCGTCGTCCAGTCGCCAAATTTCTTCGGTTGCGTCGAAGACATCAAGGCGCTTGCCGAACGTGTGCACGCGGTGGGCGCATTGCTCGTCGTCGTCATTACAGAGAGCATGTCGTTCGGCCTCCTGCGCTCGCCCGGCTCATGCGGCGCAGACATCGTCGTGGCCGAGGGACAATCGTTCGGCGTTCCCCTCTCCTTCGGCGGGCCTTACGTCGGCCTCTTCGCCACGCGCGATCAGTACGCCAGACAACTTCCCGGCAGGCTCGTCGGCATCGCTCACGACAAGGAAGGCAGGCGCGGCTTCGTCCTCACGCTTGCCACGCGTGAGCAGCACATCCGGCGCGAGAAGGCCACTTCCAACATCTGCACCAACGAGGGATTGATCGCGCTCGCCGCGACCATCTACATGACGACGATGGGCAAGCAGGGACTTCAGGACGTAGCGATGCAGTGCGCGCAAAAGGCCGCCTACGCGCGCAGGCAGATTGCCGCCCTCGAAGGCTTCTCGATTCCGTATTCCGCGCCCATCTTCAACGAATTCGTCGTGCACGCTCCCGTCGCCGCCGCCGACTTGCTGCGCCGTCTCGCGAGCCAGCGCAACATCACCGGCGGCCTCGCGCTCTCGCGCTACTTCCCCGACCGTCCGAACGATTTCCTCGTCTGCGTGACGGAGACGAACCCGCGCAGCGAGATTGACGCGCTCGTCGCGGGACTGAAAGAGTAATCTGTCAGAACCGGCCTGCCGCAAGCGGGCGCGTTGCTCACGTCGCTATGAACCGCCCGTTATCGCAGGCGGTTCTGACAAGACACTCGCTGCCATCGTTGAACTATGGATAAGGCCACACCGCACATCACACAGAACGAGGCGCTGATTTTCGAGCGCTCGCAGACGGGACGGAAGGGCTACATGCTGCCCGCGCTCGACGTTGAAGAGACGCCGCTCGACGAGCTTTTGCCGCCGGAGTTGCGCCGTGACGACCAACTCGAAGGCGTGCCGGAGTTGAGCGAGGTTGATGTCGTCCGCCACTTCACACGTATCTCGACGTGGAACTACAACATTGACCTCGGCATGTACCCGCTCGGCTCGTGCACGATGAAATACAACTCGCGTCTCAACGAAAAGGTGGCGCGCATTCCCGGCTTCGCCAACCTCCACCCGCTCGCTCCTGAAGAGGACGCGCAGGGCGCGCTCGAAGTGATGTACGAGTTGCAGCAGCATCTCTCGGAGATCACGGGACTGCCCGCCATTTCCCTGCAACCGGCGGCTGGCGCGCACGGCGAGATGACGGGCGTAATGATGATCCGTGCCTTCCTCGACGCGCGCGACGGCGTCGGCGAAGACGACAAGCCCCGCCGAAACGTGATGCTCATCCCGGACTCGGCGCACGGCACGAACCCTGCGTCGGCTCATCTGTCAGGCTTCACCGTTAAAACAATCCGCTCGACCTCCGAAGGCTTGACCGACCTCGAACACCTGCGCGAGCTTTGCGCGTCGGGCGATGTGGCGGGACTCATGCTCACAAACCCGAACACGGTCGGCATCTTCGAGCGCAACATACGGGAAATCTGCCGCCACATACACGACGCAGGCGGACTCGTCTACATGGACGGCGCGAATATGAACGCGCTCGTCGGCGTCGCGCGCCCCGGCGACATGGGCGTGGACGTGATTCACCTGAACCTGCACAAAACCTTCTCGACCCCGCACGGAGGCGGCGGCCCAGGCTCAGGCCCGTGCTGCTGCACTTCGGAACTCGAACCGTTCCTGCCCGTCCCGCGCGTCGCGCGCCAGGGCGAAAGCTTCCGCTTCGTATACGACCGCCCGCAATCCATCGGTCGCGTCAAAGCCTTCTACGGCAACTTCGGTATGCACCTGCGTGCGCTCTCTTACATCCTGACGCACGGCAACGAAGGCTTGCGCGAGGCGACCGAGGCGGCTGTCTTAAACGCACGCTTCATCGCTCACGGTCTCGCAGACACCTTCGACAAGCCCTTCGACTCGCCGCCGATGCACGAAGTCCTCTTCACAGACAAGCGCCAGTCGCGCAAGGGCGTCCACACGCTCGACATCGCGAAGCGCCTCATTGATTATGGCTTTCATCCGATGACGATCTACTTCCCCCTCATCGTTCAGGGCGCGATGCTCATCGAGCCGACGGAATCGGTTGGACGACAGGAACTACAGCAGTTTGTTGACGCCATGAAAGAGATCACGCGCGAGGCCCTCGAAGACCCCGACACGGTCTTGAACGCGCCACACACCACGCGCATCGGTCGCCTCGACGAAGCCACCGCCGCGCGCAAGCCGATTCTCAGATGGAAGCCCGATGAGAAAGCCGCCAACGCCTGACGCGACCGCCGCGTCCGGCAATTGAATAAGAAGCGCCGCGTAAGGCCCACAATTCTTACGCGGCGCTTTTTTTAATAGTCACGTTTCTCGAGTTCCGGCGATCTGTAGGCTCAGCGGAAGTTTTGACTTTGCGCGAAACGTGTCGCTACAACTCGGTGGTGGCCCGTAAAAGTCTTGCGCGATTCGGGGAAACTGCTTTATAGTGCCGCTACTCACGAGCGGCGAAGTGGTTTTCTCAGGCACGTCTCTGCTTTTCTTTGCTCTTGCCTTTCAGACGAATCGTTCTAACCCGTGTGCACGCACGGCGGTATCTTCCCGTGCGCTCACGGTGCGGCGATACGCTTTACATGGTTCGCGGCATCAGCCATGAGATTGACGATTTCGGCAGTTCATCTTTTCGTTGCAGCCGGGGACGGGGCGCTCTCTCGCCGCAAACCCCCGACTGCGCCCATCTCAACGTCAGGCAACTTCAGGAGAACACATGAAAAGAATCTTCACCCTGTTTACGATGGCCGTGTTGTGCGCGCTGCTTTATGTCTCGGCCCCGGTCGAGCGCAGCCACGCGGGCGGAAATGTTGACGAAAATGCTCAGGGCGGCCCGGAGAGGCTCGCCAAGTACGTCGGTAAAGGAACGAGCGCGATTCCCGGCCAGTACATCGTCGTGTTCAATGAATGGGCGACCGGCCCCACGGGCAAGTATTCGCAGTCGAGGCAGATGGCGGACGTGCTGACCTCCGCGTTCGGCGGTGAGGTCATGCACGTTTACCAGCACGCGCTCAACGGCTATGCGGCGCGCATGTCGAAGGAAGCGGCACTCGCGCTCAGCCAGGACACGCGCGTGGCTTACGTGGAGGAGGACGGCAAGATGTTCGCCTCGACGACGCAAACGAGCGCGACGTGGGGTCTCGACCGCATAGACCAGCGCGACCGCCCTCTGAACGGCACATACGTCTACAACTTTACAGGCTCCGGCGTCCGCGCCTACGTCATTGACACAGGCATCCGCACCACGCACACGCAATTCGGCGGTCGCGCCTCCGCAGTCTTCGACGCCTTCGGCGGCAACGGGCAGGACTGCAACGGCCACGGCACGCACGTCGCCGGAACCATCGGCGGCAGCACTTACGGCGTCGCCAAAAGCGCGTTGCTGCGCGCCGTCCGCGTGCTCGATTGCAGCGGGTCGGGCAGCACGTCCGGCGTCATCTCCGGCGTTGACTGGGTGACGGCGAATCACATCAGCCCGTCGGTCGCCAACATGAGCCTCGGCGGCAGCGCGTCCAGCTCGCTCGACACCGCCGTGCAGAACTCCATCAATTCCGGCGTCACCTACTCCATCGCCGCCGGCAACAGCAACGTTGACGCCTGCGGCTCATCCCCTGCGCGCGTGGCGGCGGCCATCACCGTCGGCTCGACGACGAGCACGGACGTGCGTTCATCTTTCTCGAACTTCGGTACGTGCGTTGACATCTTCGCGCCCGGTTCGAGTATCACCTCTGCGTGGTCAACGTCCGACACGGCGACGAACACCATATCGGGAACCTCGATGGCGACGCCGCACGTCACGGGCGTTTCGGCGCTCTATCTACAGGCGCATCCCGGCTCGTCGCCCGCGACGATTCGCAACGCCATCGTCAACGGCTCGACGACGGGCCGGCTGACGAGCATCGGCACGGGTTCGCCGAACCGTCTGCTCTACTCGCTCCTCCCGTAGAAGCTCGCATAACGGACACCTGCCAAGCAGCGTCTCCCCCTGCGCAGGTGTGGAAACGCCCACAGTCATCACTGGCTGCGGGCGTTTTTACTGTTCATCACAGCAGCGCGGCGCTTGCGATGTCGCGTCGCTGTCGTAAAATGGAAGCCGGTGCGCTCAAAGCGTTTTTAAAAGGGAGGCACAGGCCGTATGAATCCGGGAGACGGAAAGCGTGCGCTCATCGTCGTTGACGTGCAGAATGATTTTTGTCCGGGCGGAGCGGTGGCGGTCGCACGCGGCGACGAGGTGGTCGCGCCGCTCAACAGGTTGATTGCGGAATTTCTCGCGCACGATGAACTCGTAGTCAAGAGCCGCGACTGGCACCCCGCGCGGACGAAGCACTTCGCGGCCTACGGCGGCACATGGCCCGTCCATTGTGTGCAGGGCACGACCGGCGCGCAGTTTCATTCTCAACTACTCGAAGACCCGCGCATCGTCGTCGTCTCCAAAGGCACGGGCGACGAGGATAACTACTCCGCCTTCGACAGCACCGAACTCGCACGCATCCTGCGCGAGCGCGGCGTCAAAGAAGTCTGGGTGGGTGGACTCGCCACAGACTACTGCGTCAAGAACACCGTTCTCGACGCCCTGCGCGAAGGCTTCACAGTCAGAGCCTTGACGGACGCCATGCGCGCCGTCAATCTCCAGCCCGGCGACGATGCCCGCGCGCTCGAAGAAATGCGCCGCGCCGGAGCGGAAATCGTTTAAGGGCGATAAGCGATGAGTGATAAGAAAGAGCCTTTCTCTCATCACTCATCACTCATCACTTGACTCATGCTGAACATTGATCGTTATCACGCCACGATGGGCGACGCGTCGTTCAAGGATGTGACGCGCCTGCACGGGAAGTGTCTATGCGACGCGGAGGCGACCTTTTACGTGACACAGCGCAAACTTCCGTTCGCGCCGTGCCTGGGTCACGAGCGGCTCGTGAGTTCCCTGCTCGATAGCCGTATGGATCGCCCGCGTCTGCGTTTTCTCGAACAGGATCGCGGCGGGCTGGCGCTGTTTGCGAAGGCGGTCGAGGACATGAGCTTCGCCGGCATCGTGCGTGCCGTGCGACCGGGCACAGTGATGTTCGCAGGCCAGCCGTTCGCCGACATCACAGGCCCGTTCGGACTGACGCAGGCGCAGGAAATCAAGTTTGAGCACGCTTTTGATTTGCCGATGACGACCGCCGCAATCGCGATGCAGCTACGCATGGCGGCGGGCGACCGCTGGCTCTCCGACTTCTCTCTGCGGCGCAACGGCGATGTCGAGCGCGCCGTCGAGGTCGCGACCTACGCCTTCATCGGCGGCTTCAACGACACGTCGAACATGGAGGCCGCGCATCGTCTCGACATCCCTGCGGTCGGCACTTCGGCTCACTACTGGCAGCAGTCTTACGTCGAGTACATGGACGAGCCGGAGATCGAGCCGCGCACGAACCGGCCCAAGCATTTCGAGCAGGTCGCCTTCGAGCGATGGCTCGACGCCAACCCGCAGGGCACGACGCTCCTGCTCGACACGATTGACGTGCACATGGGCGCGGTGCACGCGGCGCTGGCGGCGACTTCTACCGAGGCGCGTCGGCGCGCGTTCAAAGGCTTCCGCGTTGATTCGGGCGATCAGGCGAAGCTCGGCAAGTGGTGTCTGGAATTTTTCGAGGCCAACGGCCTCAAGGGAATGATGCCTGTGCTGACAGGCGATCTCGACGTGGAAACTGTCCGCAATATCGTCGCAGAGTTCCCGGAAGTGGCGGGCTTCGGCGTCGGCACGAAACTCTCTGGAGAAGTGCGGCGCATCGCCGGCGTCATCTTCAAGGAGTGCCTGATTGACGGTCGGCCCACGCTCAAGGCTTCCAACACGCCGGAGAAGTCCACGCTGCCCGGACGCCTGCAAGTCTTTCGCGGCATGGACGCGCGCGGGCGCTACGTCGGCGACGTGACCGGCCTTGACGACGAAGAAATCGAGATGCCCGGCGCGTCGAGCGGCTGTTAGTTCCCTTCTGGGAGCGCGGGCGCTACGAGGCCATCCCCTCCATCACCAAGCAGAAGGCTTTCGTCGAACAGCAACTCGCGTGCTTCGCAGACCTCGAAAGTTACCCGCACACCCTGAGCGACCGCCTGCGTTCCCTGCGCGATAAACTGACGGTCTTGATGCGCGAGGACAAATCGGGTTGGCAACAGATTTTGACTCTGCCGGAAACACTTGCGGCGGGAGTAGAGACGCGATGAGTAAGCAATGACGGCGTCGGATTTGACGACACGCTTCGGCCTGTTTCTCGTCAGAGACTTTCTCGACGCGCCGACGTGCGCGCGAGTCCGGTCTGAGATGCGCACAGCCGAAGGCGGGCCTGCGACCGTCTACGTCAAAGGCTCGACGAATCCCGTTGACGAGCGGGTTCGTAAAACGACACGGCTGCTTCTCTCGGATGCGACGACCGCAGGCGTCCGGCAGAAATTGCTTGAGCGGCTGGAAGCGGTCGCGCAGCATTTCAAGCTGCCGCTGACAGACTGCGAGATGCCGCAGTTTCTCTTCTACCGCGTGGGAGACTTTTTCGTCCCGCATCAGGATGGCGACGCGGAGCAACTCGAATACGACCACCTGCGAATCCGCCGCGTGTCAATCGTGATTTTCCTCAACGGGGAGTCTGGCGTGCCGGGGGCGGAGACTTACAGCGGCGGCTCACTGGCCTTTTATGACGACGGCGATGCTGACCCGCATCGCCCCCAAGCCAGCTTTCCCCTGACCGGCGAGACCGGTCTGCTCGTCGCGTTCCGCTCCAACCTGACACACGAAGTAAGGCCGGTGACGCGCGGAGAGCGATTCACGAGCGTCAGTTGGTACAGGTAACGTCCTCCGCGCAGACGCTCGCGCGGCGCTTCGTTCTCAACAAAGTTTTACGTTGACAGGCGACACAGATAAGATTTACGCTTCGCGAGTTCGCTTCCATGCCTTAGACGCTGGCTTGAAGGCCACTCGTTAACGCGGAGACTCAACCCGCGTTAGCCTCATGCAAGCCTTGAAACCACGCCGCGCTCCGAGTCGCGACGCCACCTCTTTTCAGGAGAACTTCTATGCACGACGACGAAAAAGACAAAAATAAGAAAGAGCATCAAAAACCCTACACCGGCATCCCGGAAGTTGCGCCGGAGTCGCCCTCGAAAGACAAACCCCGTGTCATAACGGAGGTCGCACCAGAGTATCCCTCGAAAGAAAAGCCTTACAAACCCCATGTCATTCCGGAAGTGGCCCCGGAAATCCGACCGGAGATTAAGCCGGAGATCAGACCTGAAATTCGTCCCGAAATCAGGCCAGAAATTCGCCCGGAAATAAGACCGGAGATCAGACCGGAGATTAAGCCGGAAATCAGGCCGGAGATTATGCCGGAGATCGCACCGGACGTGACAAAGCGTGGAATCCCGGAGATGGCACCCGACGTGACGAAGCGCATCATCCCGGAAATCGCGCCGGAGTCGCCGTCAAGGAAAGACTACGGCGTGCGCCCGGAGATCGCACCGAACGCTCCATCGCGCAAGAGTGATTGACGCGATTTTTAAGAAGCCGTTTCAAAACTGTAGGGGCAGGTCTGCGGCCCGCCGTGCATGAATAGCGAGCGGGCTGCGGACTTGTTCCCACCCCTACAGACAGCCTCCACGTCGAGAGTTTGGAACGGCCTCTGCCAGCGCGCCGGACGACGCTGGACGCGAACTTCACGACGGGTCATCCCAACATGGAAAGCAGCAAGCTCAAACCCGTCGCGCTCGTCAGCATGCCGACGCTCTCGGCGCGCTTCCCTTCCTTCCAACTCGGCCTCCTCAAGCCTACGCTCGAACGCGCAGGCATTCCCGCGCAACCGTTTTCCATGTTCATGTACTTCGGTGCGCACGTCGGCTGGCGCATCAACGAGACGCTCGCAGACGTTTACCCGTGCATGGTTGGCGAGTGGCTCTGGACGAAAGCAGCGTTCGGCGACTTCGCAGACGACGACGAGTATTTCAGAATCTATGAGGGGAACTTTCAGACCATCTGCGAACAGGCCGGCTGCACCGTCTCAGACCTGCGGCGAATACGCGACGTGGCCGTGCCCGCCTTCGTCGAGTTCTGCCTGGACAGCGTGGACTGGACGCGCTTCGGCCTCGTCGGCCTCTCCGTCGTCTTCCAGCAGACGCTCGCCAGCATCGCGCTCGCACGCGCGCTCAAGTCTCGACACCCGCATCTCCCCGTCGTTATGGGCGGCGCGAGTTTTGAAGACGACATCGCCGAAGAGATCATGCGCGGCTGCACGGAAGTTGACTTCGTTCACTGCGGCGACGCCGAAGATACTTTTCCCCGGCTGGTGCGCCGTCTCTACGCCGGAGAATCCATGCGCGGGCTGCCGGGCGTGATGTGGCGAGACGGAGAACGAATCGAGTACGCCGGTCGCGCGCCCAACTTCGCAGACATGAACCAGACGCCCGTGCCGGACTTCGACGAATACTTTTACGCGCGGCGCGAAGGCGGCTATGACACCTATGAAGGCGCGAAGGACGTTCTCATCCCCATCGAGACGGCGCGCGGCTGCTGGTGGGGCATGAAGAACCATTGCACCTTCTGCGGCCTCAATCGCGCAGGGATGGAGTTTCGCGCCAAGGATGCCGAACACGTGCTCGAACAGCTCGACGCTCTCTCGCGCCGTTACGGCATACTCGACTTCAACGCCATTGACAACATCATGGCCCCCGACTACGTAGAGGATTTATTCGGGCGGCTCGCCCGCGCGAACACAGACATTCGCATCCACTACGAAATCCGCCCCAGCCTGACGCGCCAGCAACTCCGGCAGATGCGTATGGGCGGACTCTTCTCCGTCCAGCCCGGCGTCGAGAGTTTTTCCACGCACGTCCTTAAGCTGATGCGTAAGCACACGACGGGGATGCGTAACCTTGAGCTAATCAAGTGGTGCACTTATTACGGCATCAACAACCTCTACAATATCCTCGTCGGATTCCCCGGCGAGACCGTCGAGGACTACGCGCAGCAATGCGAGGTGGTCTCGAAGATTCCACACTGGCAAGCGCCCTGGGCTATCGTCAAAGCACGCGCTGACCGTGGCTCGCCGATGTTCACCGAACCCGAAGCCCAGAGCATCACGCGACTCCGCCCCGCGCCGTGCTACGACTTCATCTTCCCGAAAGACCGCTTCGACCTGCGGCGCGTCTCCTACTACTTCGAGCACGACACGGGCTGCACCGTCGGCGACGAACAGTACGAAGAACTCTTCCGCGCCGTCGCTGACTGGCAGCGACGCTGGCACGCCTCGCCTCGTCCCTACCTGCGCTACCGTAAGGCATGGGCCACGATTATCATCGAGGACGGACGCGAGCGCCCGGCGCGAACCTTCACTTACAATGACGAGCCTGCGGAGCTTTATGAATTCTGCGCCGACGCGCGCACGCGCAAGGAGATCGCCGCGCGCTTCGGCGACGCTCCGTGGCTGGACGATGCGCTCGACGAGTTCACGAGCCAAGACCTGTTAATTCATTTGGACAAAAAATATCTCAGCCTGGCTCTCCCTGAGAATCCTTACCTCTGAAGGTCGGGCGCGTGTGCCACGCGTCGCCGCAAAGCATCGCCAGCCGCGCCGGTCTCCGCGCGTGGGAAACAGCGACGCTTTCCTTGTTAAGAAGCTATGTGAAAAGTAAGGAGTGGTTTTTTGCGCGAAGCCCTATCAGCAATCCTCGCCGCCCAGCCGCCGCAATTTCACGCGGAGCGCGCGGAACTTTTGCAAATGCTCCGCGCTCAGGGCATTCTTCACCGCTCCGAGACGCAGCCTGTGCTGTCGCGCGACGGCAGTTCCGCGCGTTGGATGCTCAACTCGCTCGCCGTCACGCTGGCTCCGCGCGGTGCGGAACTGGCCGGGCGCTGCCTGCTCGAACTCCTTCATCGCTTCGACGGGCGTCAGCTTGCGACCTACGGGCTGACCGGCGTGCCCATCCTACAGTCCTGCGTCCTCCAATCCGGCGGGCGTTATCGTGGCCTCCTCGTGCGTAAAGAGCGCAAGAAGCACGGCCGCTGATGCAGGAGCGCGGGCTGCACGTCGAGGCGCTCTACGACATCTGGGATGATTTCATCTACCACATGGAAGATGAGGAGAAGCCGCTCGCCAATCCTTCAAAGTGGTTTCCCGAATTTCGCTGGTCTGCGCGCCGCGCGCCCGAAGGGCTGCATCCCGCGCAACTCGCGCGCATCGTGATGTCGGAATATCTCGCGTCGGGCGAACTGCTGCGTGCGCCCCGTATGCTCGATGCCGTATACGACTCGTCGGGCGGCGCATGGGTCAGCGTCCGCTCGCGCGCGGACATACACCTCCGCCACGCGCGCGACGGCTTCTGGCATTTCCCCTGCGAGCCGTGCGGAACGACGGCGGAAGACCTCCTGATGGCGTCGCTTCGCACGGCGCACGAACTGCCCGCCGGGCGCGAAGGGCAGGACGCACTCGACGAGAGCAGCATCGCCGTCACCTTCTTCGACGCATTGGAGAGTTGCACCGTCGGGCAACTCGACAACGACCGCTACGGCATCGTCGTCAGGAGCCTTGAGCGCCCTTCGTGGATGGGAGGCGCGCTCCCGCGCATGCCCGGCATCGGCAACGAGTGGCAGCAGTTTCAGCACGCGCGGCGCAAGAACGCGGGACTCGTCTCGTTCGAGCCGTTCGAGATTTACAGGCACGAAGTCTTTAAGGCCGTCGAGCCGGGCGCGGGCTGGCAGCCGACGGGCGTGCCCCTCAACGGCGTGCGCGCGTGGCACGAGGACAAAGACATCTGTGGCCCACTCGCAGCCCGCGCGCTTGATCTCGTCCTCGCGCGAGTGTTCGGGCGCGAAGAGACGACGCGCGCAGTGTCCGCCGAACTTCTCCCCTGCAAACTCGATTCGATTTACGTCACCATTTATCTTGACGGACACCTGCGCGGCTGCATGGGTTCCGTCGTGCGCTCGCTCGACGAAGACATCAGGACGCTCGCGTGCGCGGCGCTCGGCGACAGTCGCTTTGAAGAGAGGGGCGTTGACGATCCGTCGCGCGTCGCCGTTAGTGTCTCGCTGCTTTTCAGCCCGCTCGAACTCGGATACTTCACGCCCGAAGAAGTCATCGCGCGCGTCCGCCACGGCCAGCAAACGCTGATGGCTTACACGGGCGAGCGTGTCGGGCTGCTGCTTCCCTTCGTCGCGTCCGTCTACAACCTCGACCCGCTGAGTTTCGCCGAGGCCGTTCTTGAGAAAGCAGGCATCAACGAACCGCCTTACTCATGGTGCCGCTTCGACTGTGCGACGTGGCTCGCCGACGCGACGGGCGAGCGTCTGCTCGTCGGCGGCTTTCCGCTGAGTGAAGACGAAGGCTCGCCGTTCGATGATTTGATCTCCCGCCTCGCCACCCTGCACGCGGGCTATCTCGTCCGCCAGCAGAAAGAAGACGGCACGCTCTACTCCGGCTACGAGCCTCTGCAAAACAGGCTACGCGAGGCGCACGAACTGCCGCGACTCGCGCACGCCGCGTGGGTGCTCACTCGCGCCGGCGGAATGCTCGGCGGGCCGGAGCTTCAAGTTGCGTCCGAGAGAGCCGTTGATTATCTTCTTCACACTCTCTCCGACGGCGAGGCCGGTTGCTGGCTGGAAGCCGATAGCCACACTCCCTGTGTGTCCGAAGTCTCGTTTCTTCTTCTGGCGCTTCTGCGTCTCTCTCCGAACGACTCGCGGCGGGCGGCGGTCGCGCGGCTCTCGAAAACTCTCTGGGACAGCATAGACGCGCACGGACGCATCGCCACTCACCGTCCGCCCGCGCCATCCGAAGACGTATATCAGGATTACTTTCCGGGACAGGCGCTCCTTGCCCTCGGCGTCGCGGGGGTCGCCGGGGCGACGGAGGTGGACGAAGAAAAGCTTTCGCGCGCGTTCCGTTTCTACCGTCAACGCTTTCGACATCAACGCCACTTCGGTCAGGTTTCGTGGATGATGCAGGCTTTCGCGCAGTGGTGGTACGCGACGCGCGAGCCGCAATTCGCAGAGTTCGTCTTCGAGGTCGGCGACTGGATTCTTGAGTACCAGCAGGAGAAGACCGGCGCTTTCATCAACGATCACCAGCCGGACACGCCCGGCTACACGACCGCGCTCTACCTCGAAGGCGTCGCCGCCGCGCACAAGCTCGCCGCCGAATTGAAAGACGAGGAACGGCGACGCGCTTATCTCTCGTCTTTCACACGCGGTTTGCGCT
>JAIVJG010000183.1 GCA_020200155.1 Acidobacteriota bacterium | reverse complement strand
CCCGCCGGTCTCTGCTTCGTAGAGCGAGAGTATCGCGAGCGCACGCAGGATGTGTGCCTGCCGGTAACTGTCGAGGTTATGCGTCAGCGTGTTGACCGAAGACTTGACGGCGACGCCATAGGGGTTGAAGAAGATGTTCTTGAGCGCAACCCACATGAAACGCTCCCACACTTCCTGATCCGGCGCAGAGAGATCAATGACGGGCGGCGGCATACTGTCGCGGCTCGCCTTTTTTTTGTCGCTCACGCGCCTGTAGAGAAAGGGCACGGCGGATGCCACGCGCTGCATCGCGGTCGGGCGCGTGTAGGTGAGCATCCAGACGTAACGGAGGCGGTCGTTCTCAGGGTTGTCGTCGCCGAGCGTATCGCGGAGGATGCTGACGAGCGGCACGTCTGCACTCTCGCCGCTCGCGGCGGGCAGTCCCGTGAGGCTGCCGAAGACTGTCAGCAGTTCGGCGTCACGACCGACGGGGATTCTTTCCATGCGAAAGAGCGCGTGCCCTGCAAGCACATCGGACTCGTCGCTTGTGGCGGTGATTTTCTGGGCTGCGGCGTGTGCAGGAAAGAGCGTGAGCGAAAGGATGAGAGCGAAAAAAATCGAGAGTGACCGCCGCGTGCGCGGTTTCGGGGGCATTCCGATCATCATCGTCTATGCTTCCTTCTCCCTGACAAAAGTGCTCCTCGTGGAGCGAAACGACTGCGCTTCAACTAGCATCCGGCGCGAGTCGCACGCACCCTTTTCGGGGAAGTTGGGCGCGTCTGGCGAAAAATTAGCAATGCCTGTGCCGCTCGTATCTCACAACTATCGACGGCCAAATTACCTTGAACACTTGCGGCCAACAGACCCTTTGAGTCCCGGCCCTTCGGCCTGCTGCGATGCCTGCCGTGACGAGCGCGGTTGTCCCTGCGCAGCACCTATTCTTCGATAACACTCGACACTAATTCAAGACTTTTTTTGTCGAGGAAGTAGATTTGCGCGGAGGGGACTGCTCCGAGCGCAATGCCAGCCGAGGGCGAGGCTTCCGCGATCAGCCTGCCCGTCAGCGCGTCGTTGCTGAAATAGCGCCGCCCGCGCGCGACGATCACCACGTCGCCCTCCTTCAACACGGAGAGAGCCGCGCGGTCGGAGAGCGAGACGGCGACGAGGTCGTCTCTCCCGTAGAGCCGCGCGTAGTGCGAGACAAGTTCCGGCGTCTCGCTGGCGACGCGCATGCCGCGTGCCGCTCCCCGTGCGATGAGGGCGACCGCCTCGCGCGTGCTCGCGTCGTAAAACTCGTCGTGCGGGAAGTAGCTCCCCGCGCTTTTCATCCCACCTCCGATCACGTTCGTGTAGAGCCTGAAGTGCGGGGCCGCGCTGGCCGCGGCATAAGTAGAGAAGATCAGCACGGCAAGCGCCAATCCTGCGCGAGCCTGGATTTTATGATCGTCGCCGAGTCGCAGGCTTGCGATGACGCGTGCCAGCAACTGCCCCGCCGCGTGAATGCCGATGGCGGCTGTGATGAGCACCGCAGGCAGCACGAACGTGAAGTAGCGCGTAAACTTTCCGCCCAACACCGTGAACGGGAAGAACCAGAAGAAGAGCCAGAACAGAATAAAAAAGCGCCCGTCGCCCAGCCGCTTGATAAAGAGCAGCGGCAAGCCGGCGACGAAGGCGAGGAGGACGGGGACGGGCAGCTTGACGCCCATGAAGACGTAATAAAAATACCAGGGCGAGCCGTTCAGCCAGAGCGTCATCTGATTGCGGTAAAGCCGCCCCATGAACTCGTAGCCGTCATGCCCGATGCGCTGCTCGCCCGCGAAGATGCGCATCTCGTGCCAAGTGCCGGGCAGCAGGATAGTCGGGTTGCAGACGAGGAAGGCCGCGCCCATGACGGCGAAGAAGACGAGCCACTTGCGTTTGCCGAGCCGCCAGCGCGTCGCCGGCACGCCCTGAAAAACGTAGTAGTATGCGACGCTGATGGCGAGAAAGTGGGGCACGTATTTCGACGCCAGCATCGCTCCGAAGGTGGCGGCGGCGGCCCAGTAGAAAGGCTCGGCTCTTAGTTTTCGCTTTCATCAAAAAGGGATGCTCGCCGTTGGCCGAAGACAGTCCACGCGCGCGGTAATCCTCGACGGCGCGCACTTTATTCAACTCGTCCTCACTCAAGCCCTCCGCGCCCAGACGGTAAGCGCGGAAGCCGAAGCCGAGCAGGGCGATGATGACGAGCGCGGAGGCGATCCGCACGCGGCTCGTCGAACGCACCATCTGCTCCGGGAACAGTTCAGGCGTGATGCCCGCAGTTGTGATGGTGGCGGCAGATGCAGACAATTTCTGAGTTATCACTCCGTCGAAATTAATCTTCTCGCGCGACGCGAAATTGCGGCGCGCACCATTTATAAAAGCGGCAAGGGTAGCCGACTAAAAGCTTTGTGTCAAAATCCAAAGTGCCACACACGTGCGCCTCATTTCTCGCGGATAAAAGACTCGCACCTGTCGGGTGATCTCAGCGTGGTTGGGCGAGCGCGGCGGACGCCGGGCGTGCGTCTTTCGAGGCGGCGGTGTTGGTGTTCGTCTCTTCGTCCTTCTCCGGCTCGCTCGACTTCCAACCGGCGCTTTGCAGGAGTGGATAGACGAACTTGATGGGGACGGCGAAGTTCGTGTCGGGCACGACTACGAACGAGGCGAAGTTGACGCCGATGACGCGCCCCGACTGGCCGAAGAGTGGAGAGCCGGAGCCGCCCACTGCGTTGGCGGCGTCGTAGATCACGCGCCGTGCTTCGAGCGCAGTGATGTGCCCCTGCGTCGTCAGAGGCTTGATGGCTTTGCGCTCCGAGAGATTGCTGAGGAGAGATTCGATGGACGAGCCGTAGCGCTGCTGTATGTTCCGTGATTCCGATTCGGGAAGGCTCGCGAGCAGGCGCTCCTCGCCGCTCGGATAACCCATCATCACGACCGACTTGCCGACCGCGACCGCGACCGACTCCTTGTCGAGCGGCAGCGCGGGGATGTTCGCGGGCAAATCTTTGGCGTCCATCTGGCAGACCGCCACGTCCTCGTCCTCACGTTTTGAAGATTGCTTCACGTGAAGCACGAAGGCCTGGCGCAGCCCCGGAAAGAAGGCCACGATCCTCGTGATGCGGAATCGCCCGCGCACGGTTGCGCTCAGGGTTTGGGCGTTCTCGTTGGCCGTCCACGGCTGCACGACGAGATGCCTGTTGGTGACGATGTAGCCGCCGCCGACGTGAAAGCCTGTGCCGACGAAATCGGCGAGGTAGGGCGCGCCTTTGCCGTCGGGCGTCAGAATCGGTTGCTCAGCCCTGCTCTGAAGCGCCGTGCCGTCTTCCGTCATTTGCGTTTCGGGATAACGGAGCGGGCGACCCGTCCCGGCTTCGACCAGTTCGTAAGTCCCGGAGATGAGACAGACGCCGGTGCCGTACTGGCTGAAAATGCTCGGGGCCAGCGACATGCTTTTGATGATGTCCTGATTCGTCTCGTTGACGGCGCGGAACTGGCCGTTCATCTTATCCAACTCGTCCTGCTGTTTCGAGAGTTGTTCATTCTGCCTGTTAATCAGATCGCGGCTGCGCTGTAGCTCTTTGTTGGCCGCGAAGCCCAGATAGAGAATGCCGCCGACGAGCGAGAGCACGATCAGCAGGACGACGAGCTTCGTGCTGATTTTGATTTCCCGCACCAACTCGCGCGTGAATTCGCGCAGGAAGACTTTGGCATCGTCTCGCCGCGCCGTCGCCGCCGCTTCGATAGCGGCCTGCTCGATGAAGGGTGCGACCTGTGCGCGTCGGGAAGGAATGACAGCCGGCAGGTCGTTGATGGGAAAGAATTGAAGCGCGAGTTCGGTCTCGCCGAAGCGCAACTCGTCGCCGCCGTCAATCGCAGCGCCGGGCACGAGGGGCGTGCCGTTTAGAGTGATGTCGAGCGAAGAATCGAAATCCGTGACGCGGTAGTGGCCGTTGGTGCGCGCGAGTTCAAGAGCCAGTGTGGATTGCGCGGGCAGGGCAGAGGAGCGGAGCCTGAGCTGGCAGTCTTCGCCGGAGCCGATGCGTATGCGATCCTGCGACAGGACTTCCGTGTGCCTGTCCGATCCACTCGCAATGTGTACCACAAGCCCGCTCGCCATAAAAACTGCCACAAACCTCAAAAAGCTTCAGATACTAAACGACGGCGACACGTCCCACGATCACCCGTACTGGCCGATGGTCTCGCGCGTGGTCGCCACACGACGCATTTTATACTAAGTGTCTGAAGGCGAGCAAAGAAGAAGGCCATCATCCTCCGTGAACTGTCGAAGGGGCTGAGGCATCCGGCGCGCAAACGGTTGGTTGCATTAAATCCAGAAGCCGGGATACGCGCGGGAAAATAGGCGACGACCTGAGACTTTTCCAATCCGCCGGGAGCTTTCCGAAGAAACTTATCTCGCGCAGCAGGCGTAACGAATTTGCCGGCAATCAACACACTGGTAGAATCGCACCGCTCGGCTGTTGGTTGCCGTCTAAATCTCCAACGCGTACAACAGTTCTTCTACGAAGGGACATCCAAGCACTCGCACGGGCTTCGAGCTTGCCCTTGATTTGAACCAGAGGAGCGACTTTCAAATGCTTCGTTATTTCTCGACCTCTTTTCTGACATTTGCGCTTGCCTCCGCCTTTCTTTTACCGGCGGTGTGGGCGCAGGCCAGAGTTCCACAGATTAACTATCGTGAGCGTACCTTGCCGAACGGCTTGCGTGTCTACAGCGCGCAGGAGAAGTCCAGCCCGACCGTCGCCATACAGGTCTGGTACAAGGTCGGGTCGAAGGACGACCCGGAAGGGCGCAGCGGATTTGCGCACCTCTTCGAGCACATGATGTTCAAATCGTCGAAGAACCTCCGCGACGAGCAGATGGATCGCCTGACCGAAGACGTGGGCGGCTTCAACAACGCCTCGACATGGGACGACTTCACGAACTACTACGAGGTCGTGCCGTCGAACTACCTCGAAACCCTCCTGTGGGCGGAAGCCGACCGGATGGGCACGCTCAACGTGGACGAGAAGAATTTCAAGTCCGAGCGCAGCGTGGTCGAAGAGGAGTTTCGTTCCAGAATCCTTGCGCCGCCCTACGGCAGACTTTTCTACGCCATCGAAAAAGATTCGTTCGCCGTCCACCCTTACCGGCGTCCCGGCATCGGCAGCATCGAAGAGCTTGAAGCTTCTTCGCTCGACGACGTGCGCGCCTTCCACTCGACCTACTATCGCCCCGACAACGCCACTCTCGTCGTCGTCGGAGACTTCGATCTGAACCAACTCGACACATGGGTTGATAAGTACTTCGGGCGTCTTCCGAAACAAACTAAGCCGCTCCCGCGTGTGACGGTTAAAGAGCCTGCGCGCACAGCCGAGAGGCGCGTCACCGAGTACGCTCCGAACGTACCGCTGCCGGCGGTCGCGATCAGCTACCTGTCGCCGCCCGTCGTCGCGGACGACGCTTACGCGCTTCGAGTGGCCGAGTCAATTCTTTCGAGCGGCGAATCGTCGCGTCTCTACCAATCGCTCGTCTACAAGCAGCAGATCGCGCAGGAGGCTTTCGCCAATGCAGACCTGCGCGAAGACCCGGGCCTCTTCATCTTCGGCGCGATCCTCGCGAGCGAGAAAAAACCGGAGGACGCCGAGCGCGCTCTGCTCGCCGAACTCAAACGAATGCAGGATGCGCCCGTCTCCGCCGAAGAATTGAGCAAGGCGATTAACCAACTCGTGACGAATCAACTGCGCGAGCGTGAGACGAACGACGGCAAGGCTTTCGCGCTCGCACGCGCGGCGGTGCTGCTCGGCGACGCCCGCCTCGTCAACAAGGACATAGAGAAGCTCCAGTCCGTCAAGGCCGCCGACATTCAGCGCGTGATGAAGAGGTATTTCACAGACACGAATCGCGTCGTCATCACGTACCTGCCCGACTCCATGAAATCGGCGCAAGGGAAGACGGGCGCAAGCGGGCCGCGCCTCTCCGACGCCAGCCGTGCGCGCGACGCGAAGGGAGGGGACAAACGATGAGCCGACTGCAAATATTCCCGCCCCGCGCAAAGGCGTTCAGCTTTATCTTCGCTGTGATTCTCGGCATGACTCTGATGACAAAAGACACATTCGCGCAGGGCGCGGTTCCGCGAGAGACTCCGCCGCCGCCAGCCGCGCCGCGCTCGGTGACGATCCCTAAACCGTTCGAGCGGACTCTCAAAAACGGCCTTCGCGTGATCGTCATTGAAGACCACGACACGACGCTCGTCTCTTCGCTGTTGATGGTGAAGAACGGCGCGGAGGTTGACCCGTCGGCCCTCGGCGGCCTCGCGGACATGACGGCCTCGCTGCTCACGAAGGGCACGAAGACGCGCACCGCCCCGGAAATCGCGCAGGCCATCGAGGCGCTCGGCGCGACGATCAACTCCGGCGCGGGCTGGGATGCGTCGCGCGCCTCGGTCAACGTCATGTCGTCGAAGATCGAGCCTGCGATGGCAATACTCGCAGACGTTGTGCGTAACCCCGTCTTCAAGGACGAAGAGATCGAGCGGCTGCGCCAGCAGAATCTCGACAGCCTCGCCGTCGCGTTGCGCGACCCCGGCACGCTCGCCGGCTACGTCGCCGCGCGCGTCGTGTTCGGCGACGCTGCCTACGGCCACTCGCTCTCCGGCACTCCCGAATCGCTCACGCGCATGAAGCGCGACGACATCGCTTCGCTGCATGCGAAATACTACAGGCCCGACAACGCCGTCCTCGTCATCGGCGGCGACATCACGCCGGACAACGCCTTCAAGCTCGCCGAGCGCACTTTCGGCGACTGGGCGAAGCCCGCGATGATGCTGCCGACGAGCAGTGGGGCGCGGATGAATGACAAAGCGCACGGCGGCACGTCCCGCATCGTCGTGGTGGACATGCCCGACGCAGGGCAGGCGGCGGTCGTGCTGACACGCTCCGGCATCAGTCGCACAGACCCCGACTACTTCCGGGGCATCGTGTCGAACTCCGTTCTTTCCGGCTACTCCGGGCGTCTGAATCAGGAGATTCGCATCAAGCGCGGCCTGAGCTACGGCGCACGCAGCTCCCTCGATGTGCGCCGCGATGTCGGCCCGTACACGGCTTCGGCGCAGACGAAAAATCCTTCGGGCGCGGAAGTCGCGTCGCTGCTGACGGGCGAACTTGGGCGGCTCTCGAACGAGCCTGTGCAGGACTTGGAGTTGACGCCGCGCAAGGCCGTGCTCATCGGCAGCTTCGCGCGCAACCTTGAGACGACCGACGGGCTGGTCGCGCAGATCGCCTCGCGCGCCCTCTACGGACTGAGCCTTGACGAGATCAACAGCTACATCAAGAACGTGCAGGCCGTCACGCCCGCCGATGTGCAGCGCTTCACGGGCGCGCGGCTCGGCGCGAAGGAGTCGAACATCGTCATCGTCGGCAACGCCAAAGAGTTCATCGAACCGTTGCGCAAGCAGTTTCCGAACGTCGAGTTGATACCGCTCGCGGAACTTGATCTCAATAGCGCGACTCTTCGCAAGTCCGGCGCAGGCGGGAAGAGGTAGGAGACGAGATGGAAGAAAAGCTTTTGAGTTTTAGCCTGCTGTTGGCCGTCGCGTTTTGCGTCTCTTGGGAAGCGCATGGATACACTCCGCCCCGCAGCTTGTTATCAATGCAGGCTGACAAGACGGCGTCCTTACTGATTGCGAAAAGGCTGGCGAGTCGCAACCCTCTGGAACGGCGCGCGGCGGCGGAAGAAGTGGCGCGGCTGTCTGCCGTCGAGCACCGCCGGATGGTCGAAGGGTATCGCTTGCAGGAGAAGGACTCGCGTGTGCGCGTGGCTTTGGACTGGGCGCTGTATCGCACGGGCAAAAACGAGGCGCTCTTTTCTCTCGTGCGTGCGCTCGACTCGAAACAGTCTGAGCAGACGCTCGGCTATCTTTCGCAACTCGAAAGTCCAGACCCTCTGTACGTCTTCCTCAAGCGCGTCAACGGGAACACGCAAATCAGGCTGCTCGAAGTGCTGGCGCGCGTCGGCAATGGCAGCACGCTCGAAGAGATCAAGCCGTTCACGGCATCGCTCGATCCCGGCATCGCCGACGCCGCGAAATTCGCCGAGCGAGAAATCACCATACGCCTCGAAGAAGCGCCCGCCGTCGCACCGAAGCGTCCGAGACAAGTGAGCAAAGGCGAAGAATCTCAACCCTGACCATGCATCGAAACCTTCGTTCCTATCTCGACCTCCTCAAGCGCGAAAAAGACCTCCTTGAGATCGAAGCCGAAGTTGACCCCTACCTCGAACTCGCAGAAGTTCACCGTCGCGTAATTGAGCGCGGCGGCCCGGCCCTCATGTTCCGGCGTGTGAAGGGCAGCCGTTACTCCGTGGTGACGAATCTGTTCGGCACGGAGCGGCGCATCGGCCTCGCCTTCGGGCCGAAGCCGGAGGCGCTCGTGCGCGAGGCTGTGCACGTCGCCGAATCGCTCCTGCCGCCGCGCCCTTCCGAACTCTGGCGGCATCGCGCGCTGGCGCTCGAAGCACTGAAGCTCGGCACGCGCCGCGTTCGCAGAGGGCCTGTGACGGAAGTGCTGGACAGCCCCGCGCGGCTCGACGAACTGCCGGTGCTGACGACGTGGCAGGAGGATGGCGGCCCTTTCTTCACGCTGCCGCTTGTCTACACGGAGCACCCCGCGACGGGCAAGCACAACCTCGGCATGTACCGCATGCAGCGTTACGACACGGGCGCGACAGGCATTCACTGGCAGATACACAAAGGCGGCGGCTTTCATTATCACGAGGCGGAGAAGCGCGGCGAGCCTCTGCCGGTCACGATGTTTCTCGGCGGCCCGCCCGCGCTCATCCTTTCGGCCATCGCGCCGCTGCCCGAAGACGTGCCGGAACTCGTGCTGGCCTCCGTGCTCGCCGGCGAGAAGATACGCGTCGTGCCGAACTCGCTGGCGGGATTCAGGCATCGCCTCGTCGCGGAGGCCGAATTCGCGCTCGTCGGACAAGTGCCGCCGCAAGTCCGGCGACCCGAAGGGCCATTCGGCGATCACTACGGTTACTATTCGCTGCAACACGACTATCCGGTCTTTAACGTCAGCGGGGTCTTTCATCGAAAGGATGCCATCTATCCGGCGACGGTCGTGGGCAAGCCACGGCAGGAAGATTTCTACATCGGCGACTATTTGCAGAAACTTCTCTCGCCGCTTTTCCCGCTCGTGATGCCGAGCGTGCGCGACCTCTGGACGTATGGCGAGACGGGTTTCCATTCGCTCGCCGCCGCAGTCGTGCGCGAGCGTTACGCGCGCGAGGCTCTCGTCTCCGGTTTCCGCATCCTCGGCGAAGGGCAACTCTCGCTCACCAAGTTTCTGCTCTTGACGGACACGCCGCAGGATTTGCGCGACTTCAAAAAACTGTTCGAGCACGTCCTCGCGCGCTTCGCTCCCGAAAGCGACCTGTTCATCTTCTCGAACGTCTCGATGGACACGCTGGACTACACGAGCGGCAAGGTGAACGAGGGCAGTAAGGCGATCATGCTCGGACTGGGCGAAGCCGTGCGCGAATTGCCGCGCGATTTTCGAGGGACGCTTCCGGCGGGCGTCTCGCGTGCGGAAGTCTTCTGCGGCGGCTGTCTGGTCGTGGAGGGGTTGTCTTACGCGGAAGACAAGGATCAGGCCGCGCGTCTGGCTCGCGAAGCTGCTTTCGCGGATTGGCCGCTCGTCGTTCTCCACGACGACGCGGGCGTCGCACGCTCCCTGGAGGATTTTCTCTGGGCGACATGGACGCGCTTCGAGCCTGCCTCAGACATCCACGCCGCCGGCATGACCGTCCGCCGCCACCATCTCTCATATCGCGCGCCTCTCGTCATTGACGCGCGCATGAAACCCGGCTACCCCGACGAACTCGTCGTGCGCCCCGACATCGCGGAACTCGTCGAACGGCGCTGGCGCGAATATTTTCCGGGTGGGTTTTAGTCACAATCGCAAATCGCTATCATCAACTCGATCTGGCCGGAAGCTTAACAGTGAAGATCGCTCCGCCCTCGCGCGCGTTCGCGACCGTGAGCGTCCCGCCGTGATCGTTGATGACGCGATGCGCGAGCGCGAGGCCGACGCCGTGCCCCTTCGCCTTCGTCGTGAAGAAGGGAATGAAGATGCGTTGGATATCGGCCTCGGAGATTCCTTCGCCCGTGTCGGCGATTTCGACCCTCGCCCACTCCTCGCCATCCGTGCCGCGTTCCTCGGAGCCACGCACGCTGACACGTCGCTCGGCTTGATCTTCTTCGATAGCCTCTGCGGCGTTACGCAATAGATTCAGGAGCGACTGCCGGAGCATGCGTTCGTCGGCGCGGATGTCAGGAAACGTGCCGGCAAGATTCAGCGTCACGCCGCGCTCTTCGTAAAACTGCCGGAGTTCCAAAGCGCAATACTCGAAGACTTCGCGCAGCGACACTTCGCACACGTCGAGCGGTCTGGGCCGCGCGAAGTTGAGAAAGGACGTGACCATCTCGGCCAGTCCACGCACTTCCTGAAGCAATGCAGCGGCGGCCTCCGCTCGCGCTTCTTCCGCGAGAGTGGAATTTTGCAAAAGCTGCACGTAGCCATGCAGCGTGGCGAGCGCGTTCTTGAATTCGTGTGCCAGCCCTGCAGACATCTCGCCGAGGCTTTCCAGATTTTTCTTGAGCGCGACCGCCTCGCGCAACTGAGCGACCTCCGTAATATCCGTCAGCAGGCACAAAGCCCCGCGCGCGGCGCGCTCCGGGTGCGGGTCAATCGGCGCGACCGTCACGCCGAGACGCCGCTCGCGCCCGCCATCATTTTTCGCCGTGACCTCTTCACGACGATAAAGCTCGCCGGACTCAAGGCAGTTGCCGACCATCCGCGCGAGTTCCGGCGCGTTCTGCAAGAGCCGGGAGAAATGCAGACCCACAACTTCATTACCGGCGAGCAGGAGCGCACGCGCCGGGACGTTGACGATGGTGGCGCGCCCGCTCGCGTCGAACGCGACGAGGCCGGAGGGGATGCTCGCCACGATGCGCTCGCTGAACTGTTCCGCCGACGCCGCACGCGCGCTCGCCTGCGCGCTCAAGATTTCCAATTCACGCTGCTTCGAGCGGAGTTGCGCGACGACCTCCTGAAAAGTCTCAAGCACGAACTCCGTCTCGTCCTTCGTCTTCCCTCGCGAAGAGGCCGCGACCGGCGCGCGTTCCGCTTCGTTCACGAGTTGGCGATAGGGCCGGAGCAGCCAGCGCGGTATCAGCAGGATGCTCGGCACGCTCACGATCAGCGTAATGACGAAGACCGTGAAGAGCACGGGCGCGCGTGCGGCGCGTGTCGCGGGCATCAGCGCCACCAGCGTCAGCGTGAACAGATTGGCGAGCAGAAGCAGCCCGACGACCAGCGCCAGCGCCAACTGCGCCCTGTTTTCGTAGCGAGGAGGCATAGATAAGTGATAAGTGATGAATGATGAAGAAGATTGCCTCTTCTTCATCATTCATCACTCATCATTTCACCTGAACTGGCCCGCGTACCACTCGACGAGCGGTTGGCCGAAGAGCATGCTGAAAATCGCGCCGATGCCGAGGAAGATTCCGAAGGGGAGAAGCATCTGCATGTCTCGCCCACGACGGAACATGATGACGATGCCTGCGACGGAGCCGGTCAGCACGCCGAGGAAGATCGTCAGCACGGTCAGAGGCCAGCCGAGGAATGCGCCGACCATGAGCATCATTTTTACGTCGCCTAAGCCCATCGCCTCGACGCCGCGCACGCGCTCCCACAGCCAGCCGACCAGCCACAGAAAGCCGCCCCCGACGAGCGCGCCGAGCGCGGCCCCCGCGAGCGACACAGCCCAGACGGGCCAACCGGCCAGGTAGCCATCGGCGAGAAATCCGACGCCGTAAAGGTTCGGCACGAGAGCGCGGGCGACGAGCGCGAAGACGAAGCCGGGAAGCGTGATAACGTCGGGCAGAATCATGTGCTCGGCGTCAATGAAGATTAAAGCGAGAACGGAGGCGACGAAGATCAGGTCAAAGGGCAGCGCGAGCGTCAGGCCGGAACGCAGGCAGAAGGTCAGCGCGAAGAGCAGAGCGGTCAGCGCCTCGACCGCAGGGTATCTCGGCGAAATCGGCGCGCGGCACGCGCGGCAGCGACCGCGCAGCACGAGCCAACTCAGGACGGGCACGTTATCGTAAGGATGTATCGCCGCCTCGCACGAAGGGCAGCGCGAGTGCGGAAAGACGACGGACTCCTCGCGCGGGAGACGGTGGATCACGACGTTGAGAAAGCTGCCGATGATCGCCCCGACCGTCGCGACGGTGAAGAGCAGAAAAACAAAAGGAAGTCCCGTGATCTCTTCAGGCGTCAGCATGCTTTGCGAAATAGTCATGTGCTGCGGCGGATATTGAGTTAATCAGGTTGAGAAGTCTCGGACGCGCCACTTGACGCGTGATGCGCTCGAAAAGCATATTAAAGCTTCGCGCATCTTTGTGAAAGACGCGGAATGAGAAATTCGAGCCGAAGGGTACAGCAGTTGAATTCACGAAAGCCAATTTACGCGATGCTGGCCGGCGGCCTTGTCGCCATCCTCATCCTGACTTTCACGCCCTACGCACTTCTTTCCAGCGCCCGCCATGCCGTCGCGACTGCCGTCCAGCCGATTCCTGATAGTGTTTATCTTCAGCAGGTCGAGCCGCCGACAGCAACACCGAGATTCGATGTCGCCGACTGGTACGCCGCGCATGGCGAAGACCCTGCGCGGCATGCCATGCTGGTCGAGTCAATGGACGGGCAGCACGTTTTCGCGGAGCACAACGCGGACGCGACCTTCAACCCCGCCTCTCTCGTCAAGCTGACGACCTCGCTGGTCGCGCTCAGGCAACTCGGCAAGGAATACCGTTTCGAGACTCGCGTCTACATCGAAGGCACGACGGATAACTCCGGCGTCCTGCACGGGCGTCTGATCGTGGCGGGCAACGATCCGACGTTCGGCGACATGAGCGCCGTCAAGCTGGCGCAGGAGCTTGAAAAGCGCGGCGTCAAAAAAGTCGCGGACGAAATCGTCGTGACCCCCGGCTTTTCATTCAACTACAGCGAGAAGCCGGAAGAGTCCGCAGAGCGTATGGCGAAAGTGATGAAGCTGACGCCGAAGAAGTACAGCATCGGCGACGCGCCGTCGAGCGCAGCACTGTTCGTACTGCGATCTTACCCCTTGCGCGCAATTCTGCTGTACATGAACGCGCATTCGGTCAACTTCGTCGCGGAGCATCTCGGCGCGATGGTCGGCGGCCCCGAAGGCGTGCGGCGTTTCATCGTCGAAGAACTAAAGCTGCCCGCCGATCAGATTTGGCTCTCGACCACCTCCGGCCTCGAACATAATCAGATGACCGCGCGCGGGCTGCTCGCGGTTATCCGCGCGCTCAACGCGGAAGCGAACCGGCAGGGTCTGAAACTTGAAGACATCTTGGCCGTGGCGAGCGACGACTGGGGCACGCTCCGCAAGAGACTGGTCGGCACGCCGCTCGAAGGGGCCGTCGTCGGCAAAACCGGGACGCTCGTGCACGACGACGGCGGCATGGCGAGCCTCGGCGGCGTCGTCTACACACAAAAGAACGGCTTGGTCTTCTTCGTCGTCTTCAACCAGGGTTCGGGCGTCGCCGCGAGCCGCGCCCTAACGGACGAACTGCTCGTACAGGTCGTGCTGAGCCAGGACATCCCCGCCGCCATGCAGAAGTCAGACGAGGCGGAAGCCGCCCTTGAGAATGAAGCTGCGTGTGAAAGCGGCGGGGGCCGCGAGCGCGATGCCGAGCGGTGAAGTCCGACGCCCGGCCTCGAACATCTTCTTCGCCGCCAACGGCGCGTAGCGTTCGCCGATCATGCGGTGGTGGTGCGCGGCGTCGCGGACGCTGTAGTGCAGGATGTCGCCGCCGAGAGTCTCGACGCGCGAGCCTTCGCCCATCTGGACGGACTCATGCACGTGTGCTCCTTCCCATCGGCCACGCGTGCGATTGTAGAGACGCAACTGGTAATCGGGATACCAGCCGCCCCCGCGAATCCAGCGATTCATGTAGAAAGACCTGCGCGCGACGCGATAACCGTCCGCCAACTGCACGCCCTGTTGCCCGCGCAACCCCGCGACGGCGGCGCGTAGTTCTTCGGAGACGCGCTCGTCCGCGTCGAGGCTGAATATCCAATCGTTGCGCGCCGCCTCCGCCGCGAACTGCTTTTGCGCGGCGAAGCCAGGCCACCGGCGCGTGAAGACGCGTGCGCCGCACTCATGGGCGATGTCGCGTGTGGAGTCGGTTGATTCCGAATCAACGACCAGTATCTCATCCGCCCACGCGACGGATTCGCACGCGGCGCGGATATTTTCCGCTTCGTTGAAGGTGATGATCGTGGCGGTGATTTTCAAGTCGGTTAGAGAGCTGTCCAGTGTCATGCGCGAGCGGCTATGAGGATACGAACGCACGCGGCGGGGCGTCAACTTGTTAGGGGAGACAAACGTGCCTGTATCCGCCACGCTGGCCGCAAAGCAGAACACGATTGATGAGAGCCTCCCTCTCATCAATCGCATTTTGTGTCGCTCTGCCAGTTCAAATCTCGAATCTGAAATTTGAAAATCGCTAGTCCTGATACTTATCCGGCCCGGCTGGTGATTCGACGAGCACGTCGTTGGCGGTCAGCGTCGTTGAGGTGGCGCGTTGCAGTTCGGCGAGCGCCTTGTTGAAGTCGGTCTGGGCACGAAGTTCCTGATTGCGAGCATTGACGAGTTGGTTCTCGCGCTGGAAGAGGATAAACGTCGTCGAGCGGCCAACTTGATAAAGGCGGCGCTCGCCGGCCAACTGTAGCTCTGCATTCGCGCGTGCGTCCTGCGCGGCGATAACACGGCGCTGCGCCGTCGTCACCGCCTGCACGGCATTCCGCACTTCAAGCTCGACCTGTTGCTCCTGCGAGCGCGTCTGCGCGGCCAGTTGCTCGCGCTGGATACTCGCGGTCGCGAGATTGGCTTCCGCCGTGCGGTTGCGGAAGGGAACTTGAATCGTCACGCCCACGACGACGTTGCGCGTGCCGAAACTGAATAAATTGCGGAGCGTCTGGCCGTAGCCGCCCACGAACTGCGAAGGCACGGTGGCCGTCTGCGGCGTGACCGTCGGCACAGTGGCCGGAGGCAGTCCCTGACGCTGTCGCAGGTCGTTGATTTGTTGAAGCAGGAACGCGCTCGCGTTCGTCGAGGCCGAGAGGGGATCGCTCAAAATCAGCGGGACTGGCCCCGTCGCTCCGCTGGGCGTGTTGCGCGTGCCGGCCAGCCCTGTGGTCGAGACCGTGCCGGTCAGGTCTATGCGCGGCTTGGTCTGGTTCTTGAAATATTGAAGGTCAATATTGCTGATCTCTTCCTGAATTTTCAGGCGGCGTAACTCCTGCCGGTTCTGGCGCGCTTCCGTCAGTGCGGAGTCGAGGCTGACCGGCTTCTCGTCGAACTTCGGCTCGTCGGTCGGGAGTATCGCGACAGACCACTCACGCGCCAGAGGGTCTTTCAACAGCAGGGTCTTCAAGTTGTTCTCGGCGATGCTGACGCTCTGTGTCGCCAACAGGAGCGAGGCGGAGCGGTTGGATAACTCCGTCTGAATCTCCGCGCGTTGGAGCGGCGCGGACGCGCCCGCCGCGACGCTCGCTTCCGTGCGCCGGAAATTCTCGCGCGCGAGATTCAGGTTGGCGATCTGGTTCTGCTCGTCGCGCAGAGCGAAGACCAAATCCCAGTAGGTGCGCTGCACCTGCGCGATCAGATCAATGGTGCGGCGGCGGAAATCCGCGTCAGACTGTTCGAGCCGCTTACGCTGGATGCGTATCTGCTGGCGGTTGCGATCAATCGAGCGGTTGCGTAGAAGCGGCTGTGTGAAGGTCAGGCCCTGGCTGGCTGAGTAGAAGGGGTTCAGCGTCGTGTTGCTGGCGGTCGTCTTCTCGCGCGTGTTGTTGAAAAAATATTGATAGTTGCCGCCGCCCGTGCCGAACTGCCTCGTCACGGCGAAGTCGTTGTTGTAGTCGGTGGTCGCGACCGTGCCCGACGTGTTCGCGCCGCCGAAAATGTTGACGACGGGACGCACGGAGTTGTTGATCTGCGGCGTGAAACTGAAGACGGGATCGAAGACGCCGACGAGCGAGTTTAACTGTGCCTCTGCGAGACGCACGTCGGCGCGTGCAATCTCGATCTCGTTGTTATTTTCGAGGGCGCGGCGAATGGCTTCGTTGAGCGTGAGCGGCAGCGTCTCGCCGCCCGTCACGCCGACGCGATCCAGCGGCGGAAGCGGCGGGACGGGTCGTGCGACGGAAGGCGGGAAGCGCGGCTCGGCGACCTCCTGACCGGCGTTAGGGTCTGTCTGCTGAGTCGTGGCCGGCGGCTCGGTGCTGCCGGTCGCGGGATTCTGCACGCCGGGCGGAGCGGCGGGCGACGTGCGCGCAGGCTGCTCAGTGCCCGGAGGGGCTTGCGGCGACGGGCGCTGTGCTCCGGGAGGCACGGTCGGGTCTGTGGGCGCGGGGCGCGCCTGCGCCGGAACGGTCTGCTGCTGCTCGGTTCCCGGCGGGCGCATGGCGTCCCTCTGCGCGGGGGTCTGCTGCGCCGGAGTTTGTTGGGCAGGGAGCGGCGTCCCGGCAAAGAGGGGAGCCGAAGCCATGCAGAGGGCGAAGAAGATGCTCCCGCCTTTTCTCAAAATCAATCGCAAGGGATGCTCAATTAGCATGCGCGCTCTTCCTTAACTTCCTGCTCGTGCGTCGTAATCTTCGACGCGTCTTGAATGAAATATCACATCGCCGATGAATGCTGATAAGTTTGACATCGCGATTTGACGCGGGATTTTATTCATATAGCCCGGTGCGGCGAGTCAGAGCGTACTACGTCGCGTGCGGGCATTGGGTTTCAGAAACATACATTTAACCTCGCCTCAGCCACTGCGTCTGTCTCGACAAACGAAGGCTCTGCGTCACAACTCCGAGCGTTTCCGAGGTGGAGTGAAAGACGCGGGCGGAGCCTTTGCTTGACAGTGCCGTCGCGTGAGCTTTATCTTGCCATTCTTATAAGAAAGTTTCCACATCCACCGAGTTCACGCAACTGAGGTCTGAAGGGCAACGCGCGCCGCCGGAGAGCGCGAAAAGTCCTTGTAGTCCGTGGGCGCGTTCTTCTGAAATCATCAAAGCTTTGCGAGGAGGCTTCATCAAATGGCAATAAAGGTTGGCATCAACGGGTTCGGGCGCATCGGTCGCAACGTCCTGCGCGCGTCTCTGGGCGACCCCGATATTGATTTCGTCGCCGTCAACGACATCACAGACACTAAAACGCTCGCGCACCTGCTCAAGTACGACTCCGTGCTCGGCAATCTCGACCATGAAATATCCGCTACGGAGAAGGGCATCAAGGTCGGCGCGGACGAGTTCGTCGTCTTCGCGGAAAAAGACCCCGCGCAAATTCCCTGGGAGTCGGTCGGCGCGGAAGTTGTCATAGAGTCAACGGGCCGCTTCACCAACGCCGAGGACGCGCGCAAGCACCTGCGAGGCACGGTCAAAAAAGTCATCATCTCCGCGCCCGCGAAGAACGAGGACATCACGATTGTCCTCGGCGTCAATGAAGACAAGTACGACGCTTCGGCGCATCACATCATCTCGAACGCCTCCTGTACGACCAACTGCCTCGCGCCGGTCGCGAAAGTAATCTTCGAGAATTTCGGCATTCGTTCGGCGCAGATGACGACGATTCACTCGTACACGAACGACCAGCAACTCCTCGACCTGCCGCACAGCGACATGCGCCGCGCACGTGCCGCCGCGCTCTCGATGATTCCGACCTCGACCGGCGCGGCCAAGGCCGTGGCGCTCGTCATCCCGGAATTGAAGGGGAAGTTCGACGGCATCTCCGTCCGCGTCCCGACGCCGAACGTCTCGCTCGTGGATGTGGTGATTCAGGTAGAGAAGGAAACGACGACTGAGGAAGTCAACAGGGCGCTCAAGAACGCCGCCGGTGAAGAGTTGCGCGGCATCCTCGCCTTCTCCGAAGAGCCGCTCGTCTCTGTGGATTTTCGTAAAAATCCCAACTCCTCCATCGTAGACGCCGACTACACGAAGGTCATCGGCGGCAACCTCGTCAAGGTGCTCTCCTGGTACGACAACGAGTGGGGCTACTCCTGCCGCGTCCGCGATCTCGTCAAATTCATCGCGCGGAAGGGTCTCGCGGACGGCGACCAGTAATTTTGAAGCCTGCACGCCCGGCAATAAAGCATTGGCCGCCAAAACATGAGCAGTAACTTTTACGGCATCTACCGTGCGATTGTCGAAGACAACGCAGACCCGCTCAACGTCATGCGGTTGAAGGTCTCTGTGCCGGAGTTGTCGCTGACTCTTTCGTGGGCATCGCCATGCGTTGCCGTGGACGAAGTCGGCGTCCCTGCGATCGGCACAGGCGTCTGGGTCATGTTTGAAAGAGGCGACACGGATTTTCCTGTCTGGCTTGGGACGTGGAGGGAGCAGGGGTAATTTCCTGCGGGCTGCTTCCGTTAATGCGAGACGCTTCTCAAGCGGGTCTGAGATGATGAAACTGTCAGTTAAAGACCTCGAATTACAGGGACGGCGCGTCTTCGTGCGCGTGGATTTCAACGTGCCGGTCAAAGACGGCAAGGTTGAAGACGACACGCGCATCCGCGCGTCGCTCCCGACGATTCGATACGCGACGGAACACGGCGCACGCGTCATCCTCGCATCTCACCTCGGACGACCGAAGGGCGAGCGCGTGGAAAAATACTCTCTGCGCCCCATTGCCGTGCATCTCTCGAACCTACTCGATAAGCCGGTCGCATTCGCGGAAGATTGCACCGGCCAGCCGGCGCGAGAGAAAGTCGCGGAGCTGAAAGACGGCGACGTACTGCTCCTTGAAAATCTGCGTTTTCACGCGGAGGAAGAGAAGAACGATGAGGGCTTCGCGAAAGAGTTGGCGAGCCTCTGCGACCTTTACGTCAACGATGCTTTCGGCGCGGCTCATCGCGCGCACGCTTCGACCGCCGGCATCACGAAGTTCGTCAAACAGGCCGCAGCGGGGCTGTTGATGGAAAAGGAACTCGAATACCTCGGACGCGCGCTCAACAATCCGGAGCACCCGTTCGTCGCAATTCTCGGCGGCGCGAAGGTCTCCGATAAGATTCCCGTCATCACCGCTCTCATCAAACGCCGCGTGGACAAAATCCTGATCGGCGGCGCGATGGCTTACACATTTTTCAAGGCCGAAGGCTTCACCGTCGGCAAGTCGCTCGTCGAAAACGACATGCTTGAGACGGCGAAGGAAATCAGGAAGCAAGCGGAGCAGGCGGGCGTCGCGCTCGTGCTCCCGACCGATCATCAGGTGGTGGACAGCTTCGACCCGCTCCACAGCCGCAAAACAATTCCCATCGAATTCACCAACGCGGGTCTCGTCGGCCTTGACATCGGGGCGGAGACGGTCGCGCTCTTCGCGCGTGAATTGGAAGGCGCGAAGACGATCATCTGGAACGGCCCCATGGGCGTCTTCGAGGAAAAGGGATTCGAGGAAGGAACGGTCGGCGTCGCACACGCCGTCGCCGCAGCCGCAGAGCGAGGCGCGACGGTCATTGTCGGTGGAGGCGATTCCGTGGCCGCCATCACACAGGCCGGCGTCGCCGACAAAATCACACACATCTCGACGGGCGGCGGCGCGACGCTCGAATTTCTCGCGGGCGACGAACTGCCCGGCGTCACAGCACTCAACGAAAAATGATGAATGATGAATAAAAAGCAGTAGTCTCCCGTCTGTCATTCAACATTCCGCATTCATCACTTAATCCTTATGCGTAAACCCGTCATCGCCGGAAACTGGAAGATGCACAAGCTGATCGCCGACTCGGTGGCGACGGCGCTGGCACTCAAGCCGCTCGTCGCGAATGCGAGCCATTGCGAGGTCGTCATCGCGCCCGTGTTCACCGTTTTGAAGACCGTGGCCGACCGCCTCGAAGGATCGAACGTGCGCGTGGCGGGGCAGGATTGCTCGACGGAATCGAAGCACGGGGCGCACACGGGCGAGGTGGCCGCCGACATGCTGCGCGACGCGGGCGCGACTTACATCATCGTCGGCCACTCCGAGCGGCGACAGTTTTACGGCGAGACCGATGAATCAGTACAGCGGAAGACGGCGGCGGCGCTCGCGGCTGGTCTGATGGTCATCATGTGCGTCGGAGAGATGCTCGAACAGCGCGAAGGCGGGAACGCGGAGAGCGTCGTCAGAGGCCAGTTGGAAGGAGGCTTGCGTGAGTTGACAGCCTCCGACCTCGAACGTATCATTGTCGCCTACGAGCCGGTCTGGGCCATCGGCACCGGACGTACTGCGACGCCGGAGCAAGCGCAGGAAATGCATGCGTTTGTCCGGCGCGTTTTCGCGGAGAGGTTCTCTCCACAAGCCTCGGATGCGCTACGCATCCTCTACGGCGGTTCGGTCAAGCCGGACAACATCGCCGGGTTGATGAAGCAGCCAGACCTTGACGGCGCGCTCGTCGGTGGCGCAAGCCTTGAGGCTGAAACGTTCGCGGGGATTGTCAATTACAAAAGTTAAATTAAAGCACTAAGAGGACTCGACGTTTGATTACATATCTTTTATACGGCATTTTTATTCTGGCCTGCGTGACGCTGATTATCGGCGTCTTGTTGCAGCCGGGCAAGGCTGACGCCGGCGCGCTTTTCACCAGTTCTGTTTCGAGTACGGCGTTCGGCCCGCGCGGCACGGCCACCATTCTTGCTAAAATCACAATCGCGGCGGCGGCGACTTTCATGCTCGTCGCGCTGGTGATTTCGATGGGTATCGGCGGCCCGCGCTCTGTCATGGAGGGAGGAGGCAGCAACCCTGCGGCAGCGCCATCGCCCGCTCCGGCCAATACTACTGCGTCACCCGATGCGAACGCTTCGCCCGGCGCGCAGCCACAGCAACAGGAAGGAGCGGCGAGCGCACCCGACGCCAGCGCGAATACTGCCGGGGCGAACACCTCGGCTTCGCCGGCTCCGGCCAGCAGCCCGAAAGCACAGGCTAGTCCCGCGAAGAAAAACTGACGGCGGGTGAAACATTTGTTTTCGCCGGAAACGAAAGCGACTTGTGATTAAAGTAGAAACGATAGTTCGCGACTGAAGTAGTCTTAAATTTAAGGGGATGTGGCGGAACTGGTAGACGCGTACGTTTGAGGGGCGTATGGGGAAACCTGTGAGAGTTCGAGTCTCTCCATCCCCACCAAAATCGAGATGCCGCGCAAGTGTGGAAACTCAGGGGCTTGAGTTTCCCTTCGGCGTCAATCTAAAACGTAAAGGAAGACGGGCCGGCAAGTTGCCGGCCTCTCTTTTTGTTGTCGTCCATTATGTAAGTGGACGGACGCTCTTCGTCCTTCACCGTCCGTCATAGCCTTCGCGCATTGTTGAGCGGCGTGATGGCTGCTAAACTCTCCGACGCATTTACAGCGAAGTGCAAAGCTCCAATGTGCCGTGCTTTTCATCAACAGATGCGTTACCTATCACTTTTGATCTTAGCCTTCCTGAGTGTGAACTCAGCCGCTTCCGTCTGCTCCGCGCAGTCGAGCGACGCCGGTTTCCCCACGCCTGTCTTTTCCAATGAACTCGCCGGCAGCATCTCGCCGCGTGACATCGGCGATGCGCGGCGGACGAGGCACTTTTACACGTTCAGGGGTGCGGAGGGCGACCTGCTCGTTACAGTTGAGAGCACGGACTTGAACGGAGACGTGGACGTGTTCACAGCCAACACGTTGCGCCCGCTGCTCAAGTTCACGCTCTTCGGCGGCGGCGCGACCAGAGCGTCGAAGAGCGTCTATTTGCGGAAAGAAGAGACCCTGGTGTTGCGCGTCGAGGCGCGCACCGTGGGAGACGCCGACGGGAGTTACAGGATTAAGTTCGGCGGCGCATTCGCGCCCGCACCCGCCGACCTCGCGCGGGCACAGGAGGCCGCCGCGCCCGCCGCTACGGGCAACGAGCGCAGCAGCATGGGAGGCATCCGCCGCGTCACTTCCACGGGCGCGCGAATCGAGGAGCCGGTCGCGGAGGTCGCCAAAGAAGAAGCTGCGGGCGTCGCTCCTTCAAAGAATGACGAGAGCCAGCCCGATGCCGCGAGCGTGAAGAATCGAACTACGGAGAGGCGAGAGTCCGCGCGGACGAGAGCGAGCAGGGGTGCGCGTGGGACAACGTCGAGGGCGAGGAATCGCGGCGCGAGGCCGACGCCGTCTGAAACTTCTTCGACAGGGGAGACCACTGGTAAGGAAGCGCCCGCCGTGAACCCGGAGCATCCCGAAGAGACGCCAAGCACGAACACAACAGCGCCCGGCCCTGCACGCATCGCCAGAGCGCCGCGCGCGAGAGGCACACGCGCCGCGAGGAAGAATCCGAAGGCGACGGAGAATAAAGAGTCCGCCGCGACTGCGGGTGAATCAGCGGCTCCGTCTCAGACACCGCCGGGCCAGCGACTCATCATCATCACGAAAAGCGGCGACATCATCCAGCGCGACATGAGCGCAGTGCGCCGCGTGACGGTCGAGAATAATCAGGTCGTCATACTCTTGATGGACGGAAAGATTCTCCGGCAGCCTCTGGCGAATGTGCTGCGGATGTCCATCGAGCCTTGAAGTTTTCTCCGCGTCTGCCACGGTTTCGTCAACAACGCGGCAGTTCAATTCCAGATTCCCGTTTCTTCGACACGCAATGACGCCACGTCGCGCCGGCAATTCTTCAAAGTCGCAATTCGCACCCGCGCGCCTGGTTTATCCCTTCACGGCATTAGTCGGACAGGAAGAAATGAAACTCGCGCTGCTGCTCAACGTGATCGCACCCACGATTGGCGGCGTGCTCATCATGGGTCATCGCGGGACGGGCAAGTCAACCGCCGTGCGCGCCCTCGCAGACCTCCTGCCCCCGCTTCGTGTCGTGCGCGATTGCGCTTTTAACTGCGACCCACAAGACCAACTCAACCTGTGCGACGATTGCCGCACCCGTTCAGAGTCCGCAGGCAAATTCGCTCAACAGAAAAGGCGCGTGCCCGTCGTTGATCTGCCGCTCGGCGCGACCGAAGACCGCGTCTGCGGCACGATTGACATTGAACGTGCGCTCAGAGAAGGCGTGAAATCTTTCGAGCCGGGTTTGCTTGCGCGCTCCAACCGGGGCTTCCTCTACATTGACGAGGTCAACCTGCTCGAAGATCATCTCGCGGACATCCTGCTCGACGTTGCCGTCACGGGGCGCAACGCGGTCGAGCGTGAAGGCATTTCGATTGAGCATCCCGCGCGCTTCGTCCTCGTCGGCTCCGGCAATCCTGAAGAGGGAGAGCTACGGCCTCAACTGCTCGACCGCTTCGGACTTTACACGGAAGTACAGACCTCTCTCGATCTCGACGAACGCGTCGGCATCGTCGAGCGGCGAGAGGCTTTCGAGCGCGACCCCGTGCAATTCGTGAAGGCGCGGGAAACCGAGCAGGCAAAGCTTCGCCGACGCCTTCAACGCGCACAACGTCTGTTTGTAAACGTCGAAACTTCTCGCACGCTGCTCCGGTTGATCGCCGAACTGTGCATCCGTCTCAAGGTTGACGGCCATCGTGGAGAGATCACGATTGCCCGCGCGGCGCGTGCGCTCGCGGCCTACGAGGGCAGGCGACAAGCCACGGCGGAAGATGTGCGGCGCGTGGCCGCGATGTCTCTGCGCCATCGCTTGCGTCGAGACCCTCTGGAACAAACGACGAGCGGCGCTTCGCTCGACGAAGCGATAGCGGAACTCTTCGGTGACGCGGGCGCGGGAGACGAGCAGAATGAAGTCTCCCCACGAAAGAATGAGGACGATCCGGGTACTGCATCTTCCGGCGGGAACGGGCAGGGCGGCGCGCACCGTCCAAACGGCTCTGACGGCGAGACACTGCGAGGCGATGAATCGAACCAGTCCCGGCAACGCCGGAAAGAAGAGCGCGCTGTGCCGCCAATCGAAGCGAGACTGCCCGATGATGCGCTCATCTCAAAGACACAGGTGCGGAGCGCGAGAGGAAAATCTGTTATCGCAAGGCAGCATGACAGGGCGCGGCATTACGTTGACGGGCGGCGCGGTCGTTACTCACGCGCGACAGCGGCGCAGGGTAAAACGCGCACAGTCGCCGTGGACGCGACGCTGCGCGCGGCTGCTTCGTCCCACGCGCGGCCTCGTCCCGGCGCGGCGTCCGATACGACTTTGCGAACCGGCGTCCGCATCTCCACGGAAGATTTACGCTTCAAGCGTTTTCGGCGTCGGGCGGGCACGCTCTTCATCCTTGCGGTGGACGCTTCGGGCAGCATGGCCGTCAACCGCATCAACCAGGCCAAGGGGGCGCTCGCGCATCTTCTGCGCCATTCTTACTTGAATCGTGACCGCGTCGCGCTCGTCAGCTTTCGCAAGCGCAGCGCCGAATTGTTACTCCCGCCGAGCAATTCACCTGCGCGTGCCAAAACGATTCTCGACGCGCTACCCGTCGGCGGCCCGACGCCTCTGGCTGCGGGACTCGCGCGCTCGCTGGAAGTGGCGAAGAGATTGAAGGCAGGGGACGCGCGGCAAGTCGTGCTCGTGATTTTCACAGACGGGCGCGCAAACGTCGCCCTTTCTGAGCGTGTGGCTTCAGAAACTAATGCGCTCAAGGCGCGTGTCAGGGCTGAGATCGTGCATCTCGGCGCGGCGCTGCGGCAGGCTCAGGTCGCGTCGGTCGTCGTTGACACGCAGAACCGCTACACGTCCGGCGGCGAGGGGCAGTTCCTTGCAGAAGCTCTGGGCGGGCGCTACGTGCACCTGTCTCCGGGCGGCACGGCGCATTCCATCTCAGAAGCATTCGAGGAGACGTGAGGGTGTGGCGTTTACCTCACGTCCCGTCGCGTCCATTCTGTTTGCGAAGCGAGTTTTCGTAACGACGTGAGTGTTACCGCCCACAATTTTTCAATGCGCGAACAGATTATTCGATGAGAGAGTCCGACAAATCAAAGCCCGGTTTGACGAAAGAGAAGCGAGACAGCCGCGTGCTCGAACTGTTCGAGCAGGTGGTCGAAATCGAGCATCGCCTGATCCCGACGGGTTTGCACGTCTTCGGTCGCGACTCCGACGAGGCCGAGTGCGCCGACCTGCTGCGGATGGTGGCTTCATTTGACAGGCCGGAGCACGGGACGCGCGCCCTGCCCGATCTGATTGCTGAAGGGTTACACCTCAGCGCCTACGGCGATTTGATCGAAGGCCGAACGGAAGAAACGCGGCGCGCACGCGAGCGTGTGGAAGAAGCGGCGCGTCAATCAATCGCGATGTTCCTGAAAGAAGGCACGGGCTGCGCGGTCGCATGGCTGGAAACAAACACGCACGTCCCCCGTCTCGAATCGCGCAAGGTTTTCGAGTTGCTCGCGAAGATAGTCGAGCATTTGAAGTCGAACGTGGAGCTTGAAAGCTTCGTGCGCGCCCTGCGCGGGGAGTACATCGAACCCGGCCCCGGCGCAGACATCGTCCAGAATCCTCTCATCCTGCCGACCGGCAGAAACACACACGCCGTCAACCCCTATGCAGTCCCCTCCGACGCTGCCTACGAACGCGCGGGCCGCGTCGTCAACCTCCTGCTCGAACGCCACCGCGCGGAACACGGGCGCTTCCCGCGCGCGATGGCACTCGTGCTATGGGGACTGGACAACATCAAGACGCAGGGCGAAGGCGTCGCGCAGGCGCTTCGTCTGCTCGGCGTGCGACCGTTGCGCGACGCGATGAACCGCGTCACGGATGTCGAGCCGTTGCCGCTCGCCGAACTCGGACACCCGCGCATAGACGTGGTGCTGACGGTCTCCGGCATTTTCCGCGACCTCTTCGGCGCGACGATGCTACTGCTCGACAAAGCAGTCCGGCGCGTGGCCGAACTCGACGAGCCGGAAGAGTTGAATTACGTGCGCCGTAACATCTCGGAGCAGATGCGCGCCGAAGATTGCACGTTCGAGACGGCGGCCCTGCGCGTCTTCTCGAACGCGCCGGGCAACTACGGCACGAACGTCAACTTCATGGTCATGGATTCGCAGTGGGAGACGGCGGGCGCGCTCGGCGACCTCTTCGTCACGCGCAAGTGTTTCGCATACGGCAGAGACGCGGAAGGTCGCGCGCTCGAAGGAAGGGAAGAGCGCGGCGCGATGGGCCGCGCGCTCTCGCGCGTCGAGGCCGCTTACCAGAACATAGATTCGTTCGAGATCGGCATCACGGACGTGGATCACTACTTTGAATACCTCGGAGGCGTCTCGAAAGCCATCGAGCATCACGCACAGGCGCGGCCAGCCATTTATCTCTCGGACGCGCTCTCGCGCGACGTGAAGGTGCGCTCGCTCGCCGAGACGGTGAGGCTTGAGACGCGCGCCAAAACGCTCAACCCGAAGTGGTACGAGGGCATGCTGAAGCACGGCTTCCGGGGCGTCGCGGAGATCGAGAGCCACGTCACCAACACCTTCGGCTGGAGCGCGACAGCCGACGCCGTTGACGATTGGGTTTATACCGAAGTTGCCGAAACCTTCATCCTCGACGAACAGATGCTCGAACGCCTGCGCGATCTCAATCCACACTCTGCGCGTTCGCTCGTCGCGCGCCTGCTCGAAGCCGAGGGCCGGGGTTTCTGGCAGGCGGAAGCAGAGATGCTTGAGCGACTGCGTGAAATTTTTTCGGGACTGGAAGACCGGCTCGAAGGTATCGGCTGATGCTTTGATTGATGTGTACACCGCGTCGAACTTATGAAAATCGTTTCATTCTACGTCGGCTCAAGCCTGCTCGCGCCTTTGCGTGACGCGGAGAGCGAGATTAATCGTCGCCACGATTTAGGGCTGCGCGTGCGCGCGTACAACTTCGGTGCGGCTTTAGACGAAAGCATGTGGCGCGAGGTCGAGCGCGATTTGAGCGACGGCGACATCGTCTTTATCTTTCACGTCACGGACGGCGAGAATGCTTCGCGTTTGATTCCGCTACTGCAACGGCACGGGGAGAGGCACAGGGCGGTCATAGTCATCAACTGCATGCCCGACCTGATGCGGCGGACACAGATGGGCAAGCTGCGTTTCGGTGCGGACTCCGTGACCGCCGGAGGCGGCTCAACAGCATCGAGCGAGGCCGCCCCAGACGCGACTTCGGAAAGGCGCGCGAGGCGACTCGTGAAGAGCGTCGGCGCGTGGATGGGCGAGCAGGTGCGCTCGCGCCGTGGCAAGGGCAATCACGGGCACACGCAGTATCTTCGTTACGTCGAGCGTCTGCCGTCGCTTCTGCGCTTCGTGCCCGGCGCTGGCCGCCTGCGCGACGTGAAGCACTACCTTTACCTCTTTAGCTATTTCCTTCAGCCGACGCCCGGCAACATTCGCTCGATGCTGCTCTACGCGGTCAAGCACTACGCGGCGGACGAGCGCGTGCTGAAGGCGAAGCTGGAAATACCCGTGCCGGAGACGATGCCGGCGGTCGGCCTTTACCACCCGGATGCGCCCTCCATCTTCAAAACATTTGACGCATACCGCGCGTGGCATGAACGCCGCACGCGACGCAATGAAGCGCCGCCGCTCGACCCTGCGCGCACGGTCGGTTTGCTGTTGATGCGCCCGCAGATTGTGAGCGGGACGCACAGGCACTACGACGGTTTGATTCGTGCGATTGAGGCCGAGGGTCTGGCGGTGCTCCCGGCCATCTCGACGTTCATGGACAACCGCGAGGCGTGCAGCCAGTTCTTCGTGGACAGGGTCGAGAGTAAGAAAAGGAAAGACGACGGCAAGGCTCAAGGGAGCGCGGGCGGCAGCGGGTTGAAGTCGCGCGTGAGCCAGATTGTTTCGCTGACAGGGTTCAGCTTTGTGGGCGGGCCGGCGATGAACGACAGCGAGGCTGCTGTGAAGTTTCTCAAAGACCTGAACCGCCCGTTTCGTTCGGCTGTCAGTCTCGACGTGCAGACTATCGAGAGTTGGCGCGATTCATGGACGGGACTG
>JAIVJG010000265.1 GCA_020200155.1 Acidobacteriota bacterium | reverse complement strand
CATTGTCGTGGCTCATTTGACTCCACAATGCCCGGCGACGTGCGAGCAGTTCGTTGAACTTGTCGAGCCGGTCGGCGAGATCGTCGGGCGTCGCATCAACAATCCGCACCTCTACTTGTCCGAGACCGCGCGCGACACCGCTGCCGATGTGCATCAACTCGCACAGTCTCTGCTCGACCGACGCGCGCTCGCTTTCGCCCACGACGACGTTGCCGCGAAATGCCGTCGGCGTCCCTTGCACCGACGCTTCGTTGATGACGACGGGGCTGTAGAGCAGACCTTCCTCCGACACCTTGCGCCGCCGGTTAAGCGCCACATGCGTCGTCAATTGGACGGGCACGGTGGCGCTCCGAAACAAAATGGGCGCGGTGGCGGCGTCATGCGTGCTGCGGCTTGTCCGCGCGTAGAAGCCCGTGTAAGCCTCTACGCGGTCGTCGCGCTCCGCATCGTCTTTGCCGTGATGCGACTCATGCCGGCAGCGCGGCAGGTACGGGACTTTCACGCGCAGTTCCTCGCGACAGAGCCGGTCAATAAGGCCGTCGAAGACGCCGTGCTTCGGTCTCTCGGATTTCTTGTCCTTCGCTTTATCGTCGGATGCGAAGCCGGGTTCGGACTTGCAACTGTAAGCGGTGGCGGGCAGCGGACGCGAAGCGGTCAACGTCCCCTCAACGCCGCCTTCGTCGAAGAGGGCGGGGTACGCGTTGCGGAAGAGCGGGGCGTGTTCGGATGTGAAGAGCGCGGCGAAGCCTTCGCTCGGACGCTCGCGCGTATGCTCGCCCGCGTCGAGAAATTGTTGCGCCAGCGCGCCGCGCAGCACCGCGCCCGGCACGTATGGCATGCTCTGCCGGAACTGCCCGCCCGGACGACGCTCGCTGAAGACGAGCGGCGCGCGCGCCATTATCTGGAAGGTGACGACTGGCACAGCGCCCTGACCTCCTCCGCATTGAATTGGACGGCCTCGCCGCCGAGGGTCGCTTCCGCCGACAGGCTGCCCCAGCCCAGGCCGCGCGACGAGCCGCCACCCCACGCGAACAGCAATTTCAGCCCCGCTAGAAGCAGGTGTGCGTGCGCGGCCTCGCTGACGTAGCCCGTGACGGCCTCTGTGTTTGCGAACGTGAGACCTTTGAAGTTCGGCGCGGTCTCGACGAGGAAGAGTCTCTGCGGCTCGGAAGTGCGCCGGCGACGGTTGAGGCTCACCATCGCGCGCAACGTCTCTGACGGCAGGTCTTTTGTCGTGGTTGTCAGGTCGTGAAAGCGCAGGCGCGAGCGCAGGGCGGGCGAGCCGAAGATCGAACAGAGCAGGCAGGCGGTCGGCTCGTCCGAGTCCGTGCGGCGCGGCACGCTCGCAGCGTTCGGGCACATCTCGTCGGGGCGCGGCGGATTGCAGAGCGCGACGACGCCCTGCGAGCGCAGCATCTGCTCGCAGGCGTGACGCAGCTTGCCCTTCACCTGCGATGCGGGGATGACGAAACGCCCGCGCGCGTCGCGCGTCACGACCTTGTCGGCGAGCGTCCCCGCGGTGCCACCCGCGCCGACGCTAGGCGGCGTGTCGAAGTTGATCGTCAGGCTAATCTGCAACGCTGGCATCGCCGTTCTCCTCCTGCCCTTCGTGAGGGACAAACTCGTAAAGCTCGACGAGGTCGCTCCAGATGGTCTGCCTGAGGCCGAGGCCGTCGAGCGGTTCGCGCCAGGGGTGCGGAAGCGGCGCGTGGCCCGGCGTCCACTGCTGTTCGATCCGCTGTCGCGCTTTATCGGCGTTGCGCGTCAGGAAGTAGAGATAATCAATCGCGCCGCGTTCCGTGCCTTCGCCCTCGCGCAGAGACTCGCGCAGGCGATAGAGCTGGTTGCGCGGGAAGCCGGACGCCTTGAGGCGCGCGATAGAATCGAGGAGGGCGCGCGTCTCCGCGATGGTGTAGGGGCGCGCGTGCAGGCGTTTGTTGCCGCGCACCTGCGTCGCGGCGCGGAACTGCTCGATGGTTCCGCTAATCATCGTCAGCGACTTGAGCGCGAGAAAGTCAATCGTTCCGCCGTAGTAACCGCGCTCGCGCTTGAGCCACCTGGCATAATGCTTGGCGGACTTCAACAACTGTTCCGCCAGTTGTTCGAGGTAGAAGACGGGCGTGTGCGCGTCGGCGATGACGACGCCGGCGGAGAGACTGACGCGGCTCTGCGACGTGAGCTGCTGTGCGTCCGAATGCTCGCAGCGTTGGGCGCGCTCCCATTCGTAGCCTGCTGCGCGCGTGAAGAGCAGGTGATGACGCAGCCCCTCTTCAACTTCCGCCGCGATGTCGCAGGCGACGGGCAGCGCGACGTGCGCGGGGACGATGAGGAGCAGGTCGTCGCCGCCGATGCTGAGAATTTCAAAGGGCAGGAAGCGCTCGCGTTTTCGCCCGCCGGCGACATTCTCGCGCAGGTGGCGCTTAATCGCCGTGAAGACCGCGTGCTTCGTGACATCGAAAAGCGCTTTGGCAAACTCTTTGTAATCGGTGGGGGTGGCGAGTCGTTCGAGTTGCGCGCCCACGTTGTTGCCGTCGGCGTAAATCATACCGACGAAACCGCCCGGCTCTGCGGCCTCACCGATCTCGCTCAAATCCTCGGCAGAGCGCAAGCCTTCGGTCGAGTAGTCGTCGCGCACACTTTCCGGTTGCTCTTCTATCCACTCTTTGAACTGAGTCATCCAAGACGACTGAGGTCTCGCTTTCCATGTGAGGCCTGCTTCCGCGTACCAGCGCCAAGCGTGCGAGTCGTCGCCCTTCGCCATCTGTCCATAGACGCGCTTGCGCGCGCAGGGCTCGCACAGCGGGCGCTCCTCATCCGCGACGCGCGCGTTGACCGACGCTCCGCGACGCTCGCACGAAGAGCAGCGACGCGCGAACGGCACGGTCTCGATGTGCGCGGGCGGGCGCGGCGGCCTCTCGCTATCTGCGACGGACTCGTCGCGGAGGTCGTGGTTGGCCTCGCGGCGGCGGAAGCGCGCGAGGGCGAGCGAGGCGACGAGGCTGCCGAAGGTTTTGTTGTCGGCGGGGTTATGGCCGAGTAGTTGTTTGATGACTTCGGCGTTCGTCTCCTGTCCGGCCAGCAACCCTTCGCGCAACTGCCGGAGGGTGAACGACTGCCAGACGGCGACGCTCTGCGCGACTAAGGTCTCGCGCGCGTAGAGGTGCTCGATCTTGTCGGCGAGCCATGCCGCGCGGCTGATGGGCGCGAAGGCCAAGACCTCGCCGCCGTTCGCGTAGATGAGGCAGTCTTCGCAGCCGAGGCCGTCCGGCGCGTCGTCGCTCCACAGACGGCGCGTGTCTTCCGTGTTGATGCGGTCGAGCAGTCCGCTCGCGCCGCGTATCTCCGGCAGGCGCGCCGACTCGAAGACGTAAGACTTGATCCGCGTCGCGCCGCCCGACACCAGAGCGACACGCAGGCTCTCGTCTCCGGGCGCGGGCGTCTCGTCCTCCGGCGACAAGGCCCAGCGCGCCAGCGCGTCGAGGTCGCCGTCGTGCCCTTCATGTCGAAGGCAGAAGACGATGGCGCTGACGAATTGTTCCTTTGTTGATTCCATGCTCTGCATACAAAGGCGCGACGTGCGTGCGAGTTCCGCGGGCGGCGAGGGCGGTGCTGCTGCTGCCGGCCCCCTCGGTCAAAGTATCGCGCAGAAATGCGCGGCTCTCGATTGCGGCAACGTTGCCGTAAGACGTGCTTGGAGTTCCGCCGTGTTTGAATCAGGTCGAATAGTGATTAAGCCGCGCCGTGCGTGCCGGGAGAGTCCGATGATGGCGAGGAGAGAATGAGGGACACTTGAGCGCATACTAAGGCTTCTCTGGCGTCGAAAGAGAACACTGAATCCGCGTATTGGACGTGGAGTGAAGGTGCTGAAAAATATTGCGTCAACCGACGGAGCGCCGCACTCTACAATATCCTTCGGAGTTTGACAACACTTTTTCTCAAACTGTATTGACACGCCCATGCCACCGGAGTATCGTGCCCGAACCTTGCGCGCCTCGCACGCGAACCGAGAATGTGCAAGCATGACGGTCAGCCACGTCAAAACCTTGAAGATTGTTTGACATGCCCGCTGCTCTTTGCACGGATGATTTTTCGACGCCGCGAAAGACGGGCCGAAATTCGCTAAATACAGGTGGACTCGCGTTTAGCGTGAACGACTTAAAAACTTCATCCGTGCGCGAGAGGTATTTGAAGTACGGGCGTGGCTTACACGGGGCCGCTCGCATCCGCCCGACGCCGGACGGGATCGGTCGAGGCGATTTTCGCGTCACCCGTGCAAAAGCCCCCGCAAAGCGAGAAAGGACACAGCTTTACGGAGGGCGCAGAAGAAGTAACGAAAGGCCAATGAGGAATTGAAACCATGAATGCGTACCACAACCGATTTTCAAGGTATCGGA
>JAIVJG010000104.1 GCA_020200155.1 Acidobacteriota bacterium | reverse complement strand
GCCGAGAACGAAATCTTCGCGCGCCACGCCGACGAAATAGTCGCCGACGCTTCCGGCGACTCGAAAGTCTCGCTCATCGAACTCGGCAGCGGCAGCGCCACCAAGACGCGCCTCATCATCGAGTCGCTGCTCAAGCGCCAGCCCCAACTGCTCTATACGCCGGTGGACATCTCGCCCGCCGCGCTCGACGAAAGTGCGCGCGTCCTGCTGCAATCTTTTCCTTCTTTGCGCGTTAACGCTTACGCAGGCGACTACGACAGCGCGCTCCCGCGCCTGCGCGAAAATCTCGACGCCGATGCGAGAGTGCTGGCGCTCTTCCTCGGCTCGAACGTAGGGAACTTCGACCCGTCGGAGGCGCGCACGTTCCTGCGCGCTTTGCGCGGCGTGCTGCGCGCAGGCGACGCGCTCCTGCTCGGCGCGGATTTGAAGAAAGACCCCGACGCGCTCGAAGCGGCCTACGACGACGCGCTCGGCGTCACCGCCGCCTTCAATCTTAATTTGCTGGCGCGCGTCAACCGCGAGTTCGCAGCCGACTTCGACCCGCGCGCCTTCAAACACGTCGCCATCTACAATGAAGCGCAGGGGCGCGTCGAACTCTACGTCGAGAGCACGCGCGCTCAGGTCGTCCACATCCGCGCGCTCGACATGGCTGTGAGCTTCGACGCGGGCGAACGCCTGCACACCGAAAACTCCCACAAGTACGACCTCGAAGAACTCTCGCGCCTCGCCGACGCGACCGGCTTCACGCGCGCACGCACGTGGCTCGACAGCGCCGGACAGTTCAGCAGCAATCTCTTCCTCGCCGTCGGGGAGAGCTGACCGAATCGAAGCGCGTGGATCAACTCCGCACATGACACAACCCTTGAACAAAGCGGGAACCTCACTCGAAACGCCCGGCGCGAACCCGGCGCAGGATGGCGCGCGTGCGCGGACGACCGCGCGAGAGGTCTTCCCGCTCCTGACCGATGCGGTGTCGGCTGCTTCCGTGCCGCTCTTCGTCGAGAACTTGCTGCGCGGGGCGAAGCCTGCGGGCGAGTGGATGTGCGGCATCGAGTTCGAGTTGTTCGGCTACGACCGCGCGCACGGCCTCGCGCGAATCAACGCCGCGCAGGTCGAGCGCGTGCTCTCCGGCTTCGCCCCTTCGTCGAGCGACATAGTGTACGAGGGCGGCCACGTCATCGAAGTCAACGCCGGGCAGATGAATCGCCTGACGGTTGAGCCGGGCGGGCAGGTGGAATTCTCCGGCGCGCCGCAGCGGAGGCTCGCCGACGTGGAGCGCGAAGTCCGGCGCTACCTCGCGCGCCTCGGCGAGATCGCCGAAGGAAATAATTTCGTCTTCCTCGCCGCAGGCTTCGACCCGCTGCGTACCATCGAAGAGCAGTGCTGGATTCCCAAGCGGCGCTACGACGTGATGCGCCCCTACCTTGCCTCTCGCGGCGCGCGCGCGTGGGACATGATGGCGCGCACCTGCGCCGTGCAGGCCAATCTGGACTACGGCTCCGTCGAAGACCTGACGAAGAAATTTCTGCTCGGCAACCGCCTCGCGCCCGTCGTGACGGCGATCTTCGCCAACTCGCCCTTCGAGAACGGGCGGCTCTCCGGCTACAAGTCAACGCGCGCCGCCGCGTGGCTCCAAACCGATTCAGACCGCACGGGCATCCCCATCCACGCCCTCGCAGACGATTTCACGCCGGAAGCTTTCGTCTCTTTCGCGCTCGACGTTCCGATGATCTTCGCGCAGCGCGACGGAAGTTACCTGAGCGCCGTCTCAGGCATGCCTTTCGGCGAATTTTTACAAAGCGGGTGCGGCCACGTTCAGCCCGTCTTCGGCGACTGGGCAGACCACCTGACGACTATCTTTACAGACGCGCGGCTGAAGCAGCACGTGCAACATCCAATGACACGGTCGTTCAATTTCGCGGCGTGACCTACGCCGTGCCGGGGGTCGCCGCGCCGATTATCAGCAATCTCGAACTGGAGATTCATCGCGGCGAGACGCTCGTGCTGCTCGGCGAGTCGGGCTGCGGCAAAACGACGACGCTGAAGCTCATCAATCGCCTGCTGCTGCCGACCGCCGGCGCAGTGCTCGTCGAAGGCAGAGACACGCGCGAGTGGAACGCCATCGAACTCCGGCGACGGACGGGCTACGTCATACAGGAGGCCGGGCTGTTCCCGCACTTCACCGTCGAGCGCAACGTCGCGCTCGTGCCGGCGCTCGAAGGATGGGGCGCGGCGCGTACCTCTGAGCGCGTCGCAGAGATGCTGAAACTCGTCGGACTCAGGCCCGAAAAATTCGCCGGACGCCTGCCGCGCGAACTATCCGGCGGCCAGCGCCAGCGCGTCGGCGTGGCCCGCGCTCTCGCGGCAGACCCGCCGCTGCTCGTTCTGGACGAACCTTTCGGCGCGCTCGATCCGCTGACGCGCGCTGCGCTGCAACAGGAATTTTCCGCGCTCCAAAAACGTCTCGGCAAAACGGTCGTCTTCGTCACTCACGACGTGCGCGAAGCTCTGCTCGTCGCGACACGCATCGGCCTGATGCACGCCGGGCGACTCGTGCTGCTCGACACACCGCAAAACTTTCTGCGCTCCGACGAGCCGCGCGCTCTCGCCTACCGCGAGACGCTGCGCCTGCCCGAAGAGACGGCAGCCGCGCTCGCACAGACGCTCGACGCGCGAGGGGACGGCGTATGAACTTCTTCCAGTTCGCGGCGCGCAACTGGCGCGAGATACTGGCGCTCGCGGGCGAGCATCTCGCGCTCGTCGTCAAGGCGATGGCAATCGCGGTCGCGGTCGGGCTGCCGACGGGAATCTGGCTGACCCGGCGCACGGCACTGAAGCGCCCTGTGCTCGCGCTCGCGGGCGTCCTGCAAACTGTTCCGAGCCTCGCGCTCTTCGGCTTTCTCATCCCGCTCTCGTTCATCGGCGGCATCGGCACGCGCTCGGCCATCGTCGCGCTCGTCATCTACTCGCTGCTGCCGATCATACGCAACACCGTCACAGGCATCGAGGGCGTTGACCGGAGCGTCCGCGAAGCAGCCGTCGCGATGGGGATGACGGACTGGCAGGTCTTATGGCAGGTGGAACTTCCGCTGGCCTCGCCTGTGATACTGGCGGGCGTGCGCGTCGCGACTGTGATCTCGGTCGGCGTCGCGACGATTGCGGCGGCGATTGGCGCGGGCGGCCTCGGCACGTACATTTTCCGTGGCCTGCGCCAGTACGACAACAACCTGATACTGGCCGGCGCGATCCCTGCGGCGCTGCTCGCGCTCGCGGCTGACGCGGGGCTGGGACTACTCGAATCGCGCCTCGACGTGAACAAACGACGCGCGGGCGCGCGTGGCAGGGGCGACGCGAGAGTGCGGCGCGCGTTCTGGGCGACGCTCGCGCTCGTCGTCGCGCTCGGCCTCGCTTTCGCCGTGTGGCGCGGAGGGGCGCGGCGTGCCGACGTGGTGGTCGGCTCGAAAGATTTTACAGAGTCTGTGATTCTCGGCGAGGTGCTGGCGCAGACGCTCGAAGCGCGCGGCCTCCGCGTCGAGCGACAGTTTGAACTCGGCGGCAATCTTCCGCAGGACTCGCTCGTCGCAGGGAAGATTGATGCCTATCCCGAATACACCGGCACATCGCTGATGGCGATTCTCAAGCACCCTCCCAGCACCGACGCGCACGCCGTCTACGAACAGGTGAAACGCGAATATGCCGAACGCTTCGACGTGGAGGTCGGCCCGCCGCTCGGATTCGAGGATACCTTCGCCATTCTCGTGCGCGGCGACGACGCGCGCCGTCTCAACCTCCACACGGTTTCCGACGCGATTCCTCACGCGCGCGAGTGGCGCGCGGGCTTCGGCCAGGACTTCATGTCGCGCGCGGACGGCTACGAGGGATTCGCGCACGCCTACGATCTCCGGTTCGCCGCGCGCCCGCGCGAGATGGACTTGTCGCTTTCGTATCGCGCGCTCGCGGGCAAAGAGGTGGACATCATCGCGGGCAACTCGACGGACGGAATGATCGCGACGCTCAATCTCGTGCAGCTCGCAGACGACCGCCACTACTTCCCGCCATACGAAGCCGTCATGCTCTTTCGTCGTCAGACGCTCGCGCGCCTGCCCGTCGCACGCGAGGCTCTCCAAAGGCTCGCCGGCGCGATCACGACGGAAGAAATGCGGGAGTTGAATTACGAAGTTGACGGGAAGAAGCGCGCCGTCGCCGATGTCGTGCGCGAGTGGAGAGAGCGTAAAGGGTTGTAAGAAGTCGGGAGGTAAAACGTCAAAGGGCGGATGATGAAGAGAGGTCTTCATCATCCGCCCTTTGACGTTTGGTTTGTGATGAGAACTTTACTTCTTGTGCATCAGCGTGACGCGCACCGGCTCGTCGAGCTTGCTGGCGTCAAGTTCGAACTTCTGCGTCTCGAAGCCTTTGGCCTTGAGCGTCAGGTTCAGACGGCCCATGTGGAGCGGCGGCAGGACGGAAACTCCACGCGCGTCCGTCCAGTTCCAAGACTCGCAGAGGAAACCACCCGCGCGGTGCGACTCCAGATCGGCGCGGACGCCCTGCACGGGATTGCCGTTTTCGTCCACGACGCGCAGGTCGAGGCGACCGACGCCGTCGGCCTGTTTCGGCGCGTGGCCCATGTTCGGGATGTCGTTGGTGTTCTGCGGCGTGGCCGTCCCGCCTTGTGCGAGCGCGGCGCTGAAGATGGCTGCGATGAAGAGCGTGACGAGGATAAGTTTACGCATTTCTCCTAAATCTCCTTATGCTTTCGGGTCTTCGATTGTGAATGGAATTGTTTCAATCCGCGCGACCTGAAGGGGGATTCGCTGTCGCCGCGCCGTGCCAGATTAAGATGCCGAAGGGGGTGTGCCGGTTGCACGTGCGGGGCAGTCTGCCGGCGGCTGAAAGTCGTCGAAAACCGCCGTAAATGCCCCGGTTTTCGCCCCGTCTGAAAGGCCGAAGGCCGCGCCCCGCACCGCCCTCGCGGCACAGCAAACACGGCCTCCCAAATCTTCGTTTCTTGAACTCGCATCACTTCGGCGACCGCTGCAACCCTGCGCCCCTTCTGTCTCACGGAAGGCGTTTAGGTCAGTGGCTTTGCGCTCCGGCGCTTTCGCCGCCGGATGGCCTTTGTCGGTGACTGTCGGCTCCAAACAATTGCGGAGCCTCTTTCAAACTTGCGGGCCGCTCACGACCCGACAAAATGATTATAGAGGCGCGGAGGTTGATTTGGGAAGGAAAACTTTTCGCGCACGGTTGAGCCGACGCCGACGCCGAGCACACAGGACGAGCGCGAATGGTCAGACGGAAGAGGCTTGAAAATTCTTTTGCCCGCCGGACGAGTTGACGCTATTCTCTGTGCACAGGGATTCCGGTGCCGGGAGGATAACAAAATGATTTCTTTATTCGATCTGCTCGTGCTGCTGCTGGTCGCGGGCGTCTGCGGCGCGCTCGGACAGGCCATCAGCGGTTTCTCGCGGGGCGGTTGCCTCGTCTCCATCGCGCTCGGCTTCATAGGTGCGCTCATCGGCATGTGGATGGCGCGCAACCTCGGTCTGCCGGAACTGTTCTCCGTTGACATCGGCGGCACGAAGTTTCCGATCATCTGGTCAATCATCGGCTCCGCGCTTTTCGTCGCCGTGATCGGCTTCATCTCGCGCAGCCGCGCCTGAAAAGCAGGTCGGAAGGCGAAGGGACAAAGGATGAAAGCATGGCTCTCATGCGCTCGCTTTCACTTCCGCCTCGTGCCTTCATCCAACATCCTTGTCGTTCTCGCGGCGCATCGGTTACACTCGCGTCCAAGAATCTCCCTTTGGAAATTTGTGGTGTTTTGAACGGCTCGGCGGGCGCAGAGGTTAGTCCCGTCGCGCCGGAGGCTTCGGTGACGCTCTAATGATTGCCACTGCTCCGACGAAATACGTCACGACCAGTTTCGACACGACGCTCGCGCGCGTCGGCACGTGCGCGCCCGACCTCGGTTATTTCCGCAGGCGTTACCCGGCCATGGTCGCGAACTTCGGGACGCTCGCGCGCCGCGAGGAATGGCTCCGGCGTATCTGGGAGACGGACGCGCGCTGGCGCGAGGCGTTGGAGACGCGCGGCGGCAGGGAACAGGCGCGCGAAGTGGTCGTGCGAGGTGCGCCGCCCGCGCACCTGTCAATCGAGGGCGAATTCGATCTCGTCTATGCAGGCGGCGCGCTCGCGCTGCTGCACGGCGCGGTGATGGCTTGCCGTTACGGGCGGCGCGTGCTGGTCGTAGACACGCGTGATGCCGGCGGACAGGAGCAAGCCGACTGGAAACTGTCCGAAGAGGAACTGCGCGAGTTCGAGCGCGCGGGGCTATTCACGAAGGAAGAGCTTGAGAGTGTGGTGGTCAACC
>JAIVJG010000022.1 GCA_020200155.1 Acidobacteriota bacterium | reverse complement strand
TTGCGACCGCTCAAGTCCGGCGCGGCGCGCATCGCGCTCGGCGCGGCCTCGACGGGCGAGGCGCTCGATTTGAAGATCGTCCCGGCAGGACTCTACTACACGGCCAAAGCGTCTTTTCGTAGCGGCGCGCTGCTCTACTTCGGCGAGCCGATCAGCGTCGAGCCGGCCACGCTCCAACCGAACGGCGAGCCGCCGCGCGAGGCCGTGCAGGCGCTCTCCGAACAAATCGCAGACGCCCTACGCGAGCTGACCTTAAACGCAGACCGACACGAAGCGCTCGCGATGGTCGCGCGTGCCGAGAGAATTTTTACTTCCGAAGAGGATGAGCCGGAGGGCGGGCGGATTCTGGAGAGGGAACTGCGCCGCCGCCGCCGCTTCGTCGAGGCTTATTCCTTCCACCGCGAGCATTCAACACGGCGGCTCGAAGCGTTGGAGACGCGCATCCTTCGTTACGAAGAGGAACTGCGGCAAGTCGGGATCGAAGACCCGCGCGATCTTTCAACCGAAACGGTCGCGGATTACGGTCGCTTCTGGCCGCTGCTGACGCGCGCACTCGTTGTTCTCCTGCTGTTCCCGCTCGCGCTCGCAGGTCTCGTCATACACTATCCGGCCTACAGGCTCGCGGGCTTCCTCGCCATCAAGCTCTCGAAGGATTACGAAGACGTGCTCTCCACCTTCAAGCTTGCCGCGGCCATGCTGCTCTTTCCACTGACGTGGATTGTGCTCGCCGTCGTTGCCTTCCACTTCGCGCGCTGGTGGGGCGCAGCCTTCGCGCTCGCCTGCGCGCCGCTTGCGGGCTACGCGGCGCTGCGGTTCACGGAAGAGTTCGACCGCTTCGTCGCAGGCACGCGCGCCGCCCTCTTCTTCGTCACCGAGCGACGCTTCTTCAAACAACTCCTCGACGAACGCCGGAGCATCCGCCGTGAGATTCTCGAACTCGGCGACGAGGCCGCACGCGCGGGTGCGCTCAAGGCGGAGATTTAGACGACGCGGAATTACCGCAACACGAAATTGTAAGTGACTACGCCCGACACTTTGATAGGCTGCCCGTTGAGACGGACGGGCGAAAACCTCGCGCGCCGCGCTGCCTCGACCGACGCCTGTTGAAGCAGCGGATGACCGCTGACGGCGTGCGCCGAAATAACCTTGCCTTCCTCATCAACGACGATTTGCACAACCACAGTTCCCTGCGCGCGTGCGGCTATCGCAATCGGCGGATATTCGGGCGACGGCTTTCTGATGGCCTTTCCGTTCAGCACACCGCCGGAGACAATTGTTTTCGGCGGCGTCGGGCGCGATGCTGACTCGTCATCCGCCTGAGGCATGTGCACGGGAGCAGTTAACGTTAGAGTTTCCATACTGATAGGTAAATCCGACTCCGGCTGCGTGGAATTGCCTGGTGACTCTCCTGCATGTTCCTCTTCCTTCTTTCTTTCTACAGCCTCGCGCAATTCAATCTGTTTCTTCATCGCCTCATCGAACTGCCTGAGATATTGCGCCTCCTGTGCGACATCGCCTTCCATCTCAGAGAGTTTCGCCATCTCGCGTAACAGATTGGCCTTGTACGCCCATGCGTTCGGATTGTCGGGTTCAAGGCTGATCGCCTGCTCGACAAGTTTCAAACCTTCAACGGCACACCTGCGTGCTGTGTCGAAGTCGGCTTTACTTCTCGGCTTTCGGTATTTGACGGCGGGGGGTTCAGATTTCAGGTTGATTCCCTTGTTCTCTTTCTGCTCTGTAATCTCGTAATAACAATCCCACTGCCTGCTCGCTAAAATGACGTAAGCCTCCGCGCGCTTTTCAGGCGAGACGGATTCGCGTTCGGCACGTTGCGTCAACATCTCGCGCACCATCTCTTGATTTCTCATCTGCCCGTAGAGAAAGACGACGGCCTTGTAAGCGTCGTCATTATCCGGGTCATTCGCCAGAACTCTTTTGTACGCTTCGACGGCCTCCATGCCTTTGGCGATGTTCTCCGGCGTGTCCACGCCCGGCCTGTACTGTTGCTGAATTGTCCGCGCGGTAAAAAGCGGTGCGTTCTTGTTCGCCGAATCAAGTTCCAGTGCGCGCTCAAAATGTTTTTGTGCCTCGACGTAATCGCCCGCTTTGTAGAGGCGTGCCCCTTCGTTAATCTCTTCCCGCGCCCGGTCGGTGTTCGATTGGGCGGCGACGAATGTAAATGACGCCAGCATGATTATAGTGAGCGAAAAGATTTGCTTGATTGTTCGCATGGATCCTCCTTTCCACTTTTTGCCTAAAGCGATGGCACGCTAAGTATGTGCAAGACCGCATTGCGCGTCAATCCGCCTCGCTTTGCGCCAGTTCCTGAAGGCGCGCGGCGTCTTCGAGCATTCGCACGTTATTGAACAGGACGTAAGAAGTCTTTCCGCGCGGCAGCATCGTCAGCAATTCTTCCAGTTCACCCGTCTCGTACTGGTAGCGCCAGCCGCCGCGACCGTGTAGACGAAAGTAGCGCTCTCTGGACGTGGTCACAGTTCGCGCGGCGAACGGATCAACGACGTGCACCAGATCGAGTTCGTCGCACAAGTCGCGCACCGTTTTGTCCGGCCAGCCCCCTCGCGGCTCCCAGCAGAATTTCAGCTTCCTGCGCTCGACCGTCGAGAAGAAGGCGCGCATCCGTTTGAGGTTCTCCGGCGACGGGGTGAAACTCGCGGGACATTGAAAGAGCACGCGTTTGGCTTTGAGCGCCTCGGCGCAGGCGCGCGTCATGTCCCACGCCTCGCGGACGATGGGCGTCGGGCGGAAAGCGCCGCACTCTTCGCGTTCCTCTTCCGTCAGCTTACGCTTCAGGCGCTTATACGTCGGGCTGCGCGCCGCGTGCGTGATGAGTTGCCAAGCCTTGAGTGTGAACTCGAAATTCTTCGGGGCTGCTTCGCGCCATCGCCGCAGCGTCTCGACCTGCGGCGGCTGGTAAAAAGTCTGCTGCACTTCGACGACGGAAAACAGCGCCGTGTACTCGCTCTGCGCCGCGCGGAATCCGCAGCAGCCCGCCTTGACCAAAGGTTTTGTCATCAAACCCCTCGCACGTCGTCCGAACTTGAAAAGCTCCGGCGCGATTCTACAACCGGATGAGGCGTTCCCGGCGTTTTTTTGATACCATCTCCCACACCGTAAACCCGCGCCGCTCCCGCAAGACGGCGCTTTCCCGGCATCTCGAACCGAGGCCGCGCCTACTCATGTTGTGTGCGCCTTCATCTGACGAATTACGAGGAGAGACAAAATGATTCGCTTGAGACATCTTTACATTTCAGCCTTCGCGCTCCTGTTCCTTGCCCTGTGCGCGGGGCAGCAGGCGTCGGCGCAAAACCCGACATTGCGCTTCCCGCGTCCGAGCCAGAAGGCCAGCGTCATGCAAACCATCGGCGTCACGGACGTGACCATCACATACAGCCGTCCCGGCGTGAAGGGACGGAAAATCTGGGGCGACGCCCCGGCGACGGGCGGGGCAAGCGGCGTGGCGACGATGGACGACTCGCGCTCGCGCGCGAAGGACGCCGTCCTCGTGCCCTACGGCCACGTCTGGCGCACGGGCGCGAACGAGGCGACGACCTTCGCCGTCACCGACGACGTGTTGATTAACGGCCAGAAGCTTTCCGCCGGAACCTACAGCCTCCACACCATTCCGGGCAAGGACGAGTGGACGTTTATTTTCAACAGCGACGCCGGACAGTGGGGCAGCTTCACCTACGACGAGAAGAAGGACACGCTGCGCATCAAGGCGAAGCCGCAGATGGTCGCAGAGAATCAGGAGTGGATGATGTTCAGCGTTGACCCCATGACCGATCACTCGGCACAGGTCAATCTCCGCTGGGAGAAGTTAAGCGTCCCGTTCACCGTCGAGGTCAGGGACGTGAACGCGATGACGCTTGAGAAGGCACGCGCGGCCATCGCCGCCGCCAAGCCCGACGACTGGCGCACGCCCTTGCAGGCCGCCAACTACGCCTTCCAGAACGCAGACAAGGCGGACGACGCCGAGGCTGTGCGCTGGCTCGAACAATCCATCAAGATCAAAGAGACATTCCAGAACATGTACTCGAAGGCGCGGATGCTGGCCTCGCAGGGCAAGATGCAGGAAGCCATCGCGGCGGGCGAGCGTGCGCTGGCGTTAGGCAAAGAAGCGAAGGCCGACACCTCCGACCTCGAAAAGCGCCTCGCCGAGTGGAAGGGCGGGAAAAAGATGTAAGTCCGGAACATCCCGTTGAAGGAGAAATGGGGAAGGGGTAAAGGAATATTTCCTACCCTTTCCCCTTTTCCATTTCCCTGTCCCTGAAAAACGGGTTGAGAAGAAGCGCCAACGCGATGACGACGAGCGCGCCGACGACGTTGTACCAGAGGAAGGCGATCTGCGTGAAGAAGAAGCAGGCGAACACTACCGCTTCGCCGGCAATCGCGGCGATGAAGACGGGCGTGCCGCGCACTCGTTTGAAATAGAAGGCGAGAAGGAAGATGCCGAGCATCGTGCCGTAGAAGAGCGAGCCGAGGCGGTTGACGGCCTCGATGAGCGAGCCGAGCTGGCCCGCGTACTCCGCGAACGTGATGGCGAAGACGCCCCAGAAGACGGTCGCCAGTTTTGAGAAGATGAAATAATAGCGGTCGCTCTCGCCACGGTTGACGAGGCGTCGGAACACGTCTATCACGGTCGTCGAGGCGAGCGCGTTTAAGGCCGAAGCGGTCGAGGACATCGAGGCGAAGAAGACCGCCGCGAAGACGAGGCCGACCACCCCTGCGGGCATGTAGTGGATGACGAAGTTGAGAAAGACGTAATTCGTGTCGCTCGTGTTGGCTTCCGGGTCGTTCTCCTTCATCAACTTGATCGCGTCGGCGCGAATCGTCTCGCCCCTTTGCTGCGCCGCCTGCAAGGCTGCTTCGGCCTGTGCACGCTCGCCGTCCGCGCCCGCGTCAATCGCCCCCATGAGCCTGCGCGCCTCGTCGCGTTTGGCCGCGAACGCCTCGCCGTACCGTGCTTCGAGCGTGCGAAACTCCTCTGCGCGCGGACTCGATAGAATTTTGCCCACCTCGACCGGGTTGTGGAAAATCGGCGGCTGTGTGAACTGGTAAAAGGCGAAGACCATCGCGCCGATGAAGAGGATGAAGAACTGCATCGGCACTTTCACCAGCCCGTTGAAGAGCAGGCCGAGACGGCTCTGCGTAACGGACTCGCCCGTCAGGTAGCGCTGCACCTGCGATTGATCCGTGCCGAAATAGGAGAGCGCGAGAAAGCAGCCGCCGATTAGTCCAGACCAGAAGTTATACTGCTCGTTAAAGCCCGTCCAGAATCGAGGCTGCCAAAAGTGGTAGTGCGCGTCGGTCTTGAAGGTGAAATCAATCGCGTTCAGACGCCCCAGTTTTCCGGCGACGCGCAACGCCTTGACGAAGGACACGTCCGGCGGCAGCAGCCAGATAAGCGTTAAGAAGGCGACCAGCATCCCGCCCATGATGATGAGGAACTGCTGAAAATTCGTGTTGTCCACGGCCCGCGCGCCGCCTATGGCCGTGTAGATCGTGACCATTCCGCCGATCAACAGAATCACCAGACGTATGTCCCAACCCATGATGACCGAGAGAATCACAGAGGGCGCGTAAATCGAGACGCCCGTCGAGAGTGCGCGCTGAAGCAGGAAGAGAAAGGCGGCGAGCGTGCGCGTCTTGAGGTCGAAGCGCCCTTCGAGATATTCGTAAGCCGTGTAGACCTTCAGCCGCCGGTAGATGGGAACCGCCGTGACGGAGAGCACGACCATCGCGACCGGCAGGCCGAGATAGAACTGCACGAAGCGCATCCCGTCGGCGAAGCCCTGTCCCGGCGTGGAGAGAAAAGTGATGGCGCTGGCCTGCGTCGCCATGATCGAGAGCGCGACGTGATGCCAGCGCATCGAGCGGTCGGCCACCAGATAGTCGTCGAGGTCGCGTGAGCGCCGCCCCTTCCAGATGCCGTAGAGGACAATTCCGGCGAGCGCGGCGCACAGGACAATCCAGTCGAGCGGCCTCACGCGAACGTCCTCGTGAAGAGGTAGAAGAGCGCGACGAGCAGAGCGAGGTTAAAGAGCACGAGCACGTACAAAGTCGTCCAGCTTCCGCCGAACGGCGGAGGCTCTTCCTGAGGGAGTTGCTCTTGAGATTGCTGCCTGTCGTTAGCCATCACAGACGCCGCGCCGGGAAGCGTTGATTATTTCTTGCCCGCCGAAATCATGTTGACGAACAACCTGTAAGCGCCGGGCACACCGGCGGGCAGTTGCCGGAACCATGCGAGAGACGTGTAGATGTACGTGCCTTTGCCGTAGCGCGCGACGAGCGTGCCGCCTCGACGCTCGGCCTCGCCGGGATCGTGGCTCTCGAAAAGGGGCACGTACTTGCCGTCCCACTCGCTCGCGAAGTACAGGCCGCGCTCCTGCACCCACCCGTCGAAGTCTGCGGCGGTGATTTTGTTCGGAGCGTTCATCAGCATGTCCTGCGGAGCGAGCATCTGCACCGGAGCTTCCTCGACCGTCACGCGATCCTGCGAAAGCTTGAACGGGTAGGGGCCGAGCTGTGCGCCCGCGAGTTCGTTGGAGGAGGTGTTGTACTGCACGACGAGCGTACCGCCCGCCTCGACGTAGTCGAGCAAACGCTTTTGTCGCTCGCGCAGGAAGGGGCGCGTGTTGTAGGCGCGAACGCCGGTGATGACGGCGTCGTAGTTTTTCAAGTCCGCGCCGTCGAGGTCTTCGTCCGAGAGCAGCGTGACATGATAGCCGACCTGCCTGAGCGCCTCCGGTATCTCGTCGCCCGAACCCATCACGTAGCCGATTTGCTCGCCGCGCTTTTGCAGGTCGAGGCGGACGAGCCTCGCACGCGCGAGCGGAAAGAGCGTCTGGCGCGGGATATGCGGGTAATCAATTTCGAGCGTGCCGCGCGAGAACCGTCTGCCGCCGCTCTCAAATTCTGCGGAGAGCGTGCCGGCGGATTGCGCCTGCGACGGCGTGACGGTGAACGTCGCGCTCGTCTCCTCGCCCTTGTTCCTGAGCGCGACCGGGACAGCTTCCGGTTCTGCGCGCCAGCCTTCGGGCAGTCTCAATCGGAGCGTGCCGGAAGTGTTGCCCGCCACATTGTTTCTCAAGGCCAGTCGCACGCGCTTCGGCTGCCGGTCGGGGAAGACCAGAACTTTCTCTTCAAGATTGACGACAACGGGCGGGACGATCTCGACGGGACGATACTGTTCGCCCCGTACAGGGTCTGTGCGACGAAACTGCGCCGGAATCTCGTAGACGAGTTTCTCGCCCGCGTCGCCCGCCGCGATGGTCAGTGTCAGGGGCAACGCCGTCGCGCTCTCCGGCGTGCCGACGAGTCGCGCGTCGCCGACGCCGAAGACGCCCTGCCCGTGTTCGTCGCGAAGCCAGTAAGGCTGGCTGAGTTCCGCGTCCGCAGGCACGCGCACGCTGACCTCCGTCGGCAGCGGCTGGTTGCTCTTGAGTTCAGAGTTGACCGCGCGCGGCGCGTTGCCGTAGGGCAGGCCGATGCTTTCGAGCTTGAGCGGAAAGCTTGAGCGATTGACGAGCGTCGTCGTCACCTTCAACTCGCCGCCCGGCGTGACGAAGGCTTCTGCGGCGATGGCTTCCATCCAGAGACCGGAGCATGCGCGAATCACGTCGAGCAACTCGCGCCGCTTCACGGCGACGAGCGGGTCGCCGTCGGGCAGTTTGCTCATCGAGGCGTGTGCGCGCAGCAGCAGAGGCAGAATCGCCGCCGGGTCGGAAGGGCTAAACTGCCGCGCGGCCTCCGACAGAATCTGCCCGACCGGAGCGCCGCCGGGGATGCGATTCCAACTGAGGTCAACGCCGTCGAGAATGTCTTTGCCCGGCGTGTCGCCCGCAAGCAGGGTGAAATAGTTGGGCGCGGAGCCGCGCCGCTCAGCTGAGCCGAAGCCCTGACTCTTGTGCATGCTGCGGCTGAGCGCGGCGATCTCCGTGTAAGACTTTCCGAGCAGGGGGCTATACGTGCCGACATCCACGCTCGCGAGATTTTGATAATTGGCGGGCCGCTCGCCCGCCCTGAAATTGAAGTTGTTCCAGAGCAGGCGCTTCGGTTTCCACGTCTGGACGCCGCCTTCTCGCAGTTGTTCGGGAAAGCGCGCCGGGTCGCCTGCGGCCTCGAAGGCTTCGCGCGCGAGAATGGCCGAGGCCGTGTGCTGGCCGTGCCCGCCCTCACCCGTCGTCGGAAAGCGAGTGATGACGACATCGGGGCGGAAGCGTCGTATGACCCACACCACGTCTGCGAGCACCGCGTCGTGGCCCCAGATGCGGAGCGTCTCTTCGGGCGACTTGGTGAAGCCGAAATCAATCGCGCGCGTGAAGAACTGTTCCGCGCCGTCAACCCGGCGCGCCGCCAGCAGTTCCTGCGTGCGGACGAGTCCGAGCAGTTCGCCCTTCTCCGTGCCGAGCAAATTCTGCCCGCCGTCGCCGCGCGTGAGCGAGAGATAACCGGCGCGCACGCCGCGTTCGTTGGCGAGATATGCGAGCAGCGCCGTGTTCTCGTCGTCCGGGTGCGCGGCGACGTAGAGGACGCTTCCCACGACGTTCAGCTTCTTCAGAGCGACTTCCGTCTCCGCCGCGTTCTTGACGGCGGGCGGCTGCGCTTGAAGCGTGAAAGGGAACACTAAGAGGAACGCGAACAGGATGGGCGAAAACGTGCGGCGCGCTTGAATGTATTTCATGTTTGAAGGCTCGCGGAAATTTGACGGATTTTTACACTGTCTCTCAGTCGCCAATCTTCCGAAATATCCGCGTGCCCGTCAACCACGCGCTTATGAAAACTTGTGTTGCGAGTTCTAAGGCCTGGGCGGCGGGGGAGGGGACGTGTTGGAGTTGGCGGGAATCTTGTTGGCGTTCATGCCAGCGTTCGCGTTCGCATTGTGGCTACCCTTCGCCTTATCTCCCTGTTGCTTTCTCAGCTTCTCCTGCTGCCTCTGGAAATCCTCAATGCGCGCGAGGCCGCTCTTCGCTTTCTCAAGCGCGTCGCTGGCGGGAAAGTTGTCGGGGTTGATTTCGAGCGCCTTGTTGAAGGCGGCCACGGCCTCTCTGTACTGCGCCAGTTTCATGCTCGCCAATCCCAATTCGTACTGCGTATCGTCGTTGTCCGGCGCGAGTTTCGCCGCCTCCCTGAACGCACGCACGGCTTCCTCGTACTTGTGGAGCTTATTGTAGGAGAGGCCGAGAAAGAATTGCGCGCCCGCGTTTTTCGGGTCGTGCTCGATGATCTTCCTGTAAGTCTTGACGGCTTCCTCGAAAGACTTGTCCGACTCTTCGCGATTCTCCATCGCCGTGTAGGCGAGGCCGAGGCGATAGTGCGCCTCCGCGAAGCCGGGGTCGAGTTGGATAGCCTCCTTGAAAGCCTCGACCGCTTGCTCGTCGTGATCTTTCCTGTAAGCCTCCATGCCTTTCTGGAAAAGCGCCTGCGCGTCTCCGCCGCCGCTGCTGCTGCTCGAAGACGGCGCGGCCTGCTCGCTTGAATTATCCGCGCTGGGCGATGAAGTGTTATCGGATAACTTCTCAACCTTTGGCTTGCAACCGGCCAGCGAAAGCGCGAGGCAGACGAAGAGGGCCAATGTGACAAGGATTGATCTCATAAGAATTTCAGTCTCATGGAAGGAATGAATTTCAGCAAGAGTTTCTACGATAAATCACACGGCGAGTCAAATGACACCGCCCGCACTCAGTAGTGTTTAAACGCCTCACCTTCGAGGTTTGGACTGGATTTTGCACTAATCAGGGGCGTCCGCGTAAGTGTATCGCTTGCGGTCATGGAGGAGCCTCGCGAAATGGAAGAAAAAGTTCATGCCACTGCCGTAAATCCTTCACGGAAAACAACTCAACTCGACCCGGAAAAGACAATCGTCACGCCGCGCTTCGACGAGAAATCAATACAGAAGGCGCGTCCAGCTGTGCCGCTCGCCGGGAGTTCGGCGCGTCGCTTATGGCCCCTCGCACTGGTCGCCCTGTGTGTCGTCGCCAGCTTGGGAGGGGGAATTCTCGGCGGCGTTTTCCTCTCGCTCTACCAACGCCACGCCACGCCCGCGACGGCGAAGGAAGCGGTGACAGTCGAAACAGACCAATCTCTCCAGTCGCCCGCAATCGGCGCACAACAGACTGCCGACGGCGGGCAAGCGTCTTCGTCTCTGAGCGTTTCGCGGGATAGGGTCGTCCCCGAATCGGAGAAGGCACGTCCCGAAGAGCATGCGACGACGGCGGAGGACACGCATCAAGCACAGCAGGCGCGGTCGCCTCGCAACCCGCAGGGCGTAGGGGGGCAGCAGCGCGTTGACGACGAAAAGAAGCGAGAGCAACAGCCGACGGCGGCGGTAAGGGTTGGCGATTCGCTGGCAGCTACTGCCACGCGCGAGGAAGGCGACCAAGCAGCGCGTGTTGGAGACACGGGGAATACACATGCCGTCCTGCGCGGCGCGCTCGACGAGTGGGTCGCGGCCACCAACGCGCGCAACATCCAGAAGCAGATGAGCTTTTACAACCCGACCGTCAACGCCTTCTACCTGACGCGTAACGCCTCACGCGAAGACGTGCGCGCAGAGAAGTCACGCGTCTTTGGCAGCGCCAGCGTGATTGACGTGCGCGCCGGCACGCCCGACATCAAGCTCAGCCCCGACGGGCGTACCGCCACCATGCGCTTTCGGAAAAAGTATGCCATTGAAGGAGGCACGCAAGACCGCCGCGGGGAAGTCCTGCAAGAACTGCGCTGGCAGCGTACGGGCAAAGGCTGGAAAATTGTCAGCGAGCGTGACCTGCGCGTACTACCGTAAAGCTGTATCATATCTGAAGCGCGTAGCCGCCAGCCTCGCATCAGGAGAGAGCGTTGAGACCGACGCGCACATCAATCGGTTGGCTTCGCTTATTGTACGGCGCGATGCGTGGGTCTGCGCCGTTAGTGTTCTGTTAATCGAACTCTACCCGCTCCGAAGATTGATCCGCACCGACGCGCCCCGCGACTATCTCCGCCTTGAAATAGTTTTCGCCGCGAATTGGCACGCCCGCCATGCGCCTCAGCAACGCGATCTGCCCGACGTGTGTGAGCGCGTCGGCAATCGGCCCCTGAAATAATTTCTCGGCGGGGAATCCGAGCGGCGCGCCGGAGGCCAGGTAAGAGTCAAACTCATTCAGCGCCGCGAAAAAACGCCCGATCTCTTCATCCCATGTTCGTGGTGGAGATTCGTGAAAGACGTAAGTGCCTTTTGCCACATTGAGCGCCCAGTCGAGCAGGTCGCCGATGTGCGCTAGAATCTCGCCGGGCGTGCGCGTCTCTTCGTTGACGCGAAAGTCTCTGAACTCTTTGGGCGCATTAGATACGGCTTTACAGCCCCTGTACGCCAGCGTCGCGACCGTGTGCCGCAGCATCACGCGCCCGCCATCGTGAGCCGGATTCTTTGCTTCATCCATACGCTTCTCCGTGCTTAATCAAGACGCGTGACAGTAGCACGCTGGTACGACCGGCGCGATTATACCGCAAGATGGAAAGGTGTATGCGTCGCCGCCGGGCTGACGCCGGACTCGCGCCTTTCGTCAACCACGCGGTTGCGTTAAAGTGTGGCGCAATATTTTTTTCGGAGGGAAGACAACACGATGCATGAAGACCTGATTAGCCTTTTGCCCAACACTGAACTGTCGCGCAGGCAGTTCATCGTGACGACGCTGGCCGCCGGCTTCGCGCTCGCGGTGCAACCCGTCTCGGCGCAGACCGTGATTGCGACCGACACGAACGGACTCATCGCAGGCGAGGTGAAGATTCCGGTCAGGGATGGGGAGATGCCCGCCTATCGCGCGATGCCGGAGAAGGGAAAGAACTTTCCGTTGGTGCTCGTCGTGCAGGAGATTTTCGGCGTCCACGAGCACATCAAGGACATTTGCCGACGCTTCGCCAAGCGCGGCTACATGGCGATTGCGCCGGAGTTGTACGCGCGGCAGGGCGACGTGTCGCAGATTAAGGACATGAGCAAGATCATCAGCGACGTGGTTTCAAAAGTGCCGGACGCGCAGGTCATGTCAGACCTCGACGCGGCGGTTGCCTACGCTAAAAGTTCGGGGAAGGCGGACACGAAGCGGCTCGGCATCACGGGCTTCTGCTGGGGCGGGCGCATCGTGTGGCTCTACGCGGCGCACAACCCGAAGCTCAAAGCGGGCGTGGCATGGTACGGGCGGCTGGTGGGCGCGCCCAACCAGAAGCCGAACCCCTTGCAGCCGAAGCAGCCGGTTGACATCGCCGCCACACTCAAAGTCCCTGTGCTCGGACTCTACGGCGCGAAGGATCAGGGCATCCCGCTCGAATCAATCGAGGCGATGCGCGCTGAGTTGAAGAAAGCGAAAGCCCGCTCGGAGATCATCGTCTACCCGAACGCAGGCCACGGCTTCCACGCCGACTACCGACCGAGCTACAACAAAGAGGCGGCGGAGGACGGCTGGCAAAAACTCCTCACGTGGTTCAAAGCGCACGGCGCGGCGTGATGAAAGGGATGCGGGCGGAAGGGTAAAAGGGAAGAGGGCGGACGATGAGTAGAAAGCGCAAGACTTTCTTCATCGCTCCGCCCTCTTCCTTTAAAAGTGGCGACGCGGCCAGCGCGACCGCGTCGCCGGGCTGACAGAGGCGTCCATTCTCCCCGTGACTGTTCGCCTCCGCCAGTTACCGCCTCGCTCGACTCTTTGATTCCAAAGCCGGCGTCCCTTGCTCATATTCCTTGTCCGTACACCCAAGCAGGACTCACCGCTCCAAAGCCGCTGAAGACGTAGCGCGTCGGCTGGCAAGCTAACAGTGCGCGGAGCGTGCGGGAAAATACGCGGAAAGAAAAAAAGATGAGAAGAAAGGAAAAAAGGCAAAAGTAAGGACGACTGCTCCGCCCCTGCTTTTGCCCTCCGCCTCTTCTATTCTGATCTTTACTGCGGGCCGAAACGCTCGCGGTATTCGCCGGAGGTGATAAAGGCTTTGACCATCTCGGCGCGGTGGAAGTCGCCGCCGTTGTCTTCAAGCTTCTTGAGCCAGAAGTTGTAGCCGGCGAAGTCGAGCGTCGGCTCCGGCGCGTCGTTCGGGTTGCGGCGCAGGTAGCCGAAGTACTGCATCAGGACGAACGCGCGTTTGAATTCTCCCCCTACTATCTCCGGGCTGTCGGCGACTTTCCTGAGCACGCCGGCGCGGCCCGACGGCGTGTTGTTAGCGGCCAGCTCGGCGACGAGCGCGTCGCGCACGACCTGAAACGGAATCACGCCGGCGTTGGCGAAGAGTTTGTCCACGAAGGCGGCGGGCGTCATGCCGTCGGGAAAAGCGCTCTTGAACTCCGCGCGTTTGACCCACTCGTTGGCGAAGGCGCGCTTGCTGTCTTCGAGCTTGGCTTCCCAGCCGGGGGCGTTGACGACCACGCCCTGCCCGATTGACTGCGTGTCCGGCATGAATTTCTCATAACGCGGCATGTCGCCGAACGATGCCTTGTGCATACGGTAGACGAGATAGCCCGTGCCCTGGAATTCGATGGAGAGGAAGAAGGCGGCGGACGTGTCAATGCGTTTGACCTCAAGGCATCCCGTATCGCCGGCTGGACAGTTATCAATGCTGGTCGTCCAGAAGTTGAAGCCGCTCTCGTCCGGCGCGCGGTTGAAGAAATCGAGGTAATTCTGACGGACGAAATTCTTAGAGTCTATGATCGGGTTGACCGTGCCGAGCGGCGCAGAGAGGAGCGCGGCGGCGGGGTTAACGCGGCGACTCACGGTTTGATCTTTGAGTTCCACTGGCCTGTCGCTGGTCTCACGAATGCGGTCGCTGATCTGGAGCGGGCTGAGGTCAGGGAAGGCCGAGCGCAGGAGTGCGGCCTCGCCCGCAACTAAGGGTGCGGCCATCGAAGTGCCGCGCCACGCCCCGTAACCTCCGCCCGGCACGCTGCTCGTGATGCCGTCGCCCGGCGCGAGCACACGCACCCACGAGCCGCGCGTGGAGAAATCAGCGAGCGTATCGGTCGTCGTACTCGCTCCGACGGAAAGCAATCCTTCGATTCGCTCGGCAGCCGGATACATCAACTGCGTCTGTGTCGTCTTGCCGCCCTGATTGCCCGCCGCCGCGACGATCACCGCGCCACTGTTCAAGGGGAGCGGGCCGGGCGCGGGCACGATTGTCGTGTCGTCGCAGACCTCCGCCTCCGTCTCCTGCATCAGACGCGAGCGGTTGAAGGTGGAGAGGCTCATGCTAATCACGTCCGCGCCGTCGTCTGTGTTCGGGTTGCCGTCCGGGTCTTCTGCGTACTGCCACGATGATGCCTGCACCGCGCGAGAGGTGGTGTGCCTCGCCCAGACGGAGTTTGGACGGTGCCCACTGCGCGACGTAATCTTGCTGGCTGCCGCCGATGCTCCAAGACAATCCGATACTCCATGAGAGGCCGCTGCCTTCGGGCGCGCCTGAAGTGAAATTCGCTTCGGCATAGACGACGCGCAACTGCGGGTCGGCTTGCAACGCCGCCGCTTTTGTCAGCGGGTCAACGCCGTCGTTGATGTGCATGCGGTAGATGGGTCGCGAGCCGAACTGCTCAAGGGGAGTCGCATCGAGATGATACTGGGCCGCAATCGCCGGAAGGTCTGATGCCAGGTTCAACTTGACGTTCACTTCGCCGGGCACGAAGCCTTCCTCGCCGCCGGAGGCATGAACCGTGGGCGCAGACGGTAGCAGACTGCCGCAGAGCAGTGCAAAGGTCAGAGCCAGCAGGGCGAGAGAGCGAATGTAAGTGCGGCGCATCAGGAAAACTCCTTCAAACTACGGCAAGTCGTCACTTGCCCGATTTAGGCGGGAAATGGCTGAAAATATCGCCAGAGACTTTCATCCGACAGCAGAATTAGATGCTGAATCTCCACCTGACAGTGCCTGCGGACGGTGAAAAAATACGTTGCCGCCCGCACTTTTGCCGGTCTAATTTTCCCGGCAACGCATTTTTACCAAACGACACAAACCGTGCGCTCTGCTTGCGCTCGCGTGTGGCTTCCGCTTAAAATGCCATTTCTTTAACTCCTGCGGCTCTTGCCACAGGATTTTCCGCAGCGCACAACTCGACGCCCGTACAGTCTCCCTTGGGCTATCATTCGTCAGCGGTAAATATGATCCGGTTCGGAGGGTTTTTTGTGAAGCAATCTTTTCGTCTGTCGCGCCTCGGCGCGGCTCTCCCGGCGCTCGTGCTCCTGTTCGCCGCCATGACTCACACGCAGGCTCAGACCGTCAGCCCGTCGCCGGATTCCTTCGTCCTGCAAATCACCTCGACGGCCATTCCGCCCGTCCCGACGCCGACACCTTCGCCTTCTCCGACGCCGACTGCTTCGCCGACGCCCATCCCGCGCGACTCCTTCGCCACGGACTTCAGCGGCAACGGGCGCTTCGTCGTCATCGAATCCAACGGCGACATCGCGACGGAGAAGACCGCGAGCCGCAACAACGCCGACGGCAATCAGGAAATCTTCCTCTTCGACTACGCGCAGCGACGCATCTTCCAGATCACGAACACCAGAAACGCGCTCAAGGATCAGGCCGCCTCGCCCATCGCCTCGACGAACATTGACGTGCAGGTCGTCAACCTGCAACCCGTCATCAGCCACGACGGGCGCTTCATCGTCTTCAAGTCGAACGCCTACAGCGACGCCAACGCCGCGCTCTCGCCCGCGAACTTCAACGGCAACTCAAACGTCGCCGCGCTCAAGGCCGACGGCAACACGGAGATTTTCATCTACGCGATTCCATCTGCGCCCGCCGTTGATTTGACGAGCGGGGCGGAAGTCGCGGCGGTTGACCTTTCGGGCGGCACGATGACGCGCATCACTTTCACGCCCGCGAGCGCGCTGCCGAGGGCCGGCACGGCCACCGTCGCGCCCTTCTTCGCGGACGACAACCGCGCGCCCGCCGTCAACGACGACGCTTCGTTCATCGCCTTCGTCTCGACGCGCAACATCGCCAATGTCGGCGGCGCGAGCAACGCCGACGGCAATCCTGAGATTTTCATCCACAATCGCACCAGCCCTTCGTTCGTGCAGGCGACGGACACACGCGACGTGGCGGCGTCGGGGACGACGCCCTTCACGCTCATCTTCAACGACAACCCGCAACTCTCCGGGAGCGGCACGACGCTGGCCTTCATCTCGAACGCAGACATCAACTCGACCGAGCCGGACGCAGACAAGCGCAACGGCGAACTCTTCGTCGCCAGTTTCAACGGCACGACGGCCTCGAATGTGCGTCCCGTCACGCGCACGCCGCCCGAACGCCGCGCGGGCTTCGAGGGCGTGAGCGTCAACGTCCTCAGCCCCGGTCGCCGGCTGAGCCGCGACGGCAATCTTCTGGCCTTCGAGTCAAACGCCGACTTTGCCTCGAACGGCTCGCTCAACGGCGCGCTCCTCGGCACTGCGGGCATCTACGTCTACAACATCGGCGCGAACACTTTCACGCAGGTCGTCAACCGCCCGCCGAGCACCGAGAGCGCGGACATCTCCCTACGCTTCCCGACCTTCACGGGCGACAACAGCCGCATCGTCTTCGCCTCGGACTTGAACCTCAAAGGCGACGGCACGGTCGCCGCCACCGGCTCGACCGACGGACTCAATCCGGCTCGCACCACGCAAATTTTCACCGCGCCCGTCGCGGCCTTAACTACCGTCTCGCGCCTGACGCGCCAGCCCACTTCCTTCGCCGGGATTCAGCCCGTGACGAGCGACAGCGTCCGCCGCACGGTCTTCAGCCTGAGAGGGACGGAACTCGGCGGCGGCAATTCGGACGGTTCGAGCGAAGCCTTCTACCTGCTCATCCCCGCGCAGACGAGCGAGACGCCCGCGCCTTCGCCGACGCCCGCCACGTCGCCCGCGCCGGTCTCGTTCTCGACGGGAGCAAGCGACCGTCCCGTCGTGGCGGCGAGTCCCGCGCCGACTCCGCCGGCGGTCACGGGCCTTGCGCCCGGCGAACTCGGCATCGCTCGCTCGACGCTCGTGCTCGCCAACTCCAGCCAGCAGGTTGATAAGAACGACGCGCGCGAAGACCTGCGCCGTCCGCCGCTGCCGGTGGAACTGGGCGGCGTCTCCGTCTCGATCAGCAACGCGGCTGCCGGTCTCTATTTCGTCAGCCCCGGCCAGATTAACTTCGTCGTGCCGCCGGGCCTGTTGACGACGGCGACCACGCCGCTGCCCGTCGTCATCAACAACAACGGCGCGGTCATTCGCACGTCGCTCCAACTCCTCGCCGCGCAGCCAGACATTTTCACGACGACGAACGGAGCATTGGGGCGCGCCGCCGTGCTCAACGTGACGAATCCCTGCATCTCGCCGACGGGCGAGCCGTTCACGGTGACGACGACGGTTCCGACAGGGTCGAAGACGACCGGCGTCTGCACCGCCGCCACCACCGAAACTGTCCCGACCGAACTGCTCATCATGCTGACGGGCGTGCGTAACGTCACGAGGGCGCAGGTCACGGTACGCATTAAGGACACAGACCTGACGGGCGACGCGATTGTCTCCGTCGGCCCGTCGCTGACCTCCGGCTTTGACCAGATCGTCGTCCGTCTGCCCGCCACGCTCGCCGGTGCGGGCGACGTGCCGGTCATCGTCACCGTCACGATCAACGGCGTCACGTTCACGAGCCGCCCGGCGGACACCGCGCCGCACATCACCATTCAATAACCGTGACGGATGACGGGTGACGGGTGACAGGA
>JAIVJG010000103.1 GCA_020200155.1 Acidobacteriota bacterium | reverse complement strand
ATCGCGACGGCCTTCGTCAAAGCTCGCGGCCCCGGCTCGGCCCGGATCAACGCGACGGCGAGCGACGGCACACAGCGCATCGAGAGCAATCCTTCGACGCTCACGGTCAAGCCGCTGCCGCCGAAAGTCGTGCGCGTCGAAGTCGAGCCGTCATCCGTCGTCTTGAATCGCGGCGGGACGCGACAGTTCGTCGCGAGAGCGTTTGACGAAAACAATGGAATCGTTCAGGGCGCGACTTTCTCATGGTCGTCGGAAGATGTTTCGGTGGCGACGATCAACTCAAACGGGGAGGCTCGCGGCGCGGGCGTGGGTTCCGTCCTCATCACGGCGACGACGGACAACGGCAGGGGCGGCAGCGTCTCTGGTCAGGCTACGCTGACTGTGCGCGTCCCCCTCGTCATCAACGAATTGCTGGCAGACGTTCCGCCCGACAATTCCGCCACCACGGACGTTGAAGGGGACGCCAACCGCGACGGCATGCGCAGCGCCGACGATGACGAGTTCATAGAACTTTTCAACAACTCCGGCGAGCCGCTCGACCTCTCCGGCATACGCATCTCCGATGCGACCACCAATCGCTTCACCTTCCCCGCCAACACCAACCTCGCGTCGGGAAGCTCTGTTGTCATCTTCGGCGGCGGCACACCTCCGTCCAACGACCCGAATTTCGGCGGCGCTTTAATACTGAAAACCACGTCTCTCAGTCTCAACGACACGGGCGACACAGTTTCCGTTAAGCTCTCCGTCGCGAACGGAGAGGCCACAATCGCGTCGCTCACATACGGCGCTGGCGGAACTGTCTCAGCGCCGGGCGATCAGTCGCTGACGCGTTCGCCTGACGCCGAGATTAACAATGAAGGCGGAAGCTACGTGCCTCATAAGTCCGCGACATTTGCCGCCGGACGTGGCTTCTCGCCGGGCACGCGCGCCGACGGCACGCCCTTCGGTTCTCCCGCAATCTCACGCATCGAAGTGTCTCCCGCGTCGGCTGCCGCTGACATCGGAGCGACTCAAACCTTCAACGCACGCGCCTTCGGCAACATGAACGCCGGAGAGTTTGAAATCCCGAATGTCTCCTTCATCTGGGATTCGAGCGACGCGAGTAAAGCCACCGTCGCGCCCACTGTCGGCATCTCTACCAACGCGAAGGCCGCAGCCGCCGGCAGCGCCACGATCCGCGCACGCGCCGGACAAACCGAAGGCACTGCCCTCCTGACCATCAACCCGCCTCCGCCCGTATTGACGAAGGTCAGCCTCGCGCCCCCTTCCGCCTCCATCGTCGTCGGTGCAACCCAACAATTCACCGCACAGGCCCTCGACCAGTTCGACCGTCCGATGTCGGGCGTCACCATCTCTTTCACGTCGAGCAACACCGCCACCGCGACAGTTGACGCAGTCTCTTCCGACCCCGCTAACGGCTCGGCCAACGCCACTGTCACGGGTCGCGCAAGCGGCACGTCTCAAATCACCGCAACCGGCTCCGACAGCTTCAACACAGTCATAAGCTCCCCGGCTACTTTAACGGTCACGTCACCCACGCCGACTCCGACACCAACACCAACCCCTACACCCACGCCCACGCCTACACCTACGCCCTCACCAACGCCCACGCCGGCCACGAGCATAGTCATCAGTCAGGTCTACGGCGGAGGCGGCGCGACGACCGGCTCGCCGACTTACAAAAACGACTTCATCGAGTTGTTCAATCGCGGCGCGTCAAACGTTAACGTCGCCGGATGGTCAGTGCAGTACGCCTCCGCTACCGGCACGGGCGCGTGGACTGTGACAGCAATCTGCCCGACCGGCCCTTGCATCATCGCGCCCGGCCAGTACTTTCTCGTGCAGGAAGGAACGGCCACCGGCGCGCTCGGAGCGAGTTTGCCGACGCCGGATGCTTCCGGCTCAACAGCAATGGCTGCGGGTTCCGGGAAGGTTGCCGTTCTCAACAACGTGACGGCACTGAACGGTGCGTGCCCCGCGAGCGCTGCGATTGTTGATCTTGTCGGCTACGGCACGACGGCCAACTGCTCGGAGACGAGTCCGACGGTCACACTCGATAGCACACACGCCGCGCAGAGGAAAGGGAGCGGCTGTACAGATACGAACAACAATTCGGCTGACTTCAGTTCGGCAACGCCGAGCGCGCGGAACAGCAGTTCGCCAACTCACGCTTGCAGCCCCGCTTCGCTTTCGACTTCGCCGCCGGAGCTTCACATCTTCGGCAACGGTGAAGGACTTTTTTACCGGCTGCCTCCATTCGCCGGAGACTCAGAGTCGGTTGAAATCTTTTCGACGCCGCTCAACTCTCCCATTCCTTTTTCCCTCTATGAGAGCCACATAACTTTCCGCCGATTTAAAAACCCGCCGGCGCTCTCCGGGCGAGAGCGGGCGGCGGGCGGCAGAGGCGGTTGAAATTGAATTAGCGAACAATGCCCGTCAGAGGACTTGATGCGCTCGCGTAGAGGCGCTTCGGCATACGCCCGGCGAGATAGGCGAGGCGTCCCGCTTCGATTGCCAGGCGCATCGCACGGGCCATCTGTTCCGCATTTCGCGCCTCGGCTATCGCCGTATTCATCAACACGGCGTCCGCGCCCAACTCCATCGCCACCGCCGCGTCGCTCGCCGTCCCGACGCCCGCGTCAACGATAATCGTGGCATCCGGCAACTGCTCGCGCATGATTGCCAGGTTCGCAGGGTTCTGCACGCCCAAGCCCGACCCGATGGGCGCGGCCAGCGGCATCACGGCGGTGCAACCGACATCAAGGAGCTTCTTCGCCATGATTAAGTCGTCCGTGAAATACGGCAGCACAGTAAACCCCTCTCGCACGAGCACGCGCGCCGCTTCGAGCGTCTGTTCGTTATCCGGAAAGAGTGTGACCTGATCGCCGATCACTTCGAGCTTGATGAGGTCGGTCTGAAGTGCTTCGCGGGCCAGTCGCGCCGTGCGAATCGCCTCCTGCGCCGTGTAACAGCCGGCGGTGTTTGGCAAAATCGTCAGGTTTGGAGCAAGATGGTCGAGGAACGATTCCGAACTCCTGTCGAGCGGGACACGCCGCACGGCCACCGTCACCATCTCCGCGCCTGAAGCGATGTGCGCGGCCTTCATCTCCTCGAAGCTGCGATACTTGCCCGTCCCGACGATCAGGCGCGATGTGAAAACGCGGCCCGCGAGTTGGAATGTTTCAGATGACGTTTGAAGAGTGGTAGACATTATTTTCCGCTTTAATTCTGCCCTAATGAAACTGTTTCCGCGAAATTACGGGGCTGACGGCGACGGATCGCCAGCCCTGTAAATTTACACCCGCAGCCTGAGAAACAGAAATGGCGAGACGCGGCTGAGCCTGTGCGGCCCGTCCCGTTTGAACTTCGATTCAGGATAATCAACTCGATTGGTACGGAGTCTGCGGATGATCGGGCGACCTACGTCTCAGAGTTGAGATTTGAAATCAAAAAGCGTTTCTCACGCTTGACCGCCGCCGACGAAATGAACAATTTCCACGCGATCACCTTCAGCCAAAGCGATGCGCGGCCATTCGGTGCGTCGGATCACTTCGTAGTTGAGTTCGATGGCGAGACGCTCAGGAGCGAGCGCGAGTTGCTCAACCAACCTTTCGAGGGTCGTGCTATCCGGCACTTCCCTGGATTCTCCGTTTAAGATGACAAGCAAAAATTCTTTCACCTAAGCCTGGTTGATGATGCGTCGCAATTCTGCATCGTCGTCGCCGGCAGTGGCGCGAATGATTATCGCGGCGCGGCCTGAAGTGAAGCGGGGCAGAAGCGCACGCACGACGGCGAGGCCCTCGTTGTCCGTCTGCGTCGTCAGCAATAGCGGACGGAAAGTTGTGCCCAGTACTTTAATCGTAACGCTCGCATCCGCGACCGCCTGCTGCCCGTAGACGCCGCGCCCCACGTGTATCTTGATCGTCGCCAACTGTCCCGCACGAAACTCTCCCTCATCATCCAATAGATGAAGGTAAAGCTCTTCTGAAGGAATTGGTGCCCCGCCTGCGCTCTCCCCTATTTCCTGAGGCAGCGACTCACCGACTCCTTCCTCGATGGCGGGGGAGATAATCGCTATCGGTGCTACTTGTTCGACAACGAGAGCGGCTTGCGGCGCAGGCGCTTTGGTCAGAGGAACTTCGGGAGTCGGCAAACTTGTTGGGACGCCTGAATTACTCGAAACGGAAATCTCCGGCGCGATATTCTCTGATTGCTTTACAGACTGCTGAACGCCGCGCGCCGTCGCATCGCGCTCGGTCATGCGTTTGAGGTCTTCAATGCGTCCGGAGCGGATAGCTGCGCAGATAAGTTTATGCTGGCGCTGTAGGCGCTCAACGAGAACTTTTTCGTCAAAGCCTGATTCGACGAGGTCGTGATAAGGCACACGCTTGCTCGCCAGAATCGCGCCGCCGACGTAGACAAGCGAGAGGATGAGTGGCGTATCAAGACCCTTATCCTCCGTCTGCACGTGGTAAATCGTACCGCC
>JAIVJG010000021.1 GCA_020200155.1 Acidobacteriota bacterium | reverse complement strand
GAGGATCGTACTTGAGGATGACGCGCACCACAGTCCCGCGCCCGCCGGTCGCCGGCTCGAAGTGGACGGAACCTGCGCTGTCAACGTCCGCGCCTTCCAGAGAGCGCCACGCGATCATCTCGTTTGCCTTCTCGTTATAAATCTCCGCGCCCCACTCGACGGTCGTGCCTGCAGGCGCTTTGGCTATCCAGTGCGAACGGCCCTCGCCCGTCACGCGGACGGATTCGAGGTGATTCATAATACGCGGCAGATTTTCGAAGTTTCGCCAGAACGCGTATAGCTCTTCCGGCGAGCGATTGATCGTCACGCTCTTCTCCAGCTTGATGCCGCGATTGCCGGGCACGCTCACATTCTCGCTGCGACCCCTCAGACCGCCCTCGGCGGAACTGTAGTCCATCGCTTCGTAGACGCTGCAATGCCCGGACACACCTCTCTGGACGAGTGCGCCGCCCAACAGTGCCAGCGCAACGCCGCCCAGCGAGCCGCGCGTCAGGCCGTAGAGCGCCAGCGCCCCGCCCCCTATCGCCGAAGCCAGGCGCTCAGCCTGCCCCACGTTAACAGGCGAACCCGCTTGCTTGCTTTGCCCGGCGAGACTTGCGCCGGCATTTCGATTCGTCAAAGTTTCTTCTCTGGCTGACATCTTACCCTCCCTTTGTGAAATGTGTTTTTCGGACACGACAAAGAGCGGACGTGCCGCCGTCTGTCCGAAAACGACTCGTGCTCAATGGCGTTCAGTAGGGAAACCATCAAATGCCGTGCCGATGAATTCAGACTGAGTCCCTGCCATCAAATGTGCACAGAATGGAGTCGGCGTCCGACCGCACCACACGCACGCGAAACTCTGCCGTCAGATTGTGTTAAGAAAGGTGGAATTGAAGAGTGCTTGACTTGATTTGTGTCTGGCGATGAGTAATCGGGGCGGAAAGATTCGAACTTTCGACCTCTCGGTCCCGAACCGAGCGCTCTACCAGGCTGAGCCACGCCCCGATACATTCAACGTGCCGTTATTCTAAGTGCGCGTTGCGCGCATGTCAAACTGAAGCGTCATTACTTTCCGCGCCGACGATGTGTGAATGTTAAGCGCGTTGAGGCGTGCGCGAGTTTTTGATGTGCCGCCAGACCCACCACACGACGGCGAGCACGAAGATGATTCCGATGACGAAGTCGAAGCGATGAAACCACGCCTTCAGAGCTTCGTTTTTGTCCCACTGCTCGCCGAGCAGTTGTCCGACGTAAGCCAGACCCAGGCACCAGGGCAGCGAACCGAGAAACGTGTAGAGCACAAACCGCGTCAGGTTCATGCGAGCCACACCGGCGGGGAAAGCGATGAAAGTACGTATCACCGGGAGCAACCTGCTCGCGAAGACGATCACTTCGCCGTAGCGCGCGAACCAGCGGTCGGCCAGATCGAGGTCGTGGCGCGAAACCAGCAGATAGCGCCCGTACTTCTCGATGAGTGGACGCCCGCCGTAGACGCCTACCCAGTAGGCGACCAGCGATCCGACGACGCAGCCGAAAGCTCCCGCAACGCCGACCGCCCATAAGTTGAAGCGCCCCGTGTAAACCAGATAACCCGAAAACGGCATGATTACTTCGGACGGCAGAGGGATGCACGCCGACTCAATCGCCATCAGCAAAACGATGCCCCCGTAGCCAAGCGCGGAAATCACGCTGACGATAAAGCCCGAAAGTATTTCAATGATTCTTGCGATCACCCGCAGTTCTCCAGTCAGTTCAAAATTTGAAGTTTAAAGTTCAAATCACAATTCATAGCAAGCCTTTCGAGTCTCGCAACCGAAGTTGACTTTGGACTCTGAGCTTTTAGCTATTCATTCGTCCAACCGTAACGACCGATCAGCGGGACGAAAGCGCATGGCCCGTGCTCTTCATGAACGTAATCATCATCTGTGCGAATTACTCGCACGAGCCGCTGCGACTCTCGCGTCGCGCCGACGGGAATGACGAGCCTGCCGCCAACTTTCAATTGCACTAACAGCGGATCGGGAACATCGGGGCCGCCTGCGGCTACAAGGATGGCGTCGTAAGGCGCGTGCGCGCTCCAACCGAGCGTGCCGTCGAAGCACTTGACTGTCGCGTTGTGGATGTCGAGGCTTCGGATGCGCGCCTGCGCCTCTCGCGCCAGATTAGCGATGCGCTCAATGGCATAGACCTGTCCGGCGACGCGGGACAGAACCGCCGTCTGATAGCCCGACCCCGCGCCAATTTCAAGCACACGGCTGCGCGCGTCAACTTCGAGCAACTCCGTCATCCGCGCCACGATGTAAGGCTGCGAGATTGTCTGGTTGGCTTCGATGGGAAGCGCGTGGTCTCCGTAGGCGCGGCTCTGCAAGGCTTCCGAGACGAAGACGTGGCGCGGCACGAACATCATCGCGTCGAGGACTCGTCGGTCGCGGATACGATAGTGATCGCGCAGGCGTTCGGCCATGCGCTCGCGCTGAATGCGGAAACCTGTTGAGTGTGCGGATGACAAGTTCGGTGTAGAGGGATTCAAAAAAATTCTTGATTGGCGCGCAGTGACAGCTAAGCCTAGCCGCGTCCGGCGGGCTGATCCTGATTCTCGGATAAAATCTCTTCGGAGTTGATCGCGTCCCAACGCCCAAGCTCTGCGAGCGCATTGTGGTTAGTCATGTCGCTGCGCATCGGCGTGACAGAGATATAGCCCTGCTCGACGGCGGCGTAATCCGTGCCTTCCTGTTGGCCTGTGACGTTAACTTCCTCGCCGATCCAATAGTAAGCCTTGCCGCGCGGGTCTATGTGCTCGCTGATGATGGGGCGTGCGTTCTTGATTCCCTGTCGCGTAACGCGCACGCCTTTGACCGTGCCGCGCGGGACGTTGATGTTGAGCAGCGTTCCGTCCGGCAACCCTTCGCTCAAGACCTTGCGAACGGCGACGACGGCGAAGCGCGCGGCATCCGTGAAGTCATATGTCTCGCGCGCGACGAGGCTGAAGGCCAGGCCGGGCACGCCGAGGATGGTTGCTTCGAGCGCGCCCGCGACGGTTCCCGAATAGGTCGCGTCGTCGCCGAGGTTTGCACCATGGTTGATGCCGGAGACGCAGAGGTGCGGGCGTTCTTCGTAGGTCAGGATTTTGTTGAGCGCGAGCGTCACGCAGTCCGTTGGCGTGCCGTCCACAGTCCAGTGGCGCTCGTCAATCCGGCGGATGCGGAGTGGGCGCGAAAGCGTCAGGCTGTGCGACGCGCCGCTCATTTCCGAAGCCGGAGCGACCACATACACGTCGCCCACTTCTCTGAGCGCCTCTTCCAGTTTGGTGAGTCCGTCCGAATGAATGCCGTCGTCGTTTGTTAAGAGAATGCGAACCATATCATTGAACCGAAATCCATTACACCTTAAAGGCTTCAATTATTCAAGCAGGCGCAGGTTTCAAATTGAGCTTGTGCGCTTCACTTCTGTTAACGCACGACGGGTTCACGGCAAAAGCCCCGCGACGCTTACTCAACGTCGCGGGGCTTTCGCAACCATTGTCTTGGGTTTAAGCCGAGACCGACTCTTCGTTCTTGCGCGACAGGCCCTTAATCTGCACGGGCTTGTTCTTCTCAACGTCGGAGCCGAGTTTCTGCTTGAGCACCATCTCCTGATAGAGCTTACGCATCATCGCAGCCTCTTCAGCCGCCGTCTTCGGCCCGGCCATCTCAGGCCGATTCGGGCGCTGGATGTCAACTTCGTTCAGCTTGAGGCCGACGGGCACCTCGTAATCGAGTTCGACTTCCTTGCCCTTGGCGAAAATTTCGTGACGGCCATTCTCCTTGTACCACTTGGCGACGGTCGCGTTCTGGTGCATCTGCTCGATGATGTTGCGCCAGCCGATGCCCGTATTGTAGGCGCAGAACGAAATCTCGCCTTCCTGCGTGCCGTAAGGGATGATGCACATCTCCGTGCGGCGGAAGTCGTAGTTGAACAAGTCCTGGAACCACATGCCGGCGATGAAGAGGAAGTTCCAACGGTCGGCGCGGCGTGCTTCGATGTCTGTCTGCGTGCGCTTGCCGTCAACCCTGCCGTAAGACTTGCCGGTCAGGCCGAACGACTTGTCGAACTTCTTGAACAACTCGTAGAGCGTGAACTGCGAAGGCGACTTGTATGGGTTGTAGTGCTTCAGGAGCGCCAGCCCCATCATCAAGTTCGATTTCCACTTGCCGCGGCCCGCGTCCGTAATCTTCCGCATGTCTTTGACGAGTCCCGGAATGTTCAGGAATTCCGGCACGGGACGCATCTCTTTCAACTCTTTGTCAATCATCACCGCCGTGCCGACGCCACAGTTCGGATGGCAACCACACGAAACCTGTCCCCACTCGGCGTCGGGGCCGTGCGCGAGGTCTGCGAAGTCGGCGAATGCGCCCATCAGGCTCAAGGGGAACCAGTCGCGCGTCGGCTCGGTGATGCCAACCTGGCTTTTCACGTCCTGCGCGAGGTGCGACAGCGTGTAGCGTTGCGCCATGCGGCGCTCGTCCGTAATCTCCTCGTCGCGGCCCGTGAAGGAGACGGGCTGGAACGAGAGGAAAGCGATCTTCTTCGGGTTGTCGAGCGCGAAGCGGATGACGGAGCCGACCTGATCGTTGTTGATGTTGTTGACGAGCGTGATGACGAGAACGATCTCGACGCCCGCTTCGTGCAGGTTGTCAATCGCGCGCAGCTTCACGTCGAAGAGGTTGCCGACCTGGCGGTGGCTGTTCGCGTCGTTGCCGATGCCGTCGAACTGTAGGTAGGCGTAACGCAGGCCCGCCTCGGCAGACTCTTTGCAGAACTCCTTGCTCTTGGCGAACTCGATGCCGTTCGTCGCGCACTGCACGGAGTTGTAGCCGACCTTGCGCGCATAGGAGACGGACTGGAGGAAGTGCGGCGAGATCGTCGGCTCACCGCCCGAAAACTGCACGGACATCTGGCGGCGAGGCTTGATCGAGATGGCCTTATCGAGAATGTCTTTGACTTCGTCGAAGCTCAATTCGTGGACGAAGCCAACCTGATTGGCGTCCATGAAGCACGGGTCGCACATCATGTTGCAGCGGTTCGTCAGGTCAATCGTCAAGACCGACCCGCGCCCGTACTTGATGGTCGAGGAACCATGGTTGTGCAGTTTCTCGTCGTTGTGCGCCTGAATGTCGCGACCGGGGAACATGCTCTCGATGTGCTTGAGGAATGACGAGTCAATCGCCATGATGTCCTCAAAGTGGCCGTGGACGGCGCAGTCCTTAATCATCCAGATTTCGCCGTTCCGCTCGATGATCTGCGCCTTGATCTCGCCCACCTTCTCGTTGACGAGAATGGACGGGTCAATGACTTCCTGGCTAAGAATCTTCTGGCGCGCTTCGATGACGCACTTGGGGCAGAGGCTGTCTGTCGTGCGCGGGAAACCGAGCGGGGGCTTCGACTTCTGCCAGGACTTCAGCAGAGGCTTGTCAGACCACTTCGGGATGAATGATTCGTTCGGCCTGTACTGGTTGAACATCTGAATCGTATTGAACAGGCCGCCGGCCATTGCGGTCAGACCCTTCTCGACGTGTTTAATTGGTCGCATTCGCTTTTCCTTCGCTTAAGATTTCAAGATGCTAATTGTGGGACATGCTTGCCAGTTCGGGGCTGAATCCACTGAAATTATGGAATCGGTGCTGACGAGAAATTAAACTGGCCCGTGTCTTCCTCAGCAATGCCTATGCCGTTGCCCAGTGTGAGTTGTAAGTTAAAGAATACTTGGACTAATCCCAACTCAGCAGTTGATTTGAGAGAATACACGAGGTGGGTTTGCGAGTCAAAGAGCCTCGAACGAAGCCGAATGGCTAGCCGCGTTGCCTTCTGACTCCTCTCAGGGTGAAAGCCTCAGCAATCTAAGAACTCTTGACCCGCCAGCTAACCCAAGTCTCGAAATCACTGCTCTTTTCCCTGAATAATCGCCAACACCTCATCGTAGAGCGCGCCATTGGTCGCCATCGCATGCCCGGAGAGGATTGTCCGTTTCCCATTCCAGTCCGTGAATGTCCCGCCGGCCTCTTCGACGATGGGCGACAACGCCGCGCAATCCCAGACGGCGACGACAGGGTCAAGCATGATGTCAGCCCTTCCGGTGGCGACGAGCGCGTATCCATAGCAATCGCCCCATGTGCGCCGCGCGGCGGCGCGGCGCTGTAGTTCGTCGGCGGCATGGCCGAAACCGTGCTGCGCGCAGGTTCCGAAATCCGTGGAGAGCACCAGAGCTTCATCCAGAGAAGAGGTTTGAGAGACGCGCGCAGGCGAATCATTCCAGAAGCAGCCCAGCCCGCGTGCGGCATAAACAATCTCGCCGAGCGCCGGAACGTTAATCACACCGACGGTCGGCTCTCCCGCAATTTCCAGACCGACGAGCACGCCGTAGAGCGGGACGCCGTGAACGAACGAATACGTGCCGTCAATCGGGTCAATGATCCAACGCCTGCCGGACAAGCCATCACGCTCGCCCTCCTCTTCGCCGAGGATGGCATCTTCGGGGAAACTTTCCGTGATGGCTCGGCGCAGGAATTTTTCTGCTTCCAAGTCCGCATCGGTGACAAACGTATCATTGGCCTTCCGGTACGTGCCCACCTCTTTGCGGAAGTATCGCAGGGTGATCTCGCCCGCCTCTTGCGCGATGGCGACGCTGAAGTCGAGCAGCCTTTGCAATTCATGCGAGTCCTGATTCATCACCGACTCCGTTTCCCTGCGCGGCGGGCGAGTTCCACGCTCACGTCTCCGAGCGCCAGACCGCGCTCGACCATCAACACGATCAGGTGATAGACGAGATCGGACAACTCAGCCGCCAGCGCTTCCGCGTCGCCGTTCTTCGCCGCGATGATCGTCTCTGCGGACTCTTCACCAACCTTCTTCAGAATCTTGTCCAGACCCTGCTCGAAGAGATAGGTGGTGTAAGAGCCTTCCGGCATCTCTCGACGACGGCTCTCCACGACTTGATAGAGTCGCTCAAGCACGACTGCGAAGTCGCCTGCCTCCCGCTCAATTTTTCCGCCAGCCTCGCCGCCTGCGCGATGCGCCCCCTCGAATTCCTGTGGGAAGCAGGAACGCGCTCCTGTATGACAGGCCGGCCCGTTGGGTTCGACCAGCACGACGAGCGCATCGGCGTCGCAATCCAGCCGCACGTCAACGACGCGCTGTGTGTTGCCCGAAGTCTTACCCTTATGCCAAAGCTCCGAGCGCGAACGCGACCAGAACCACGTCTCGCCTTCTTCGAGCGTTCGCCTCAGACTCTCTGCATTCATGTAGGCGAGCGTCAGCACCTCGCCCGTCTTCGCGTCCTGCACGACGGCGGGGACGAGTCCGCGCTCGTCGAAATTAATCTCTTCCATTTTCAGTCTCATCTCATCATGACTCCACGCCCGCGCAGGTAGTCCTTCACATCCCCGACACGGTACTGCCCGAAATGAAAGAGCGACGCGGCGAGCACGGCGCTGGCTCCGCCAGTTGTCAGGGCTTCGTAAAAATGTTCGAGTTTACCCGCGCCGCCCGAAGCGACGACGGGGATGCGGACAGCGTTCGAGACGGCTCTGGTTAATTCAACATCGTAGCCGTCGCGCGTGCCGTCCCTGTCCATGCTCGTCAAAAGAATCTCCCCCGCACCGAGTTGTTCGGCTCGCGCCGCCCACTCGACCGCATCCCACCCGACGCCGCGCCGCCCGCCGTGCGTATACACGTCCCAGCCCGCTTTCGCATCGCGCGCATTTTTTCGCCGCGCGTCAATGGCGACGACCATGCACTGGCTGCCGAAGACTTCCGCGCCTTCGGTGATGAGTTCGGGACGCTCGACCGCCGCCGTGTTGAGTGTGACTTTGTCTGCCCCCGCGCGCAGTACCGCGCGCACGTCTTCGATGGTGTTCAAGCCACCGCCGACGGTCAAAGGGATGAAGACCTGATCGGCGACACGCCGCACGAGGTTGGCGACGATGGCGCGTTTGCCGGAGGATGCTGTGATGTCGAGGAACGTCAGTTCGTCCGCGCCTTCAAGGTCGTAACGCTTGCCCTGCTCAACGGGGTCGCCCGCGTCCACGAGCGAGAGAAAGCGAATGCCTTTGACCACGCGGCCACGGTCAACGTCGAGACAGGGAATGATACGTTTCGCCAGCATCGTTCTCAAAAAGGCCCCGCCTGACGGGACGCCACACCGTCTCACTGTCGCCGGGGATTTGAGCCTACACCTCACGCCGCTGAACTTCGCCCCGCGCAAAATTTTGCAGCAGGCGCAGCCCTGCGGCCTGACTTTTTTCGGGATGAAACTGCACGCCGCAGACGTTTCCGCGCGCGACGACCGAAGCATATTTGATCCCGTATTCCGTTTCTCCGAGCACCGCGTCCGGCTCCGGCGTTTCGCAGTAGTAAGAGTGCACGAAGTAGAAGAAAGACCCGTCTTCGATTCCCTTCATTAACGCGTGCTCTCTCCGCCACTCCACTTGATTCCAACCAATGTGCGGCACGCGCAGTTCGCCACCGAAGCGGCGCACGCGCCCACGCAGAAAGCCCAGCCCTTCGCTTCGCCCGAACTCCTCCGACTCCTCGAAGAGCAACTGCATCCCTACGCAGACGCCGAGCAGCGGCGTGCCTTCTGCGACGCGCTCGCGCACGAGTTCGTCAAAGCCGCGCTCATGCAGGGCACTCATGCACGCGCGAAAAGCGCCGACGCCCGGCAGCACCAACCGCTCCGCCTCGCGCAGTTCGCCTGCGTCCGAACTGACGACGGCCTCGCACCCGCCCGCCGCGAATGCCTTCTCGACCGAGCGCAGATTGCCGACGCCGTAATCAATGATCGCCACGCGCGTCAAAGTTCTACAGCACTCCTTTCGTGCTCAGGACGCCCACGACGCGCGGGTCGCGCTCGACGGCCTGGCGCAGCGCACGCGCCGCCGCCTTGAACGTGCCTTCGAGGATGTGATGTGTATTGCGCCCGCGCAGGCAATCAATGTGCAGGTTGCAGCGCGCCGCTTCGGCGAACGAACGCCAGAAGTGTTCGGCCAGCTCGACCGAGAAGTTGCCGATGGTGTGGCGTCGCGTCTCGACTTCGTAGACGAGGTAGAAGCGCCCGGACAGGTCAATCACGACGCGGCACAGCGCCTCGTCCATCGGAACTATCGCCGACCCGTAGCGAGTGATGCCCGCCTTGTCGCCGAGCGCCTTCGAGAGCGACTGCCCCAGACAGATCGCGATGTCCTCGACGGAGTGGTGGTCGTCAATCTCAAGGTCGCCGCGACATTCGGCTTCAAGGTCAAACAAGCCATGTCGCGCGAAAAGCTCCAGCATGTGATCGAGGAACGGCACGCCGGTCGCCACCTGCGCGCGACCGCTCCCGTCGAGCGTGAGTTGGACGCGCACGTCCGTCTCCTTCGTCTTACGCCGAACCTCGCCCGTGCGCGACTGTGTCTGGAGTTGAGTAGTCATAAGCTAATGATGAATGATGAATGCGGAGTGATGAATGGTGAGTGAAAGACAAAAAGCTTGCTGCTTTTAATTCATCATTCATCGCTCCGCATTTATCATTTCACCGTCATTCCTTTCTCAAAAATCTCACGAAGCGACGCCAGCAGCCTGTCGTTCTCCTCCGGCGTGCCGACGCTGACGCGAAAGTAGTCTGCGAGCATCGGGTAGCCGCTCACGTCGCGGATCAGTATGTCGCGCGCCAGCAATTCGTCGAACACACGCCGGGGGTGGATTGACGAGCGGACGACGATGAAATTCGCCTGCGAAGGGACGGGCGCGAGTCCCTGCACGCGCCGCAATTCTTCAAGTAGCCGCTCACGCTCGGAGACGACGCGCCGCACAGCCGGGAGCAATTCCTCTTCGTACATCTCGACGGCGACCTCGGCTGCGGTCTGCGAGAAGAGGTTGAGATTGTACGGCAGCACGGCCTTGCCGATTTCGCGCGCCAGCGCAGGCGCGGCCAGCAGGTATCCGACGCGCAGGGCCGCCAACGCCTTCGCCTTCGAGAAGGTGCGAAACACTGCGAGATTCTCGTGGCGCTCAAGCAGAGGCACGACCGTCCGCCCGGCAAACTCGTAATAAGCTTCGTCCACCACGATGATGCCTTCGGCGATTTCCAGCAACTCGCTCAGGTCGCGCTCGTCGAGGCGGCAGCCGGTCGGATTATTGGGCGAGCAGAGTATCGTCACGTCCGGCTGTTGCTTTTCAATCGCGGCCTTCAGCGCGGGAACGTCGAACTGCAACTCCGCGTTGAGCGGCACGCTGAGTGTCTCGCCGCCGAGTACGGTCGTGACCTGCCGGTAGAGCATGAATGTCGGCTCCGCGATGAGCACGCGCTTCCCCGCCTCAACCGTGACCATCAACAGCGCCTGTATGAGTTCGTTCGAGCCGTTGCCCGCGACCACGCCTTCCGGCTTCCAGCCGACGAACGCCGCCAGCTTCTCGTGCAGGCTCGCCGGCACGAAATCCGGGTAACGCGACCACGCGCGCTCGCTCAGACGACGCACCGTCTCCTGCTTCAATCTTTCCGGCACGTCCCACGGATTCTCATTCTGGTTGATTTTCAACGTCGCGCGGTCGGGCGACAGCGTGTAAGCGTGCAATTCGCGCACGCACGGCTTGATTTTGTCGAGAGGATTAGTCATTGCCTTCAAACTCACGCAGCATCCCGGCAGGCGCTGTTATTCTCCGGTGAATTCCCCGTTCGGACTCAAAATGAAATCATCACACATCCGGCTCAAGACGAATGAGCGCCGAACGCGCGTGCGCGTGCAGGCCTTCGGCTTCGGCAAACGCGGCGATCAGTCGCCCTGTCTCGTTCAACTCTTCCCGCGTGTAACGGATGATACTCGTGCGCCGGAGGAAATTGTGAACGCCGAGCGCGGACGAAAAACGTGCTGAACCACCGGTCGGCAGCACGTGATTCGGCCCTGCGAAGTAATCGCCGACGGCTTCCGGCGTGTGCGATCCGAAAAAGATTGCCCCGGCGTGACGCACACGCGCGGCCACCTCGTCTTCGTCGCGCGCGATAATTTCCAGATGCTCCGGCGCGAGTTCGTTGACGAGGGCACACCCTTCGTCCATGTCTTTGACGACGAAGATCGCACCGTAGGCCGCGAGCGAGCGCGAGACGATTTGAAATCGTGGGAGCGTCCGCGCCTGCGTCGAGACTTCGGCGGCGACGGCGTCGGCCAACGCTTCGCTCGTCGTGACGAGCACCGCCGAGGCGTCTTCGCCATGCTCGGACTGCGCGAGGAGGTCTGCGGCGACGAAGTCCGCGCGTGCCGTCTCGTCGGCCAGCACGACGATCTCGCTCGGCCCGGCAATCGAGTCAATGCCGACCGCGCCGAAGACGATCTTCTTCGCCGTCGCCACAAATTTGTTCCCCGGCCCTGTGATGATGTCCACGCGCGGGATCGTCTCAGTGCCGTAGGCGAGCGCGGCGATGGCCTGCGCTCCGCCCACCGAGTAGATTTCCGTCACGCCGAGTTCACGCAGCGCGGCAGCGACCGCCGGGGTTTCGCTCAGTGTTCGCGGCGGCGTGGCGACGACAATCCTGCTGACGCCCGCGACCTGCGCTGGCACGACGTTCATCACCACCGACGAAGGATAACTGGCCGTTCCGCCCGGCACGTACAAGCCCGCCGACTCGACCGGCGTGATGCGCTGGCCGAGCCGCACACCGCGCGCGGTCTCCATCTCCCACGAGGCGATGCGCTCGCGCTCGTGAAACGCGCGGACGTTGCGAATGCTGGCGCGAATAGCTTCCAGAACTTTCGCGTCAACGCGCGAGGCTGATTCGCGCAGCGTCTTTTCGTCAACGCGCAGTTCCCCTACGTTGAGCCGCACGTTGTCGAAGCGTGCCGTGTAATCCAGCACCGCCGCGTCGCCGCGCCGACGCACTTCCTCGACGATCTCGACGACGACGCTCATCAACTCTGCATCAAAGGCGACGTTGCGCTCCTTGATGCGCGCGAGTTTTTCGAGACGCCTCTGCGCGTCCGCGTTCCTGATAATCTCGATCACGCTTTCGCCCTTTCTTCCGCAACCGCCTTGCTCAATTTCTCGATCAACTCCGATACCTCCGCTGCCTTCAACTGGTAACTCGCACGATTCACCACCAGCCGCCCCGTTGACTCCGTGATCGTCTCGACGACGGCGAGGCCGTTCTCCTTTAGCGTCCGCCCCGTCTCGACCAGATCAACGATGCAATCGGCGAGGCCGAGCACGGGGGCTAGTTCCACAGACCCCGAAAGCTCGATGATCTCCACGGGGACGCCGCGCGCTCCGAAATGTGCGGCGGCGACGCGCGGGTACTTGGTCGCGACGTGGAGCATGCCGGAATCATTCTTGCGCGCCTCGCTCAACGCGGCGACGGCGATGCGACAGCGATTGATGCCCAGATCAAGCGGCTGCAAGAGGTCTGCGCCTGCTTCCAGCAGCACGTCGCGTCCAACCACGCCGCAGTCCGCGATGCCGTGCTCGACGTAAACCGGCACGTCCGCCGGTTTGACGAAGATGAAGCGATAGCGCCCACTCTCGTCTTCAATCGCCAGACGACGCGAAGCCAGCGCCTCGTCGCTCACCCTGATCCCTGCGCGCTTGAGCAGCCCAAGCGCCGCATCCTGCATGCGCCCTTTGGCAAGCGCGATTGTCAGCATCACTCGGCCCTCGTGCCCAGTCGAATTTTTTCGCCGCGCGCACGCCTGCGCCTCGCATCCTGAAACGCGCCCGCCTCCGAAGAGCCTTCGACCATCGCTGCCTGAAGCTGCGGCACGCCGTCCGGCTCGAAATTATTTCCACGCGCCAGCAAATCCGTCAGCGCATCGAGGTCGAGCACGAAGCCGACGGCTGGCTCTCTGCGCCCGAAGTTGGCGGTCAGTTCGTCGTAGCGCCCGCCGCCGCCGACGCGTGCGCCCGCGCCGGCCACGTAAATTTTAAAAACCAGACCCGTGTAATAGTCCAGCCCGGACACGTCCGCGAGGTCAATCTCGAAGGCTTCACTCAAGCCGAGCGATTCGATGACGCCCCACAATTTTTCCAGCGCGTCGAGCGCCGCTGCGGAACGCGCGCTTGTCATCAACGCGCGTGCTTCTTCGAGCGTCTCGCGCTTTCCTGTCAGACGCGTCAGGCGCGCCGCAAGGCCATCCGTCGTGTTCGCCGAAGCGCAGCCCTCGATGAAGCGTTCGAGTTCGGCGGCGTCTCTCGTATCAATCAACTGCCGCATACGCTCGCGCGCCGCGCCGTCGAGCGCGAGTTGTTCCGCCACCCCGTTGAAGACCCCTACGCAGTTGAGCGTGATGCGATAGACGCCGGCCAGCCCAAGGCGTTCGAGCACCTCGACGGCCATCGCCAGCACCTCCATGTCGGCCTCGCCGCTGCCCGCGCCGATCAACTCGCAGCCGAGCTGGCGGCTCTGCCTGCGCCATTCCGCGTGCGTGCGCGGGAGTTGGCGGAAGACGGATGCCGCGTAGCAGAAACGCAAAGGACGCGTGCGTTCGGCAAAAAGCGTCGCGGCGGCGCGAGCCACGGAAGACGTAACGTCAGGCCGCAGCGCGAGCATGCGCCCGTCCGTGTCCGTGAAACGGAACGCACGGTGCGCCTCCGCATGACCCATCCCGCGCTCGAACAACGCGTAGTAGTCCACCGAAGGCGTCGCGATCTCTTCATAACTCCACCCGTCGAAGACGGACATCACCGCGTTTTCAACCGCACGACGCAGCCGCGCCTCCGCGCCGAAATAGTAGCGCATCCCGCCGGGAATCTTTGACAGTGGCTCAAACATAAAAAGCAGTCGCAAGCGACAGCTGGACGAGCGACGGGAGACAAGCGTTCCTCTCGTCCGCGGTCACGGAAAATTAAAATAGCCGCCGGACACATGATGTCGCAGGCGGCGTGTTTGTGGACGATAACTTTTGTGCGCTTCTTAAGTATTCCGAATTTCAGCGCTTGACGATCAGTCACCGTTCGCAAACATGCCGCCCGCATGGCGATGATGGACGCCTTGATGCGGGCTTGTGTTGTGTGAATGGTGCTTCATCTTTGAAAACTATATTTCTTCGGACGCGAATTTATATACACGCCCGTGCCGTCGCCTGTCAAACGGCGCGGCTTACCTGCGCGGCGCAAAGTAGCCGACGCGCGTCGCGACCTGATACGGGCGGTTGAGGACTTCGACGCTGACGCGGCGGAAGCGCCCATCGCGCGAAGAATTGAGCGGCGTGTAGTAGAGCGCGTACTGGTGTCTGAGTTCTTCGGCGATTTCAGCGTAAACCTGATCCAGCGTGTCGAAGCTGCGAGGCTTGTAGAGCCGCCCGCCGGTCGCGCCCGCGAGTTGCGTCAGATTGCTTTCGCTCAGGTCGAGGACGCGCATGCCCTCGCGCAGATCGCCGATCCGCAGTTCGTTGAAACGCACGCTTGAGTCCGGCCCTGAGAGCAGCGTGTCTAACTCCGCCCGCTTGCGCGCGCGCGCGATCTCTGTGTTGCTGATGACGTAGACGGAAACCTGCGCTTCGAGCAGAGAGCGCAACGCGGCTTCGAGCGTAGTCGCGCCGCGCCCGCTGTCAATCCCGTCGCTCAGGACGACGAGGGCGTGCCGCCTCTGGCC
>JAIVJG010000102.1 GCA_020200155.1 Acidobacteriota bacterium | reverse complement strand
CCTCATCCCCAGAGAGTAGCCGCCGACCCACTTGTCCGCGACCTCCTTCAACTCGAAGAACTCTATCTCGCCGGCGACCCGCGCCGCGTCGCTGTTCTTCAAACCCGCGACGAGTTGCAGGTACTCTCTCCCCGTCAGCCGCTGGTAAAAATACAACTCCTCCGGCAGATAGCCGAAGCGTCCCTTGGCCGCCTGTGCGCGCCGCTTCAAATCCTCGCCGCACACAGAGACGCGCCCCTCGTCCGGCACGCTCAAGCCGACGATCATTCGTATCAGCGTTGACTTGCCCGCGCCGTTCGCGCCGACGAGCGCATACGTCTCGCCCGCCGCGACCGACAGGCTCACGCCGTCCACGGCCACGACCTCGCCGTAACGCTTCCTCACCGCCTCGACGACGACGACCGCCGGCATGTCCTTCGTGCTCAATCGCCCTCCTTCACGAGATGCAGATGCGCGAGGTGCTGCCCGCGCATGAACATCTGTTGAAGGCCGAAGGCATAAAGCGCCAGCCCCATCGGCCACAGCAGCGACACGACGAAGCCCGCCGCCAGCCCCGCGCACAGCATCAGTATGATCGCCAGCCCCGGCTGATCCGGCATCTCGTACGCAAGCGTCCCCACCACCGTACTGACCAGCCACCACAGCCACACGACTTCGCCAAACAGCGGCAGCACGTAGAACAGAGGCACCGCGCCGCTCGCCGCGCCCAACGCCCACGCGATGAGCGGCGCGGGCAGAGAGATCAAACGCGCATACCAGAGCTTCGCGCGCCACAACTCCGCGCCCGGCGTGCCCACGGAGCGTTCCAGCCAGAGGTGCGGAGCTTGGTGCGCGACCAGCACGGGCACAAGGGACGCGAGCGTCGCGCAGGCAAACACGGCGGCGAATTTGACCGCCATGACGGGCAGCAGCCACGTCGCCTCGAACCCCGTCCGCGCGACGCCGCTTGGAAGCCAGCCGGTCGTCAACGCCGCCAAGAGGACGACGAACACGAGCGCGGCGATGCCCGCGACGGCGTACACTGCGGACGAGAAACCACGCAGCGTCAGTCTCATATCGCGCGCGAGTTGTGCCGCGACCGGCGGAGATTTAAAGAGGCGTCTCAACGCTCGCGCGCCGCCCATACTCAGACGGCTGCCCGGCTGCAAACGCTTCGCATATTCGAGGTCGGACGCACGCCAACTCCTATGAAGCCGCAGCACGACAAAGAACAGCGCCGCGCTCAACAACGCGCTGCCAACCAGAAGACCCGCGTGCCAGCGCGCCGCCAGCTTACCCGGCCCGACGATCATCAACAGCAGCAGTCCGCACGCCGCGACCGTCGGCAGCAACGCCGCGAACGACAAAGCCGCCCGTGCACGTCCGCGCACGCGTCCCCCGTGAATCCATCCGAGCGCCAGCAGCGTTTCGACGAGCGCCAGCAGCCCGACGAAAAGCACGAGCGACGGCAAGAGGAGCGACGCGCCCGTCGTCGCCGTCGTCGCCGCTCCGTCGCCGCCTCCCAACGTCACGCGCGCTACCAGCGCCACCAAACCGACCGCCGCCGTCCGCGCAATTCGTTGCGCGAGCGCCGACCACAGGTGCGTGTCAACAGAGACGGGCAGCGTGTCGAGCGCGGACTCCGGCCCGCGTAGGTGGTAAAGCTCCGTGCTCGCACGCGACATGCTCAGGGCCACGAGGCACGCCACGGCCAACACCGCCAGCAGGACACAGGCAACGGGCGAAGGCTCCAACTCCGCGTGCTCGCTCACCAGACGCCCGACGCCCGCATATGTCATCCCCAGCACGAGCGGCGTCAGGATCAATAACGCATAGAGATGCTGCCGCGCCCAGCGCAACGCGTCACGCGCGCCCGCCCCGACGATGAGTTTCAGGTGAGACATGGATTCCGTCTACTCGCTCTCACGCTCTTTTCTCCTGAGCGCGTCCGCGATGCGGTTCTCTAAGACGAGATCGGGCGAGTAGTTTTCGAGTTTGAGGAAATATTCCGCGCTGCGGTCGAGCGCGGCCTGCGGCAAGAGTCCGACGACCTCGCTCCCCAGCACTTCGACGCCCAGAGCCTCCGCCTCGCGCCGCACCGCCTCGAAGGCGTGATGCAGATTCGTCTGCTCGTAACTCGTCAGGTTCATCGAGACCTGCACGACGCCGCGCGCGGCCAACTCGAAGCCGAGGGCTTTGAGGTGCAACAGCCCGCCGCTCGAAGCGCGCACGCGGCCCGCGATGAGACGCGCGACCGACAGGTCGTTCGTTTTCAGGTTGACGTTGTAGGCGATGAGCAAAGGGCGCACGCCGACGATGCACGCCCCCGCGCTTTCATGCACGCGCAACTCTCCCACATCGGGCGCGCGTTCCGGCACCGTGGCAATCTGCTCGCGCAAAAACTCGAAGCCGCCGCGCCGCACGTCCGCGAGGTCCCGTCGCTCTGGCCTGAGCGCGGCGCTCTCGTAAAAATAGACGGGGATGCCGAGTTCACGCGCGATGCGCCCGCCCGCCGCGTGCGCGAGTTCCACGCACTCTGCGACGCTCACGCCGCGCACGGGGACGAAGGGAAACACGTCGCACGCGCCCATGCGCGGATGCTGCCCGGCGTGGCGGCGCAGGTCAATCAACTCGGCGGCGCGTGCCACGACGCGCACGCACGCTTCGACGACCGCGCCCGGCGTGGCGACGAACGTGACGACCGAGCGGTTGTGATCCGGGTCAACGTGCGTCCCCAGCACGAGCGCGTCCTCGACCGACTCGACCGACTCGACGAGCCGCCTGATTGTCTCCGGCTCGCGCCCCTCGCTGAAGTTCGGCACGCACTCGATGATGCGTTCCCACTCTGCCACTTGCCCTCGGCCTCCTGCGCTTTGCTGATCTTGTGAGGTTGGCCTCAAAGCCCGTCGCCACAAACTGAGAGCGGCGGTGTTTCTGAAGCACGCGCCGCTCTCGTCTGGTGTTTACGCCTTTGAGACGCGCCGTGCGTCTTCGTGCGTTCTGCCGCCACGGCCTGCGGCCCTTCGGCATCAGGACTTGGCGGGCGGAATCTTTAACTCCTGGCCGACCTTGATGTCGTTCGGATTGTCGAGCTTGTCCTTGTTGGCCTCGTAGATGGCGTGGTGCTGGTTGGCGTCGCCGTAATACTCTTTGGCGATCTTGGAGAGCGTGTCGCCCGCCTGCACCGTGTAGGTCACTTCGGGCGAGCCGCCGCCGCCGCTGTTTTCCGAGTCTCCCATGGCTATCTCCTCTCGAAAGGTTATGGTTCTATCAACGTCCCGCCCGCACGCGCCGCGTCAAACACGCACAGCCGAAGGGCGAGCAAATTAATTGTCCGTGTGAGGCCGCATTATACACCCAACGGCGCTGGCTGTAATGCGTCTGACCAGGTCGCCGGACACAAAGCCCGCGCACAGTCCCGATCCCGGCCCGAATCTTGTCGGGCGATACGGAGCATGTTAAGTTCAGACGCACTCGTTCTATGTTTCGTTCTTCTCACTTTTGACTTTTAACTTTAACCCATGTCGTCCGACCGATTCATCAGGGAGCGTAAGGGCGCGTGGCAGCGGCTCGAAGATTTGTTGTCGCTGCTCGACCGTTCTTCTTTGCGACGCCTGCATCGCGAGGAAGTGCGCGAGTTGGGGCGCATCTATCGCCGCACGGCCTCAGACCTCGCCATTGCACGCGCCGAGTCGCGCGACCCTCGACTGGTGAACTACCTCAACAGCCTCGTCATACGCGCACACGGGCGCATCTACCGCGCCGACGCTTCCGAAGGTCGCCATCGCATACTCAGATTCTACGCGCGCGACTTTCCACGGACGTTTCGCCGCACCTGGCGCTACACGGCGCTCGCCTTCGCCGTATTTATGATCTTCGGGGCCGTCGCCTTCCTCGGCACGTGGCGCGACGTGGAGTTCTCGGAACTCGCGGGGATTGACACCTCCTGGCGCGCGTCAAACACCGACGCGGGCGAGCGATGGTGGAAAACTCTGAACAAGGCCAACCAGATCGGGGCCAGCGCGATCATGGTCAATAACATACAGGTGATGTTCAAGGCGTTCGCCGCCGGTGCGCTCTTCGGCGTCGGCACGCTCTATGTGCTGGCCTACAACGGCGCACTCGTCGGCTCTGTGCTCGCGCTCACCTACCGCGCCGGCTACGGCAACGAGCTACTGACCTTCATGTCCGGCCACGGCGTGATCGAACTCTCCTGCATCTTCATCATGGGCGGCGCGGGGTTGCTCTACGGCGCGGCCATCATCCTGCCCGGAGACCTCTCGCGCGTCGACGCGCTCCGCCTGCGCGGGCGCGAGGCAATCAAACTCGTCGCCGGCTGCGTTCCCCTCCTCGTAGTCGCCGGCATCATCGAAGGCTTCATCTCGCCCGCCCCCATCCCCCCCGCCATCAAGCTCGGCGTCGCCGCCGTCACCTTCATCGCGCTCTATTCGTATTTAATACTCGCCGGGCGCGAGTAAAGACTGAAGCCCTGCGACTCAAAAACCGTTTACAGCAATCCGCGCTCTTTAACTCTGATGTAAG